>JAUUZY010000044.1 GCA_030592015.1 Candidatus Peregrinibacteria bacterium | reverse complement strand
TCTGACTCTTTGTTTGACTATTTGAATATTGACAGTATTTATGATAATTTCCTTTCATACAAACTAGCCCTGCAAATTCTTAAAAAACACGGCCTTACCACCCACCACACCCCCAACTCCCTCACAATCGCCTTCTAGCCTGCCTCACCTTCTCATCTACTTCCTCTACCCTTTTATCGCGCTTTCTTGCCTGCCAATTCACCTGCCATTCGTCCCTTTCTTCTATAAATCCCGCATGCGCCAACTGGTGATGGGTACGGCAGAGCTTTACCAGTTCCTTGTGCGTCCTGTTCAGGGAAAATCTGAGAGGATGATGGAACTGCGTGGCTAGTTCGTTGCAATTTTCTGCGCGACAACGATCATTTTGCTTTTCCTCAGTTTCCCGCTTCCTCTGTACCGGAATGTAGCGTGTGATTTTTGTAATTTTCTTGATCTTCCTCGTCTTCAGCTTCGGAGTTTCGGCTTTTTGTAGCAATTCCTTCAAGACCTCCCCCATTGTCATCGCCTTTCCCTTCTTTTTTTCCAATTCGTGCTTGAACTTTTTGAATTGGAATTCTGTCTCGTCGTCCACTTTGAATTTCAGAACCGTTCTGTCATCTAAAATCGCTCTATCCCCGCAAGGGACATTGTCCCCTAAAGTCATTGCGGATTGAGTAGTGCTCTTAGCTAAGGGGATATCCGGCTTTTGAGCTTCCTCTCCGGGGACAGATTTGAAATTTTTCACTAGCTTCTCCAGACCGGCTTTCGTGCATCTGTTCAGATTCTCTATCCAAATTTTCTCATTCTCACTATTCACCACAAATGCGATCACTCTCAACTTACTCCAGCCATGCATCCTTATCTGCTCCCACAACAATGGCATGTGTTCAAATTTATTGTTCAGCTGTAGGACTCTATTGCATACCTCAAAACTCATCCCACTCAGTTTCGCAGCGAATTCATAAATACTCTGAAATCCCCTCCTCCTATGCAAATCCCTTCTCGCCACCTCGGGCAGATAGTAGGCAAATTCTCGCGTCCACCTCCGTGCATTCCCCCCACATTCCTGGCACCTTTTGTATAATTCCTGATCTGTCATCTTTTTCATTCTCTTAAAGGGATATTGGAGATGAATTATATCAAAAACTGGCTAGTCGTGACAGATCAAAATGGCTAGTTCCTGCGATTAACAATGGATGGATTGGTAAAAAGTGTTGTGATGTTTTTGGATGGAGCTGTTTTCACTATTAAATTTCCTTTCCCTAGACAAATCGCTTATTTTGACTATAATAAAATCTATTTTTAATAAATACTAAATATGTCTTTGGATGATATGAATAGTGGAGAAGGTGCTGACTTATTTTCTGATCTAGATGATGCGTGGGGTATTCCTGATACCATTGAAACCGAAAAGGAAGCTGTAGAGGAGGGAGTACTTACTAGGATTAACCGAGCTGTTGAAAAGGCTCAAGCTAGGGCTGAGACTGCTGAAGAAATGTTAGCTGAAACTCAAGTAAAGCTTGCAGCTGCTGAGGCTAAACTTGCGTCTGGTGATTTTTTTGAGACTCTAGTAGAGAGAGTCCCTGGCGACTTGGATGCTGAGACAAATGATCTTGTTGATGAAATAATAATTGATGCCGAGGCTGAGGTGAACGAGACCATTGCGGCTACGGATAAACTACTGGAGGAGGCTGCCGAAGCTAGAGCCAATAGTGCTGAACGTACTTTGTCACACCTGCAGAGAGATCTGGATAGTTTGCAGATAGAAAATGAGCGATTGAGGGCTTCGAATTCTCAGCTTGAATATGATAGAGGTCTGTTGCTTGGAGTGAAGCCACTACCGTTGAACAATTTTATTGAACAGCTTAGGTCTATGGCTGCCCCTATCAAATATGCGAACCTTTCAGTTTCTACCGGTTTGGGTGATCTAAATAATGAGGAAATTGGCATGAACTTGCCTCAAATGGAACGTGTTTTGGGCAATATTCTGGATAATTGCATATCAGAGCCTGAGGTCAAATTATTCGCAGTCGATCACCCAACACGAGGAAAATGCTTTCTAATTCAGATATCGCAGGATGGCTATGAATTTGATGCGAACAGACTTTCTGATACTAAGCGCATATGTGAATTGTATGGTGGAAGTGTCGGAATCAAAGGTAGCTCGGTTAAGATTGTTTTCCCATTCCATGAGTCTCCGCCTGATCTTCAAGTTTCCCCATCAGCCACTCTTGCTCCTATTAAAAGTATTCAAGAGAAAATGCGGAAATCGGCGACTTCTGGCAGTAGTCTTGACGCTCTTAATAGGCTTGCTGAGGAACTAAAAGCGATTAAGCCTGAAGCTCTTGCCAAAGATCTAGAGAATCCAAATCCCCCGATTCCAGCTCGCACTGAAGACTAGTTGTGATATAATCCTGGTGAAATTTCTCACCTAATTTTATGAAAAAATCTAAATCACATTCATGCGGCTTTAAGGCTTCTATTATTGGTTGCGGTAGCGTTGGTGCTACGACTGCTTTTGCTTATCTATTGAGTGGATCCGTTACGGAGATGGCTCTTATTGATGTTGATGCCGGGCGTGCCAATGGGCTTATGCTCGACCTGGAGCATGCGACTACGTTTACTCCGCATATGGAGATTGAATCCGGTGACGATTACAAAATCTGCAAGGACTCTGACATTGTTGTTATAACTGCAGGTGCTAGGCAAAAAGAAGGAGAGACTAGGCTCGACTTGGTGAAGAAAAATAAGAATATATTCAAATCGATTATTCCAAAGGTTGTGAAAGCTGCGCCGGATGCGATTTTTATCGTTGTTTCCAATCCTGTGGATGTTTTGACTTATGAAGCGCTCAAGCTTTCAGGTCTTCCGGAGAATCAAATTTTCGGTTCAGGTACAGTTCTGGATTCAAGCCGTCTTCAATATCATATTTCAGAGAAAATTAATGTGCATCCCGGTAGTATAGATGCCTATATTCTGGGTGAACACGGTGATACCTCCTTTGCGATGTATAGTTCTGCGAATATTTTGGGAAAACCTTTGTATAGTTTTGATGGGTTTTCTGAAAAACTTGGAGAGAAATCATATGAAGATACGAAAAATGCGGCTTATAGGATTATTCATGATCAGGGATATACATGTTATTCGATTGCTACTGTGATCCGTGAACTTACTGAGTCGATTTTTGCTGACAAGAAGCAAGTTTTCACACTTTCAGTTATGCTGAATGACTATTATGGTCACTCTGATGTATGTTTGAGTGTTCCTTGTGTACTGGGCAGAAATGGAATTGAGAAAATCATTCATGTTCCGCTCGATGAGGAGGAACAGAAAAAGTTGAGGCATAGTGTAGATACTATTAAAGAATTATTATGAATGTTGTAATTATTGGTGCGGGAGAGATGGGGAGTTCCCTATCAAACCTGCTTGAGGAAAAGAAGGTAATAGCTGAGCTTTGGGACAAGGACCCGGATGTTGTGGATGGGCAAAGCAATCTGGAAGATATTATTCCGTCTGCTGATTTTGTCTTTCTTTGTGTCCCCTCTCGTGCGATTCGAGCTGCGCTTGAGGAGATTGACCCTCTACTCAAGGAAGGGGCTATAGTTATTAGTCTGGCAAAAGGGATTGAAGAGAATAGTATGATGACTATGGATGAAGTTTTGGATGAAGCACTGTCTTCCGGGGTTAGTTTTGTTCTTCTTTCCGGACCTATGTTGGCAGAGGAACTTGATGCCGGGATGATGGCAGGTGGAATGCTCGCTTCTGAGGAGGATAGCTCGCTAGAGAAGTTACAGGAACTTTTTAAGGATAGTAGAATGGAGATCGATGTATCGAATGATGTGCATGGAGTTGCACTTGCCGGTGTTCTGAAAAATATTTATGCGATTGCGCTTGGTTTTGTCGGGGGGATGGAATATGGGAATAATGCGAAGGGGTGGATGGTGACTCGTGCTCTGAATGAGATGAGTGGAATTATCGAAAGGCTTGGAGGCAAAAAGGAAAGTGCTTATGGGTCTGCCGGTGTTGGTGATTTGATTGCGACCGGTTTTAGTGGATATTCCAGCAATTACCAGCTTGGATATGAGCTGGCGAAGAATGGTTTTAGCGAAGTGAATAGCGAGGGACTTATGTCTGTAGGATCTGTTGTGGCTTTGCTGGAAGATGATGTGGAGAACTTCCCTATTCTGAAAACTGTTTCCCTTGTTTTGCTTGAAGGGATTCATCCTGAAGAAATTTATAAAACTCTTACTGCTGATATAACTTGAAAAAACTTCTACTGTTATTACTGATTTTCGGAATGTTTGGATGTACAACTGCGCCCGCTGAATTGACTGTGGATCAAGTAGTGCAAAATATTGATAAAGGTGTTGAAATGTATGCGAAAACTGACAAAGATTTGTTTGGGTACTCAACTGAGGGCGGTGTGCTGACTGTTTATCGTGATTGGGGCAAAATAAAGAAAATTCGTGTAACTCTTATGGGTGAAATGGGGCAAAGTTCTAACTATTACTATTTTGATGATGAGGAATTGATTTTCCTTTCCAGTGCTGTAGCGAGATATGAAGAGCCTTTTGGAGAAGTGGCTGAGGTTGAGAGAAATGAATATTATTTTGATGGCGGTACGATGCTTCAGTGGGTTGATGAAAATAAAAAAGACTTCCCCAAATATGATTCCAGGTTTATAGATAAGCAGCTAGAGATACATGATGATTTGAATCTATTCTGGGATCTGGCTAAGGTTGAAGGGACTGTCCTCCCTGACAACTATGATAGTATTTTTGAGTGGCTTCTCAAGAATGATAAGGAATTGGAGTATGCGATTATAAAGGGCTATGTGAATGAGTTCGGAAAGTCTTCTGTTTTCTTTTATCGGGACCTTGGATGTGAAGAGGATTGTAGTTTTGGGGGCAAGGTTCTAAGTCCTGTAGATGATGTTTATCGCATGTTTGATCTTCCTGAGTTTGATGAAATTGTCCGTATTTCTTCATTTTCATTTGAACAACTTGATGAGGATGAGGAAGATGAAATTGTAGTTATTGCAGATGGTGAAATAATTTTTGATTGGAACTCTGAAGATGAGGAGTTTGAGGAGTATTTGCATTCCCTTTAATTATCTGTCATGATTTTTGCAATATCTTCTTAACAATTCCTATGAAGAACGTGAAAAAAATGATTCCAATGATGTTGATTATGCTAATCATTGTTGTTTCCGGTTCTGTTTTTGCCTTGCAGGGTGTGAGTATGCATGCGCAAGTAGAAGCTGAAGAAGAAACATTTCACCAGCTTCAAGCCAATTATTTTTCACTTGCTAAAGCTACTCGAGATACTGCCGAAGCAAATTCTGAACTGAACAGTCAATTAGTGCAGATTCAGAATTATCCTTCCACACTTCTACAATTAAAACTTGTTGGAGTTGGAAAAATCCTAACAGGAATTTTTATTCTACTGTTTGGAATTTTAATAGCCTTGGTGGCAATGCCAATAAGGTTAGGTAAGATTATAAAGGAATAATTTCCGCCTTAAATTTCTGCTGAATCATGCCCATTCCGATCAGCATTGTGATCATCAGCATGTATGTAGAGAATTCCGGGATTAGTGGTGGTACGTATGCTGCGTCAAAGGTCCATCCTGTATTTGCCGCACCCAGATCTATGTTCTCTGCATTTGAGCTAAAGTCTATGTCTGGTGTGATTGCGCTTGTATTGTTCACGTCCTCAACGCTTACATAATCGATGTTTATAGTCCCTGTAGGATTTATGCTCGCTACTGTGTTTGTGTCGTATCCTGTTGATTT
>JAUUZY010000053.1 GCA_030592015.1 Candidatus Peregrinibacteria bacterium | reverse complement strand
CCGATCGTATCGGAATAGAAGGCAAATCCCATACTGGGAACATTTGTTTCTTCTATAAACTCAAGCATAAAATCTCGTAAATCAGCTTCAAAACTTTTGCTGATTTCATCCCTGGTATTCTTTTGACCACAAGACCAGTATAAAACTGAGAACAGAACAAAAAGTACTATTCTTAAAAGCAATATTTTCTTCATTTTCATAAATCTATTGTAGTAAAATATCAAATCTCTGTTCTGCTGAATGTTCCTGAACTACTAGATAAATAAACCTCTCAGGTTCTACCTTAACCTATTTTGATACGTAGAACTGTGGAACTAAGCGGCGTCCGCTATAGCGATTTGTTAGATTGCAGATGCATCCCCATACTCTGGCTTTTGGAATATGCCAGCACGACACTCTTGGCCAGGCTCGTTTGCGAAGTCAACGACGCGGGGGCATTTGGCGGGCTCAATACAAACATACGTTCACAGCGTTTCACTTGGCATCTCTGTCTTTTTCAGCTAGACTATTTTCCACGTGTCTCCGAAATCAACATTTTCATTTCCTTATTCCCGTAGGATACAACAGATTCATTTTGCATGGTAACCCCCTTCTCCAAATGAGCCACAAATGCCTGCGCAACCTGTTCCTGCCTGATGTTCCCCCATCCAATGGAATCCGGTATAAAGCGGGTTAGGACAGTGAGCCATCCAGGGGTATGTACATTGCCTACAATCATTCCGGGCTGGAAGACAGCCAGTTTTTCAAATCCAACCTCAAGTACTGTTTTGTACTTTTTCCCTATTACACGAAAGCCCTTGATCCTTGAGGCTGCGTGGGCCTCGTTGATACCTACAGCAGTTAAGAGCTCAAAGACCTCAATCCCAGCAGCTTTACAGCCTCTCGCATATTTACCCAACATGTTGACCTCGACCTCGATCATTTGATCTTCGCTCATCGAGGCGGTTCCGCTTCCGATTCCAATACAACTGATGGCGATATCATGGCCAAGCGCTATCTCTTTGACAGTCTCCTCAAAGTAGGGTGTGCTCGTGTCTACTACGACCTGGTTGACCTTAGCCTCGTCTTGTATGGAGGCTACGGCTCTTCGGCCTAGCATCGTTAGTTTAGAGCACAAATTGCTCTTGATTAGTTCGTGAGCAACAGCCCCACCGACTTCACCACTTCCTCCAAAAAGTATGCAATTCATTATATTTCTCCGTTGAATGTCTTCAAAGTTGTTACGGTATCAGAGTTGCGGCATTGATACGTGCCGACTGTCAATCTAACGGTGGAACTAAGCCGCTGTAGCGTGGCGCGGGCTTTGCTTTTTTGCAAAGGGCGTGACAAGCGTTACGGTCGGCTTTAGTGATTCTGCGACTTTCCAGTCTCAAAGTGGCACCCGTTAACGAAATTCAATTTCCCTTAAATATGATTTTAAATGTTTTCTCTTAGTATAACAATTGCTTCATCAAATGCTTTACGAGCAACTGGAATTTTTCCTGCAACATTCACAAATGGGTGAACGACACCTTCGTAAAGTTTGTATTGGATTGGCACTCCTGCTGTTTTTAATTTTTCAACATAGTCTCTGCCTTCATCTCTTAGCGGGTCGAATCCTGCTGAAAAAATGACAGCAGGACATACTCCTTCCACATCTCCAAGAGATGGAGAAGCTAATGGATTTAATCCGTCCTCTTCAGATCGCAAATAATTTGTGGTGTACCATTCCATTTTTTTCTTTTCCAAAAAGAAGCCTTCGCCCATTAATTCATAAGAGCGAGTTTGTTTACTCATGTCCAACCATGGCACCCAGAGCGCTTGAAATTTTGGAGGATAGGATGAGGACTTCCTTTGCTGTGCAATAACGGCAGCTGCATTGCCACCTGCACTATCACCGCCCACAGAGATACGTTTGGGGTCTAAACCGAGTTCATGGGCTTGTTGGACAACAGCATCATACGCAGCCAAACAATCATTAATCCCTATGGGGAATTTATTTTCGGGTGCTAATCTAAAATCCACAGCCACAACAGCACAGCTTACATCATGCGATAATTGCCGGCAGAGATTTTGGTGAGATTCTAGTGAACCAGACACATATCCGCCTCCATGGTAGTATATAAGAGCGGGAGCATGTTTAGAGGGTAATTTAGCCGGACGGTGGATTTCGAATGGAATTTCACCATTGGGGCCATTCACCGTCCATTTTGTTATGGTAACAGAAGGTTCTGGATTGTGTGCAAACCAACTACCTTGGATGTCGAATTCTCGACGTTCCTCATCTATTAAAGGAATGTAACCTATTTCATGGTCTACGAAAAATTTCACCATAAATTGAACAACCGGATCCATGGTCTGACCATCTATCTGGATAGGTTTCCCAATTAAAAATTTGATGATAGATAGTGGGAGACTTAAAAAAGTGAGTGCTAAGAATTTCTTGATCTTTTCTGAGAAAGTTGGCAGGTACTTCATTTCCTAAACTGTTTTATGGACTAATAGTAAATTCGAAAGTTGTTCTTTATTACCACCAACTTATAGATAAACGTGTCTCAAAAAATTTTCCATTACATTTTTTTGATCGCAGAACGGTGGAACTAAGCCGCCGTAGCGTGGCGCGGGCTTTGCCTGTTTCGCAAAGGATGTGACATGCGTGACGGTCTGCTTTAGTGATTTGTTCTACGTCTATATAGTATTTCACTAGTTCTCAGATGGATCAAAAGTTACTTCAAGTTGTTGCACTTTGGAGCGCTTTTCAGGAGTAAGAGTGAAGTAGATGCCTATATCACCATGCTCAGCATGTAGTTTATAACTTCCTCGGAGTTGGTTTTCCGGCTGCAATTCACCTGTACTGTCAATTAAGCCAGCTTTATCAAGCATTTCATTAATATCAGATATACGACGTTCTCTTGATTTATCCAGGTAGAAATTTTCAGCCAGAATCTCCATTTCCAATTCCTTGTCCCAATTCTGAATCAATGCTGTTACCTGCTCTTGCTTCTCAAGCAAAATATCAGAGACCGGAAGTTGCCTGGGTTCTATTTCAGTTGACTCAAAGAGTATTCTCAATGCCTCTCTACGTGGTATAGGAGAGGTATATGTTAGGTTGCAAAATGCCATAATTCCAACTCCGTAATCAGGAAAAAAGTCGTAGCCACCACCAAATCCGGGTAACGCTCCTCCGTGATTAACTGTTTTAAACCCATTACAATCTTCATTAACGCCAAGTCCAAAACCGTAACCATAGATTAATGCACAAGGATCACCATTCAAATCTCTTGCGCTTGCATACAAGCTGGGATTTCGGATAGTCTGCATTTCACGAAGTGTACTTCTTCTAACTGGCCCATGATCCGGGTCATTTCTGGGGGGCCAGGCAGACAAATGAAAGCTCACGTATTTAGCAAAGTCCTCTATTGTGGTGATCAATCCACCCATGGCACCATATGAGCCATCATGAAGCATGGGCTCCAATTTCCATTGTTCATCTTCCCATCTATATCCTAGGGCTAATTGCTCTTCCGGGACACTGTCATACTCCCAGTAGGTTTGATACATCTCCAGTGGATGCAAGATTTTTTCCTGTATATAGTCTTGGTAAGGCGTATTAGCTACCCGGGTAATGATATTACCTAACAATGCATAGCCTGTGTTACTGTATTCAAATTGATAGGAGCTTGGATTCGAAAATGACACACCATCAGTAATTAGGTCCATCAACATTTGATCTGTCTCCTCGAGTTGTCGATCTCCCCATGGATTATCTTCAGGAAATCCAGCTGTCATGGTCAACAAATTTTCGATAGTAATGACTGGAGCATCCCTTGTCAGATATTCCAGATCATACATCTCTGGGATGTATTTCTCCACAGGATCATCAAGGGACAGTTTACCATCATCTCTGAGCATCAAAATAGCCATGGCTGTAAAACTCTTAGTCATAGAGGCAATTCTGAAACAGGATCGGGAAGTGGCAATTAAGCTATCTTCAATATTAATAAATCCCGTTGCTCCGCTGACAATCAGATCATTATCAACAACGATTCCATACGCTATGCCTGGAATATGTTTGTTCTTAGCGTGTTCCTCAATTAGTTGATCAAAATCGGATGCTATCCCTTTGATTTTTTCCGTCCGGTTATCATCAATAAAAACCAAAGGCTTAAAAGAGGTCGAGTAAGATCGGGGTTTACTGGTCGCTTCTTGTTGTCTGTTAGGGTACGGATTGCATGAAACCAAGACTATAAGAAAACTGCAAAATATAAGCTGTCCTTTCCTATAAAGCATATTGAATGAGTTTTAGATGTAAAAAGCTACTAATAAAAAAAACTAATGAAATCATACAGAGATTATATTTGTACGTAGAACGGTGGAACTAAGCCGCCGTAGAGTGGCGCGGGCTTTGCTTTCTCCGCAAAGGGCGTGACATGCGTCACGGTCGGCTTTAGTGATTTGTTCTACATAATTTGCTTATTACACATTGTTGTGTGTAATAATTTTTTAAATATTCGTCTTCCTAAATCCAAAACTAATGATGTAAAATCAATAATAGAATTAAGATCAAAAGACCAAAATACATAATTGGTCTAAGTCCAACTATTAGCTTTAATTTTCTTTTCTTTTGGTATTCAATATGTTTTAATTGGGAAAGAATCAATAGTGTTGGTGCTCCAAGTATCTTATAGCTTTTCCTGGCTTTGAGTCCAGTATTAGTAAGAATAAGACAGGAATTATCCAATGATCTTATTGCGACGATTATTGCAACAAGGAATACAATGATT
>JAUUZY010000024.1 GCA_030592015.1 Candidatus Peregrinibacteria bacterium | reverse complement strand
GGATGCATCGGATAGATACCAGCTTCAACAAATTTAGGAATAACATTCTCAGGCTGTTTTTTTTTGATTTTCCCGGCCCTTTCAAATACTTCATCAATAGACTGCATTGCCACTCCCCAATCAACATCAGAACCTACAATAGACAATAGTTCCCTATTATGCCTCAACTGCAGATTACGAAAGAAATCATCATATTCCGAATGCTCACCTCCCTTCATTTTTGCTGTAGAATAAGCCCTAGATTCATCACGATATCTCCTATTAATCTTCATTACAATTCCAGCAAGTTCCAAATCAGAATCAGCTTCAGCATTAATATTTGTATGCCTTGCACCCAAAATACCAAACTTCTTGTCCTCTACTCTATCATCATAAGAATCCAAAGCTTCAACTACATGGTCTCCCCCAACCAAACGACACAACTGCAGTTCCAACATTTTCAACTCTGCCCAGTAAGGAGAAAGTAAGGCCCCATCGCATTCAATCGGCAAAGACAAACCCTTATTATGAGCCCTATACCACTGCTTAGCCCAAACCACCCTCTCCGGCAATTCAATTCTATGCAAAATCCCCTCCTCACCCATCGTAGTCGGCTCAACCCCCTGCTCCAAATGTTCTTTAACTCGATTTATCATACAACAGATTAAAAGTGCAGTATGATAAACGTTTTACTTGATTTGTCAAGACATGGAAATTTGAGCTATCTCCTATTAGTCTTCAAAAAATAAAACATACAAGATCTTTGCAGCCTCAGCTCGAGTCACTTCATTAGCAGGTCTAAAGCTTCCATCAGGATAACCAGTAACTATCTCAAAATCCTTAGCATATTCAACAATAGAAGAATACCACTCCCCTCTCGGAACATCAGTAAAAATTTGAGTATCATGATCGTTTGTATAATCAGCAAATCCATTCGCATACAAAAGAATCTTCAAGGCTTCAACACGAGACACAGGCTCATTAGGCCTAAAATATCTCTTTCCTCCTATTTCTGTACCCTCAATAATCTCAGCATTATACGCAGCCTCTACATAAGGCGCATACCATTCATTCACTGATACATCAGCAAATGAAGAACTTGAAATATTCTCATAAAAATTAAGACCCCCCGTCAACACCCCAGCCTCAACCGCCATTTTAGCAAGCTCCGCTCTAGTAATACTTGCATTCGGATCAAAAACACCATCCTCCTTCCCATTTACAACCCCCCTCTCATACAGCTCATCAATGAAACTTTCCGCCCAGTGGTTTGTGGTGTCGGAGAAGGTTTCTGCCAAATGGTTTGTGGTATCAGAGAGGATTTCAAGACTTAAGTCTCCATCGTATGGATAGGATTTTCCAACAAGGTCCTTAGGGATTTTCACGATCATTCCATCAAACAATGGCCCATTTATAATGGCAATATCTTTTTCCTCAGGAATCAAAAGTCCACCCATTCCAAAAACAGCATATATCCATTCATAAGTATCACCCCTATCAGCCTTATATAAATAATAATCACCTTCAATTCCAACTCCAGTAGCAAAACTATTAACATAATCCACCAATTCTCCATTTACATAAACCTCAAAAAATACTCCAAAATCACCTAGTGATTCAGGAGTAAAAACTAAATCAAAAGATATATATTCTCCCGATTCTAAAATTACATCATTAGAATTGATCCCTAATTCAAAATATTTAATTCCAATTCCATAAATAAAAGTATCTTCATCCCAGAAAGCAGCCTCATATAACGGAGACATCGTCATTGTCTGGCTAGTACAATTAACTAAAGTTAAGGTCTCGGATAATGTTTTTCCCAAAAGAAGAAGCCCAAAATCATGCCCACCTCCACCTTTATATTCATTTAAGTCATCATAAACTAGATTGTCTGATCTAGCTTCAAAATCATCACAAGAAACGAATCCCCTACCAACAAGTTCATTATCCTGAACAGATTCTTCAATAACAATCTCCTCATCTTCTTCCTCCTCAACAAGCTCCACTACATCAGAACTATCCACAGTCCCAATCAAATCCTTATCAATGATCAAATTCTTACCTACCTTTACATCTTCAGCATTATTAATAAGACTATCTTCAAGAATCGTAGATTCACTAATTCCAAACCTAGCAGCTATAGAAGATAAAGTTTCTCCAGGAGCAACAGTATAGGAATAGTGATCCCCCCAAAAGAAAATATTATGACCATATATCTCTAAACGACCCTTATCCAAATTCCCACCATCTCCATATATGGCAATATGTGAATCCAAATAATCGCTCCAGCCATTAAAGCTAACAACAAAACTCGTACAATCACCAGGCTCCATAGAGAACCCTCCCCCACCTACAGCTATCAGCAATCCGTCCCCCAAATGAATCTCAGCTAAAATATTTCTTACTTCAAAATCAACATATTTACCCTGATCTGCATAACGAGGGATTAAATCAACTGTGCCACTACTATTATTATCAACAAGAACAGTAAAATACTCAGTATAATCTATATGCGTTAAACCAAAATCAATATCACCATATAGCTTATTTTCATCAGTAATTTCAAATTCTATATAATCACGACCTCCGTTCCTCATCGCATCACATGACGGAGGAACACTATTAACATAATGTGAAACCTCAAAAGAATCCTCCACACCAAGCTCATCCAAACCAGTTTCACTGTAATTCTGAACATAACTCACCCCCACAGTTTCATCAGCAATAATCTCATCCACCTCATTCTCCACAACATTCTCTACCCCAGTCCCCTCAACATTAAAAACAGCATAATCATCACTAGTTTCCAGATTCATTCCCACAATCTTATAGCCACTCGAATCCGGCTTAAACTTCACCTGAAAAGTAGTAGATTCCCCAGCGCCCAAGTATGACTCAGTAGGTACACTTACTATTTCAAACTGATCAATATCCCCAGCTGTAAAACGTGGATTAGGAGAAACAAAAAGCACACCTTCCGCAGTATTTCTAACCGTAAAAGTGATCGTCTTACTCCCCCCAACTGCCACATCTCCAAAATCAGTATAACTTGGCATTTCAAGAGCAATCCCATCAATTTCAAGAGTTAACCTAGCTTCCTCAGGCTGCCTAGTCTCCCTCCAAAACAAATCCATAATTCCAGCCGCATGTTGAACAGCTAGCGGAACCAAATCATCCGCCATAACATCAGCCAAAACCTTATCATCAACATTTCGAACATAATTACCAGAATATGGAGTTTTAAATCTATCAGATGAATGCTTTTTCATTTCCCCAGCAGCATAGCTATACCAATCTTTTTTATATATAGCAGGCCTTATCTTTCCCCCAAGATCCAATTTATTATAAGAATTTTCAATATAATACCAACCCGACTCATCCGGATTACCATCAAATTTCGCAGTTTCCCACCAACTATCAGCTACAGAAACCAGCCGATCACCATTCCAAGAAGCATAATCTGGAAATAATATCCAAGTATTTGGAAGTATATAAAACCTATCATCATATTTAATAGGAAACATACGAGCTAATTCACCCGTTGCAACTTTTGTTTCAGAATCAAGATTTGCTCGAAAACGATTACGATAATAACCAAAAGTAGCCATTGAATCAAAATACTGCTTTAAGTTAGTATAATCTGAAAGAACATCATCATAATAAGAAAAAACCGGCATCACCGATACAGCGTGGAAAGGATCTTCATCTCCCGGTGGCTCACAAAATGGATGTAAATAATTCCTCAACTTATTCTCATTACAGTCATCCTCATACACAGTGGAATATTGATCAGCAATATATTGTTCATAACCAGAACCATCTTCAAGCCCACCCGTAGGAAAAGGATCGTCATTATGAGACTCAAGATGAGTGTGCTCTGGAAGTGACATATCTTCAATAAGATGAAGAGTAAAACCCAAGGTGTAATAAGCTTCTTTCTTGTCCCCTCTAGCATAAGCAGCCAGAGCATCTTCAAAGTCATGCTTATTTAAATCATCGTTACCACTAGCCCATTCATATGCATTTGGATAGCGAACTTCAGCTTTTATATTTGGCATCTCTTTCACTAAATCTGGAATAGCAGTAGATATATTGAAACTCCCCCCATTAAAATAGCCCAAACCATCAGTAATTCTATAAAAATGTCTTAAAGGTCTCCATGATGTATCAATAATCACAGGACTAATATTTGGACCTACAGCATCTTCATCAAAAGCACCCTCCCTCAAATCATAAAGATAAAACTGCATTTCCTCATATGCCTCAGGATTTTTAGTCTTCAGAAACTTCAACGCCTCATCAGTCAAATATTCATGAACATCACTTGAATATTGCACTGAAACTAGTCCGTCATCATGACTATCAGGATATAACAATTCAGATTTATCATTTAATACTACCTGTACACCTTCATACTCATAATATTCATGCAATTTCTCAATAATTTGAGGATTATTTAGACTTGGATCAGATGACAAAATTTTAGAAACAGCAACAGTAACATTCGCAGTTTCTATTGAAGCATTTTTCTGACTATCGTCGCTAACAACCACTCCAATCACATTCGGATAAGCCGCAGGATACATTTCTAAATCATTCCTAGCCAATTTCGATGCCAACAAAACCACTCCATTTTCATTCGCATAATTCACAGCCTCCAAAAGTTTTTCTGAATGGGAAAATCCACCAAAACTCATATTGATAAGATCTGCTCCATTATCAACAGCATAAATAATTGCCTCACTAACATCAGAATTTATTCCCCGGCCACTACTATTTAACACCTTCAATGGCATAATCAGACAATTCCCACATGAGGAAACAATATTTGATATATGTGTTCCATGACCATTGCCATCACTTAAATCTGTAGAATTATTAATAAAATCATATTCATGAACAATATCCACCAAATTATCATATTCAGACAACTCAAGCCCCGTATCAATAACAGCAATTTTAACAACATCAGAATTAACCGATTCAGCAAAAGAGGTCAGTTGAAACGAAAATATCGAGATTGAAAACAAGAGTCCACAAACAGAGAAAAACAGTATTATTCTTTTCATAGTATTCAAGTTTATTAATAAGGGCTAATTGTACACAAAATATAGCATATTAACAACGCACGACCAACAACCACTGCCCAGAAGCAATCCAGCATTGACAAGAGTCAATAATTCCCTTATAGTACTTTTCAAACATCGAAGTACTAATTATAACAAATATCATGGAATTCGAAAAATTAAACATAATCCCCCCAATCCTTAGAGCGCTAAGAGAAAAGGGGTACGAGACACCAACACCAATCCAAAAGCAGTCTATCAATGCAATTTTGCAAAAGAGAGACATATTGGGTTGTGCACAAACAGGTACCGGAAAAACAGCAGCTTTTTCAATACCTACACTTCAACTTCTTCACGAAGAACAGAAATTTGAACAAGGAAGAAAAAAAATCAAATCGCTAATTGTGACTCCAACAAGAGAACTAGCCATACAGATTGGAGAAAGTATTGAAGGATATGGAAAATATCTAAAAGTAGAGCACACTGTTATTTTTGGAGGAGTAAAACAATATGCTCAAACTAAAAAACTACAAAGAGGAATTGATATTTTGGTAGCTACACCAGGAAGACTATTAGACCTCATCAATCAAAGGTACGTTGATTTAGGACATATAAAGATATTCACCTTGGATGAGGCAGATCGAATGTTGGACATGGGATTCATAAATGACATAAAAAAGATCATTGCTAGGCTGCCAGCTAAGAAACAATCGCTATTTTTCTCAGCAACTATGCCTCCAACTATCGTGGACCTCACAAACAAACTCTTGGTAAACCCCGTAAAGGTTGCAGTTGCACCTGTTTCGTCCACTGCAGAAAATGTTGAACAGGCTCTCTACCACGTAGACAAAAAGAATAAGAAAAATCTTTTACTACATGTTTTGCAAAACAAAGACATTGAATCTGCACTTATATTTACCAGAACAAAACATGGAGCAAATAAGGTTACAAAATTCATAAACCAAGCTGGAATTAACGCAGAAGCAATTCATGGAAATAAAGCGCAAAATGCGAGACAAAGAGCCTTACAAAACTTTAAGTCAAAACGAACAAAGGTTCTCGTTGCCACAGACATCGCATCAAGAGGAATAGATATAGACGAACTATCACATGTGATTAACTACGAAATTCCAAACATACCAGAAACCTACGTCCACCGAATAGGAAGAACCGGAAGAGCCGGTGCAAGCGGAATAGCACTTTCATTTTGTGACTGGGAAGAAAAAGCGTACTTAAAGGACTTAGAAAAATTGATTAAAAAACCAATTCCTGTAATAGAAGGACATCCATTTCCACTAAGCAGCACTCCCCCACGATCAATCAAACCAAAACCCAAAAAAAATTCAAGATTCAGACACTATAGAAGAAAAGGATAGGACACTTTGCTACTAAGCCCAATACACATGTGGCTTCGCCCCTCTAAAATCAAACTTTATCACCCTATCACCCGGAACACGAGCCTCATAAACCCCAATCACATCCGTAGGCACAAAAGGGATTATACATCCCCCATTTGGCAAAATAAATTCCTCCCATCCACTACCGTCAGACGGAATTCCCAAAGAATCCCAATATTTCTTCCCATTCTCATAACTTTCAAGTAAAACCTCAGATCCATCTTCATTATCATCTGGAAGAGCACAGATATAAAGATCATCCAAAATACTACCTTCTCGACATTCCCATAGCTCCTCAAAGTGAAATTCAAACATTTCACCATAGCAAGACCGACTACCATCAAAACCAGCTATAAGTGAATAGTCAGGCAATTCACCATTTTTATCCGCATCGATAAAACTTCTCCCTTGTCCATTCAAAGAATCACCATCCGCTGGCTCAACAATAACTGAAATCAAACCAGTTTTCACATTTTCTGTAATTGCCACCACTTGCATAATCCGAGCAGTACTCTCATTAATAACATCTCTAGCAGCTTCGATATTTCTTAATAAACATTTCTTATCCATGCTGGAAACAAGTCCATCAGGAAGCTGAAGAGCACCAGACAATTCCTCCAAAGCTTCATCATCGGAGAAAAGAGCATCAGAGTTAACAATTTTAATCTTTCTATCTTCAGGCACACCTGCATATCTACTATCACCAACTATAGCCTCACTTGGAATTACTATTTCCGCCATTTCATCTTCATCTGAATTATTCTGAATTTTAAATGAAAGCATATTATCTGATTCTGACATATTATGAGCGTTAAATTATGAACAGAGCCCACTGTATCAAGAATCAGTAAAACAGACAAACATATAATAAAGCCCTTTAGAAAACTACACACCCAAGCCAATCAAATTCATCGATAAGATTGCAATAACCCAGAAAACAAAAGAAAATATTACAAAATAATAGAAGGACTTTGAACCATAACGCTTAGACCTCTTAGAAAAAATTAAAAATAGAATAACTGGAAAATACTGAAGGAAAATAGCAGGTCCCCAATAGAAAAAAGTAACTTCATCCAAATATGAAGCAGTACCTAAAGGTGCAACCCCAGAAAGATTCAAAGAAAACAACAAGGGATTCAAGGCAATAGCCAAACTTCTCCCCCACGATAAGATCCCTAATCTCTCAAAAAAAACAGAATTAAATGCAAGATAAGTTATAAAAGAAACAAAAATCTGCACTACAAAGCTATATATAAAAGCTTTCTTAAATAATTTTTTACTCTCGTCCAACATATTTACACTTACAAATTGTTCAATGGTGGATCAGGGTAGCGATTCATGGCTTATTTTAGACCAATCCCCCACTGAGCCTCCAAAAATCTACTCCAGACTCCACGACTAGTTGCTACGTTTAGTATAGAACAACTACAAAACTTCTCCTAAGCAATTGAAATCAAGAATGCACCAACAAATATTACAGAAGCAGAAAAGAAGCGAATAAATTTATACTTCTCCTTAAAGAACCAAAATCCAAGCAATACAGCAAACACCACACTTATCTGCCTCAAACCAACTACGTAACTCACATTAGTTAACCGATAGGCCATCAACACCATCACATAGCTAGCAACCATAAAAATTGCACTCAATGGAATTGCTAACGAATGCTTCTTAAATTCAGTAAGAGGTTTCTTCAAACTCCCTTTTAACAACAAAAAACCTGTAAACAAAATAATAGTAAAAAATTCCATCAAAAAGAAAAAACCAATAGGGTGAATCAAATCAACCCCCAACTTATCAACAATGGAATATATAGCGACGGACAATAAAGTAAGAAAAGCATATTGAGAGGCCTTACAGGTCAAAATATCCTTCAAAGGTTCTATCAAAGTTCTTAAGGATATTTTTTTCAAATTAATTGTATAAACACCAAAAGTTACAAGCAAAATCCCCAACGTTCCTATTAATGAAGTCGATTCCTTCAAGAAGACGATAGAAAAAACTAGTACAAGTGCAGGAGCAGATCTCGCAATTGGATAAACATGTGAAAAATCTCCATACTCAAGAGATTTGGACAAAAATACTCTATACAAAACATGAATCATTCCCGAAACCAAGGCTATGACTATCACAGCAAGACCAATAACCTCATCCTTCAGAAAGTAAAAATACAAAGGAATAGGAATAAAAGTCCCCAGCAACATATACCACCACATAAACACAGTCTTATTATCAGCTCTCTTTGTCAAAAAATCGCGTAGTGCATGAAAAAGACCAGAAAGAACGACAATGATTATTGCAACTGAGGGCATAAACACAAGTTAACAAACTCTAACTACTCTTGAAGAGTAATTTTAATTTTCCCAAGCTTATTAAAATCCTCAATCACAGATTCAAATATAGGATATTGCTTAGCAATCTCTTCACTCATTTTATCCTTATTGAGAATATTAATAGTAATGTCGGCAGTACAAAAATCATACAAACACTCATCAACAGCATCCCAGTTTGACCCAAAATAATCCGGAAAATTAAAATTTTCACGAAACCAATCCATAAACTGTCGCCTTGTTTGTATTTTTGATAAATCTAATTGCATATTATTATCATTATTAATTAAACTAACATTGTAATTTTTTGCCATTTTTCCAAGAAGTTTTACATTGTCTTTATTTACATAAGGCTCTGAAGAAACTTCCTCCTGCCTTCCATCAGGATAAGTTATTTTTCCTTTGCTAACCGAATATTTCTTTGCACTATCATACCAATCTTTCAATTCTTTTTCTCCTTGCTCTCTTTTCCCAAACTTGAAATGAAGAATAATACGTGCTTTTCCATGAGTTCGAATTCTAATCGATTCATCTGTTTCTATAAGCTTATAAAAATCCTCTAACCTTGTATAATCAGTAAAAAAAGGAATAATATAGTCTTTCATTACATTCCTTATTTCTTTCTTTAACTTTCTAATATTTGTAGCTCTATTCAACTTAAACCATTTATCTTTCTCTGAATTCATCAAAGTACTTATTCTAATAGAAAACATTCCATTATAGGTTTTTGGAAAATCAGGCACTTCCCTTTCTTGAGTCTCAATAAAAATTTCCTCATTATAGAAACCCAAGTTAAAGGTAAAACTTTTATCGTGCGGAAAGTTATATGAACTCTGCTGAACATTAAAAACCTGTACAAAATCATTTATAGGCCTCAAGAAGTTATTCCTTTGTTTTTTAAAACCTAACTCCTTCAAGTATGGAGCAATATCCTCCTTCACAATATTTTTGAAATCTTCAGCAAAATCAATGTATTTATCTCCTAATAAAATATTCCAAAAAATACTAGTTTTCATAATGTTCTTCAAGGAATTTAGAAATACTATCCGCTTCTCTTTTATACCCTTCTAGCCAAGCTGGCTTCCATTCCGCAATACGATCTTCTGTAATATGTTCAAAGACTCCAGGACTTGGTTCGTTAATGTGTTCATTCTGTAATACTAAAACAAGTGGCCATTCAGTTCCTTTATTGTTTTGAGTAAAATTTAGCGCCTCTTCATATGTGGGAAAAGAATAAAAATAATCATCACCATCATACTTATCCTCGCCTCCTAACTCAGGATGTACCCATACCCTATATTCCAAGACTTCATCATAAAAATAACCAGCTCCCGATTTAACTAAAGTAGGATAAGTGCCAACTTTGCTTGAATCTACTGCATCTGGATATTTAAATGTCATATCATTAATTATAGATTGGTCCACTTCCTCAATAATTTCACCTTCATTGCCATTTGCACACCCAACAAGGAAAAGTAAAACAATTAACAAAAGAATACATTTTTTCATAACATTCACATTAAATAGCAAGGGCTAAAAATAGCATAAACACAACTCCACATTCAACAATTATCAACTATAAACTTATCAAAAATCTTCTAATAACCCAACTCCATTTTCCTCGCCACTAAATAACAACCAGAACATAAAAGCTTTACATTCAACTCTTCTAGAGCCTCCACCTTCCATTCATCACCTGTTTTTGAGCACCTATCTTCACAATCCTTGCACCATGCATCTGGAAATTCTGAATCACTATCCTTGGACCAATAAAAACCAACTGAAACGTTTGTAAGAAGCGAATTTGCGATATGTTGACATACAAATGTAGCCTCTTTCTCCCCATGTTTGCTACATTTACTAATCCACATTATATATCACAGACTCTTTAACATGACCATTTTCAAACTTTATTTCAAGCCAATCAGAATCTAATCCAAATATTAAGTCATTACTTCTAAGCCAAAATATCATTAAAGTTTTGCCCTCAGGATCACCAAGTCCATCATACCCCAACAACTCTACAACTTCATCCCAACTCGGTTTTTCACTTAAAAATCTTTCTACTAAATCTTCAGACATTTCATATCTATCATTTTTTGATTTCCACTCTTCTGACGAAAATTCTGAATTTTGAGCACATGATGATAAAATTAGTAGCAAAAACAAAATAGAGATGATTTCTTTAATTCTTTTCATAGTAGCCCCTTGTTAGATATAATATTTTCAAGCATCATTCCACCACACCAGTATCAAAATAATAGGTTTTTGTTACGCCAGTCTCATAGCTGTCATATGAAATTTCATAAACAAATGAATTATCAACAGAATTATATTCAAAACAAGAAGCAACTTGCCCATAATTTAAATCTTTATATAAAGAAAAAGAAGGAAGGGTATAAACTTTCATATACCCCTCAAGATGACCAACTCCCTTACATTGATAAAAGTATCGCCCATCGTAAGTAAATCCATAATTACCACCCCAATTACTATATACCTCCTCCTCAGCAGCAATATCATAAATAAAAACCATCATCCATTCATATCCCATAACCTCATATATCAAATATTTATTATCAAAGGTGATATAAGCCTCAATCAACCTTTCTGCTTCAGGCTCTCTATCAAAAGTCTCATTTACTTCCCTAATAAACTTTTCTTCACCATCTTTGCTCAAAAATAAATGTACATCTCCATCGACACTTTTCTTAATAATTTCGAGAACAGGCCCATCGTCATAAGAGCTCATCAAATGACTATAGTCCTCAATATCAGCAGCAACATCAATTTCCTCATCCACTATCTCTATACCCTGAGATTCTTCAACAATTTCAGCTTCATCAACATTTGTGACTTCATCCGTGTCCACTTGAGTACAAGCTGCACTCATCACCAAAAAAGCTAGGACAATAATAGAATATTTGTACATAAATACATGGTTATTAACTCCTTAGTAACTATATCACAGACCTAATAAAACCGTACTGAATCAATTAACTCAGGTAAATCATTTTCAACAGTCTGTCCTTCTTGCTCATAGTGAGCTACAAACTGATATATAAATTCGCCATTCGAAATGATAAAACAGTTAAAAGTTCCCAAACCTTCAATACTATACTTTAAAGCTTCGTAGCCACCTTGAGTACTTACAGTTTCAGAGCCTATTGCTGAATCATAATTTGTATAATTCACAGCATCCATTGACCATTCTTCCAAAGATTTACCCTCAGAATTTCCAAAAACTGAAACAGTAAGAGTTGGTGTTCCCTGCACTACTCCATCAAAATCCTTATGATACAAAGTAACTATTTCTTCAAAAAACATATTTGAAGCATCTGGATTTTGATACTTAGCACTAAGATAATAGTAGTCTGGATAAAGAAAAGAATAGTTATAAGCAATATTTTGATAAGGACTAAAACCTTCCTTCGCTTCTACTTCCAACTCTTCAATAGGACCACCGCCAACAACTTCGTCATTAACATCCTCAACCACATCAGTTTCCTCAATAACTTCAGTAACTTCAACCTGATCAACCTCTTCATTACTCGTAGGCGTACAAGCAACAGTAAAAAGCAAAATTGCTAACAAAAGTAAATATTTATACATATTCAGAAAATTAATTAATAACAGAACAAACTATTGCACTTAAAGCGTAAAATGTCAATAATGTATATATAATTCCAGACTCCACGACTAGTTGCTACGTTTAATACAACATAAGAATCTTACCTCTATATATTGAAATACTCCGTAGTTGCTTCCCAAATAGAAAGTATATCTTGATCACCAGAAGGCTTTGTTTTAAGCATAAACGTAAAAGCATCCCAAAGTGACTCTCTCGCAGAGACAGAGATATCACTATTTGATCCAAAACAAAGATCATAAATCTGTTTAACTTCAACCTTGTAAATCCTAACTTCATCTAAAAGCTCATTCAAACGTTCAAACGCTGACGGATCAAGATCTTTCAGTTCTGCAGCCCTAGAGCTCACAAACAAGACTGGCTCCCTATAAAACAATTGACGCTCCCAATCTTCAAAATCTTCTGATTGCTCGACTTCCTCTTCTGAGCCAAACATTGTATTAAAGACCATTTTAGAACGAGTATCACGGACTTTCTCAATTAGATCACAATCTTTCCCATTCAAAGATTTTATTTTTTCCCAATATTCGGGATCTACATTGCATGCCCTCCTATATACCTGCTCCCATAGATCACCTAGAATATCTCTAAGTTTATCTTCAATTACTCTACTCTTAAAACTAGCTACAACATTGTGAGCACCCGCTAATGCTTCATCCAAATCCCTTAGCCCTTCGGAGCTTCCCTCGGCCCCTTGCTTAAATTTAGACCTCAAAAGCGAAACAACTAAATGTTCAGCATGATTTGCAAATGGGCGTTCTATTTCAATATTTTTCTCCATCTTATGTAGTTTACAACAAGACGAAACTATAACAAGAACAACAACGTTGTCAAGCCGGCAATCCTCCACTGCTCCTTCAATAATCTACTCCAGACTCCACGACTAGTTGCTACCTAAGTATAGCATAGGAAAATAACAACCTCCTTCACCTATACAACTACTATATTTAAAAGAAATCCTGGCTTAAAATCTGAAGAAGTCTCAACTGAGGAATTAGCCTCCCTTTTGTAAATGATCTGAATGTTCTTCCCAGTCTTGCTTGAAAGAAAAACCGTTAACTCATATATAAATTTATCAAACTCCTCCTCCATTAACAGGAGAGATTTCTCTTTTCTTCCACCAGCATATGCTATAAGTGAACAAATTCCTTCAGCAATAATATATGGGAAGTCTACAATTACCACATCCTCTCCCAAATCAATCGCTCGAACCATTGCATCAAAAAAAGGACCAAAGTGCGAATCAAAAGTACCCTGTCCAGCTGCCTCTATCACAAAAAATTCCTCACCCTCAACAAGAACTGGGGGAATTTCTACTCCACCCGAGCAAATTTCATCTGCTCTTTCTTTCAAGCTAGCAATATCAGCATCAAATACTTGTTCATATTTTGGACCCATACCAGATGCGATTTTTCTCAAAGCCACTTCATATAAACTTGGCCCCTCTTTACTATCAACAGGATCACAAGAACTTAAAACATTAGCTAGGTTACGATAAATTTCAAAAGCAACTTCATTCCTTACAAATAGAAGAGCTGTGTCATTAGTTTGAGGACTCCCATTCAAAACATCTTCAAGATGAGATTTCTGCGCAGAAAGTCCAAACTCTTTTGCCTGAACACTTGCCAAGGAAAGTGCAAATTTTACATTAGTTAAATCATTTTCTTGATACCATTGAACCTCTTCTTTTGCAATTTCCAATTCTTGCTTCAGTAAACAAATAATTTCTCTAGATAAACTCACATAATCCTGTATTTGATCATTAGTGGCAAATTCAAGAG
>JAUUZY010000011.1 GCA_030592015.1 Candidatus Peregrinibacteria bacterium | reverse complement strand
TCATTAATCACAAAACTATGAAGCAAAAAGGATTCTCAAATACTTTAGTCATTATTCTGGCTCTAGTCATAATCGCTGGTATTACTGGATATTTTGTTTTTTTCCAAAAACAGGAAACTGTACCAACAACTACTCCAACATCTAATACTCTGCAAAATACACAACCATCTAATAATTCTGTGTTAGGGACACCATCTCTATCAGCAGACAAGAAAAGTATCGTCGTTGATAGTAACGTTTTGATATCTATTGATAACGACACAATTTTTAATTGGTTCAAAACCGAGAGTCAATTATGTGACGAATATAACATAACCACGACAGCAGATAGGAAATCATTCTGTGAAAACAAGGTATCCTTTAAAAAACTAACTAGATTTGCTTCAATTACTGTTTCTCCTGACGAAATGAAAATTGGTTTTACTATAGAAAGCGATACGCTGTCACCCGACAAAGTTGCTGGCATTTTCCTGCTTTCCAGCAATAAAGTGCATTTGCTTACTAGTTATTATCTAGGAAACGAATTTATTAGCTTTTCTCCAAACGGTAAATATTTCGTATATCAAGGTAATTGTTGGGAAGCAATGTGTGGTCTTTTCATAAAAGAGTCAGAAACGCTTACAGAAAAAGCTAGTTTAAACAATCCTGAATACGCAGATTATAGAAGCACAGATGCTGAATTTATAAGGTGGCTTTCGGACAATGAAGTTGAGTACAAGCTCGGCACAGAACTTAAGCAAGCGTCATTTTGATTAGAGGTGTTTGGGGCTCGGGCATTCACCTCTTTAATTCCCCTCTCCCCTTCGTCCCAAACAGAAAAACAAAATTGTATTATTTTTAAGAGTAACTCCTTTCAGGAATTAAAGGAAAACATGTACATCATATAACACTACGTATGCGGTTACGGCTTTCTCCGTACCTCCGCAAGCCTCCACCCATGTTTGCCAGTGGTAAGCACTTCGTGCAATTATACCACTGACAAACATCGCATATACTGGAACGTTAGCGGAAATATTTTGGCGCAAAGGTAGAATTACATTTCATCCACTCCTCCCAAACGCTCATGAATCTTACTGCGCGCATCCGACACAGCTGATTCAGGTATGTCAGGATAGGTTTCAGATGTTAGATGTATCGTTGCAAAACCCTGCTCATTCAAATAAGCAAATATTTTATCAACAAGATGCCTTGGAGTCTTAACGTCTATCTGAAGCGCAATATCTGTAGGTTTCTCACCTTCTTTTCGCTGTGACGGATCAATTTCGAGTTCTGCAAATCCAAGTCTTTTATTTACTAGCCCCTCAGGCAAAATAGCACGCAAACCTTCAGTTAGCTTGAGAGTCAACCGATAACTAGGTCGTGGATGAAATGTATATAAATAATCATCACCCTCTTGCTCTACTGAAACTGTATGCTGTTGATCTTCACGTGGTCGTTGTATAGACATATATACACTATTAATTACATCTTAAAATTATATCACAGATATCCCTTTAAATAAAGAGAGTGCGCCAAAATACATCCGCTAACAGAGCCTATGAGGTTCACTCCTCTCTTCGTTCGTCGATCACACAAATTGGACATGTGTATGCCTTCAGCATATTATGCACATGTCCGACTACTCATAGTCTCGGACGTTATGTGACATTAAATTAAAAATGCAAATATCAAAAAATAAAATAATCAGAATACTACTTGGAGTTTTAATGGGGCTGGCATTTGGATTTTTAATCGACCATTTATGGTTATCAGCCGTAAATGAAAATTTTGTTATAAAATTAGATGATAGATCGGAATTCTTAGCCGGATTATTATTAATATTTATCATTCCCGGCTGGATAATACACTCCTTGCCATTGGCATGGGGCATTATAGGAGCCCTGTTAGGGAATTATTCATCCAACAGAAAAAGATTTCTTAGTATTATTTTATTTTTTGTTATTCTAATGAGTATTGGACTCATAATAGGATGGCAAAACATTAATAACTTATAAATTCAACGCCACATAACAGCGCGTGCACGGCTCAGGCTTTTTAAGGCTGGCTACGCACAGCCAAAGCCCTCGCCCATATTGACCAGTGATACGCTTTCAGCGTATTTTATCACTGTTCAACATCGCGCACGCGCGGACGTTATACGAAATAAACATTAACCAAAGTATATGAAGAAGTTTATTAAAATATTTTTACTCGTTTTAGTCTTATTCTTAGTAATAATTGCTACTATAATCTTTTTGTATCAAACAAAAAGAATATGTAAAAATGGCATGTATAGCTATCTTTCAGAGTGTTCAGGCTCATATATTTGTGTGTTTGATGATGCTAGAGAGCCGATTGAAAAATGTACAAATTAAATCACAAAGTAGCTTTTCCATTCAACATATCTACCAACCATTTGCGTTAAATCCACGCTTAGCTCCGATGACACGCAATTGTTGTTCCCAATCATAGAAATCCCTATTTCTATTTCCGGTAAAGAAATAGCCCCTGATTTTAAAGTCAGGGTTAACACCCCACGGCCAATCGGTCTGCAGTCCTCGTTTTTTAGATAAGAGCTTGTTTACAACATATTTTACATGGGCCTGTAATCTTTCAACAGGGATCCTTCTAGCTCGTCCTGAATTCAAAAAACCTACTCCAAGAATTTCACTCAATTGCATGCTGTTTTGATCTACAATTCCATCTACCTTTTCTACAAGAAATAAATGGTGCCTACCAACACGACCCACTTTTGAAGCTTTCCTAATGCGCAATCCTAGTTCCTCAGCAACTTCTCTGACTAGAGCCTTTTCAGGAGTCTCCCCCCTTTCTATTGTCCCTCCAGGTAGGCCATAAACATCGTCCTGCCCTCTTCTGACGGCAACCTTATCAAGTACAGTAACGACACTGTTGAGAATCCTTCTATCAGTTTGAAATGGATATCGAATTATAGCCTTGGCTGTCTCCCTCATGCTGTGTTTGATTAGAATAGAAGTGCACAATACGTCAATATGCGACATGTGTCAACATACGGATGGCTATATGCTAGAGCTAGCTGGGGTAATCCAGTTGACTTCGCAATATATCTGGCATACAGTCAAAGCTATTCATAATTCACTAATTAAACAACATGACAAAAACAACTGCATTCGCACTGTCACTTATGATGACGGTAATCATCGCAACTGGATGTACATCTGTAGAGACAGAGGTGACAGAGACACCAGAAGTAGAAGTTACAGAAGTGGAAACTACAGAAGTGGAAACTACAGAAGTGGAAACTACAGAAGTGGAAACTACAGAAGTGGAAACTACAGAAGTTTCGCAAAAATCATTCGTCGAATACTACGAAACAAGATTTGACTCTGAAACACTTGGAGAGGACAACAGCTTTTTAATGAAAACCCCCGAAGAATTAGGGTTCAAGGAAATAGCTAAAACTAAAATAGCATGTCCAGAAAATCCTGATGGTCCATGTGGTGGTGACCTTTTGATTCTATCAAAAGAATCATTACATTCAGGAGATCAAGAGTTCTATCTAGAACAAGCAGGTGGAGCCGGATACACCTATTTCGGTCCATTCACGGACGACCTTGAAAGAATAGTTGCTGAAAGCAAATTGATAGAAGAGCTTAAAGAGGGAGGAGCAGTGAGATTAAAACACGGTGATGTGGTTTATAAAATCCAAACATATTCAGATGAGAATTATTCTTTTGAATACCCAGAAAACTATCAGGTAATGGAGGACATCGAGCCTAATGGAATAGAAGTTCGAGCTGCAGATGGAAAACTATCTATATTCCAGCTCAAAAGCCCATCAGGTGAAAGAGTAAATGCAATTGGTTTCGGACCAGACGAAGGTCCAGTTCCGGAACAAATAAAAGTAGTTGAAAACGATACAACTTGGTTCGACGTATGGTTTTACTATGACACAGGTGACCAAGAAACAGAGGAGGAGCTAAAGGCAATTTTTGACTCAATTGAGTTGAAGTAAATTTGCTCAAACTTCAGCTAACAGTGCATATCTGGCTCGTTCCACTCGCGCATATTCAGCGATGATGATAAGATTGTATCATCGCTGAACATCAGATACGCGCGGACGTTAGCGGAGATTATTTATTAACATACCTATCCAATGACAACAGTCGAGGACTTCATAACAGGCATTCCAAAGGCAGAATTACATCTACACATTGAAGGAAGTTTAGAGCCAGAATTAATGCTTGAAATTGCTAAACGCAACAAAAAAGAAATTAAATATAAATCGGTAGGAGAACTCAAAAAAGCTTACGACTTTGGCAATCTACAGGATTTTCTTGATATTTATTATGAAGGGGCAGGTGTTCTTATTGAAGAGCAAGATTTTTATGACATGACATGGGCTTGCCTAGAAAGGGTATACGCACAGAACGTGCTTCATCTAGAAATCTTTTTTGATCCACAAACACACACAGATAGAGGAATTGAATTCCAAACCGTGCTTAAAGGAATAAATAGAGCGTTAGAGGATGGCAAAAATAAACTGGGAATGACTACAAAGCTAATAATGTGCTTCCTACGACATCTTGATGAAGACTCAGCAATGAAAACTCTTGAAGAAGCTATAAATCACAAAAAAATAATTGCAGCGGTTGGTTTAGACTCCTCTGAGCTTGGACATCCTCCATCAAAATTCCAAAGAGTTTTTGATCAAGCAAGGCAAGAAGGGTTTTTAACCGTTGCCCATGCAGGCGAAGAGGGACCTGCTGAGTATATCTGGGAAGCACTCAATTTATTAAAAGTATCAAGAGTAGACCACGGAAATCACTCACTTGATGATGAGGAACTAGTACAGATTTTAGCAGATCGCAAAATACCTTTAACGGTTTGCCCGCTATCCAATCTCAAATTAAAAGTGATAAACGACCTAAAAGATCATCCACTCCGTAAGATGTTAGAAAAAGGGCTATTGGCATCAATCAATTCTGATGATCCAGCTTATTTTGGCGGCTATGTAAATGAGAACTACTTGGCAATTTCAAAAGCATTAGACCTATCTAAAGAAGAAATTACTCAATTAGCAAAAAATTCATTTGTATCGAGTTTTCTTGAAGAAGAAGCAAAACAAAAAATGATTAATAAAGTCGAAAAATACTATCAAGAAAATCGTTAAGAAATAACAATATATAGCCAGCACTATGCGGCTCTGAATGCAGAAAGAGCTCGCCAAAATTCGATCGTGATGATAATATAGTAATCGAACTTTGTACACGCGCGGACGTTAGGTCTCATTCTTAAAAAACAAGATAAATAACTAATTATGCTTGGATTATTTAAAAAGAGAATACCACACTGTGATGACTTATTCGTGAAATATTTAAGTCCTTGGTATCCAAATGAAGATAGACCTAAAACGACTCGGCCAGATATGTATGTTATATCAGGATTCGAAGGAAAGCCTCTTGACCTTGATAATATACAATATCTATCTGATGAACTTTTGATTGACACTAAAAAGCAAATCAACAAAATGACTAATGCTGCTTTACAGGATTATCAGAAAATTATTACATCGGATAAACTTGGTTTAAATGTATTAGGTGCAGTTGATAAGTTTTATGATAGAAAAAAGATTGCAGAGATTATTAAATTAAGTGCCCCTGAGGACTTCTCAAATCTATATTTTGTTTCAGTATGTGAATTTGGATCTACACTTGGACACTTATTTAATGAGCTTGATGGGTTTGGCTGGCTTTATTCTTACCCTTACTTCCATTCAATAATTGTACACAAGGAGACAGGATTTGGGATAACTATATTTGATTGGGCCGTTAAGAAATTTAGTGAGTACGGAGTGGATGATGGATTTGTTAGTAAATTTCATGCTGCGGTAGATGGAATAAATGAACATAAAAATGAAAACAAAAAAACTGCATAATATCGTGTATGGTACATTTGGGGGGTCGTACAAGGTAAGCCTTTGAAACTATTTGACAAGAAAGAGCCAAACGAAATCAACGCACGGACATTGTGTGAAATTGTAATTTTGCCTATAATTTTTACAATGCAACTTATAAAACCAAATAAGGAATACGAGAAAAGTTGGAAAGATGCCCTCGCAGAATTCCAGGCAGAAGGACGGAAGGGGTTTTGGAATTGGGAAAAAGAGCCAACAGATCTAGACGAATATATTAAAATAACTCGGAATAACGAAATAGGAAAAAATCTACTTGAAGGCTGGGTGCCAGCAACTACATATTGGTTGATTGATAAAGGTGAATTTGTTGGACATACAAATATTCGCCATGAACTCAACGATTATTTAGCAAAAGTTGGTGGAAATATTGGTTATTACATTCGCCCTCCTGCTCGGGAAAAGGGCTATGGCACAAAAATCTTAGAGTTGGCTCTCGTAAAAGCAAAAGAGCTCGGACTTGAGAAAGTTCTTGTGACATGTGATGAGTCAAACATTGCATCGAAAAAAATTATTGAAAAAAACAAAGGAGAGTTTCAGGATAAAGTGTCAAGTGAGGGAGAAGCAAAGCTAAGATATTGGATAGAGTTATGACTGTAAAATTAGAACTGCGCTAAACAGCACACGCGCGGGCATTATGTGACATTAAATATAAAATTCATGAATAAACAACTACCCTTAGCAGTTAAAATTGTCGCTTCATTATTCCTGATAACAGGATTATACAACTTAATTATAATATTTATTTTTCTGCTAAGAGATTTAGACAGTTATGAAAATAAAAACTTTTTCGAAATAATCAGCCAAGCAATAAATATAGTACCTTTAGTATATGCCTTAGCTAATGTTTTAGTGGGGCGATATTTATTTAAACTTCAATACTGGGCTTATAGCTTGGGATTAATCTTAACAATATTTTCTCTAGGATCTTACATATATATCTTCATGCAAGGGGAAAGACCATATTTAACTGGCCCACTTTTATCAATAGCAATTTTAATCCTACTAATTAAGGGGAAAGAAGATTTTAAAAAACATGAAAATTTTTAATTATACGCCAGACAGCACATATCCAGTGCCCTAAAAGAAAACAATTATATGGGGTTTTATTTTTAAATATATAATATGGCTTTATCCAGAAAAGAAGAACAAATTTTAAAGTCAATTGTTGTGGCTTCGGAGAATAATCCTGATAAACCTGAATTTCCAGCAAATAATCCTAAATTCCCAGCTACTCCAACATACAAGATTAAAGTTCCTGGATTTACAGATGTTTGGTTAAAAGACGAAAGCCATAATCCAACAGGAACTCATAAAGATAGAATGGCGTGGGAAATTATAGTCACTTACAGAGATTTTCTGCTGGCTAAAAAAAGAGGACAGATTAAAGGAGAACTTCCGGCTATGTCAATTATTTCATCCGGCTCGGCATCTATTGCCATTCAAACTCAACTTAAGAAATACAATTTACCAAATCTAAAAGTATTAGTAGATCTAAAAATTGATCCTGCTGTCCTCAAGGCCATGAAAAAAATAGCTTGTGAGATTTATGAAACTGATTTGAGTAAAAAACCATTTAATTGGAAAGAAATTCTTACTTTAACTCACAATTCAGATGGCTTTGATATAACATCGAGCGAAGCATTAGACCCAACTACTAGGTTTTATGATTGGTTGAGTTATGAAATAATTAATTCATCACCAGATTATTGTTTTATTCCTTTCGGGACTGGAAACTTATTTGAAAACGTTTTAAATATAAATAAAAAAGAAGTTTCCACACAAAATCACGATCCAAGATTTAAAGGAAAGGTGGAAGTCTTGAGAAGATGTAATTTTTTAGGTGCCACAACAAATAATCCTAAATCCAAAGCAGATAAGTTGTATTCTCCACATTTACCATTTGTTCATTTTGACGAACAATGGATAAGGCTATATCGCCATGCAGGTTTTTGCGGTAAAGAATCCCAGGTTGTATTGATCAAAGAACAATTTTTGGATAAAGCCAAAAAACTTGCTGAATCACAAGGAATCAGATGTGAGCCTTCAGGGATTTCTGGATTAGCACTTTTTCTTCAGATGAAAAACAAAATCCCTAAAGATAAAAAAATTCTAATTGTTAATACAGGTAAAACTATCTTTGCCTCGGAGCTTAGACGAAAATAGGCTGATTTTTTCTTTTCTTTAGTCTATAATTCAATAAATTCTTAACAATACAAGTTATGGCAGAACAAAAAAACACTTGGATCATTATTCTCATAGTCATTGTTGTAATCTTAGCTGGAGCTCTTTATTGGGGGCAAACTAGCAAAGTAGAGCAAGAAGTTATTGCACCAACAGACGAGGAAGTTACAGAAACGGAGATATCAGACATTTCCCTGTCTACAGGTGTAGAATGGCTTACGTACAGCGATAATGACGTGACTTTTACTTATCCCAAGACCTTTCTTGGAACAGATATGCAAGAAGATTTCGACCAAGACTTAGCTCGCGAAGAATGGGAAGTAAGCAGACAAGACAACAGCATTTACATTAGACCAAATTTCGAAAGTCCTGCGGCAGAATTTGGAGCAACATACGAAATCAAAATTCTAAAAGATACTTGGGCTGCAGAGGAAGAATGGTCAGTTGTTGCACAACTGCATCAAGGTCCAGAGTCACAATGGGGTGATAAATTAGCAACAGAAGCAACAAATTATTATGTTGGTGTTTTACGTGATCTCGATTTTGGTCTTGGTCAAATCGCTGATGTATACGCTCTAGTGCCGGGTGGTATTGATGAGCTTGGGAAAAGCCAGACCCCTGAAGAAAAGCATTTTCTGATACATGCTTATCCGGGGCTATACAGTTCATACGTTGAAGATATTCTAATCCCAAGTATTCAGTCTAATATTTAAAGTTAATTTTTTCTAAATGAATATAAAAGCATCTTTCTTTCTGGCAGCTACTTCTATAAAGAGAGGAAACAAAGGGACATTGGCAATGACAATACTGATTATGACGCTGGTGTACATTAATCTTGTATTCATTTCTTCAGTATTTGGCGGGATTGTAGAGGCTATAAATACACAATCAATCAACAATCAATACGGCAATATTGTGATAGAGCCGGAAATTGATGAAAGGTATATAAAAAACAGAAAGGCAATGGAATTGATAAACACAATCCCGGGAATAGTGGGAAGCTCTGCACATTATGTAGACAATCCAATTATAAGATACGACAACCGTAGCGATGGAATGGATGTGAAAAGTGGCAGATGGGTTTTAAAATCTATAACCCCATCAGATGAAAAAACCGTCACGGATATTCATAAATCAATGATAGAAGGGGCTTTCTTGGAGGAAGCAGACAGGTACGAGATAATGATAGGAAAAGAAGTGGCAGGTGGGCATGGTGGAGACTTAGACCACTTAAGCCTTGGTGTTTCAGTTGGTGATAAAATAGATGTAAATTTCAGCAATGGAATAACAAGGGAATACACAGTGAAAGGGATTTTTAGTACCAAAAGCACACAAGTTGATCAAATGGTTTTTGTGACAAAAAAAGAAATGGAATCTGTTTTGGACGTGCATAATTGGGCATCAGAAGTATTAGTCAAAATTGAAAAGCTTGGTAGCGAAGATGAATACATAGACAAGATAAGAGGGCTGGGACTATACAATGAAGATATAAAAAAGTGGAGCGACCTAATGGGCTTTACTTCAAGTGCAAGTAGCAGTTTTACAATGATAAGCCTCATACTTGGGGCGATTGGGACAATCGTAGCCGGAGTCACAATTTTTATAATCATATTTGTGAGCGTGGTGAATAACAGAAAGCAAATTGGGATTTTGAAAGCAATCGGAATGAGAGAATCAACAATCATTTTGTACTTTGTTCTGCAAGCTTTGTTCTATGGAATAATCGGAGTTATGTTTGGGGCAGCAATTATTTTATTTGGCATACGACCATATTTCATATCCAATCCTTTGGATTTTCCTGTAGGTTGGGTGTCACTAAAAGTGACATTTGATATCATAAGGATAAGCAATATAAGCCTGATTGTTGCAGCTTTGATTGGTGGATTCCTTCCGGCATATCGTGGAGCAAGGGAAAGTATTTTAAAGTCAATTTGGGGATAAATTTATACATTTTATGATTATTGAAGTAAAAAAATTAAAGAAAACCTACGAAGGGGAGGTCCCAACTCATGCGCTTAAAGATATTAATTTTGGAGTAAAAAAGGGTGAATTCGTAGCTCTTATGGGGCGTAGTGGTTCGGGGAAATCTACGTTGCTACATCAGCTTGGGCTATTGGACACGCCAACTGCAGGAAAAGTTATAATGGACGGAATCGATATTGTTTCATTTTCTGAAAAAGAAAAATCTGAATTCCGTTTGAAAAAATTGGGATACGTATTTCAGTCATATGCATTGTTACCTGAATTAACAGCACTTGAATCAGTTTATCTTCCACTAATGATTTCAAATATTGATAAGGGAGAATACATAAAAAAGGCTTCCAAAATGTTGAAAAAAGTAGGGCTTGGTGATAGACTACATCACTTACCAAAGGAAATGTCCGGTGGAGAACAGCAAAGAGTTGCTATCGCCAGAGCATTGGTAAATGATCCCATGATTTTGTTTGCAGATGAGCCCACAGCAAATCTCGATAGCGAATCATCAAAAGTTATTTTAAAATTATTCAAAGAGCTTAATAAAGACATTGGACAAACCATCATAATGGTTACGCATGAACCGGATGATGAAAAGTATGTAGATAGAGTGATTTGGCTAAAGGATGGTCTTATAAAAAAATGATTATGAGTAAAGAAGAAGTAAAAAATTGCTGGGAATTTTTTGATTGTAAGGTAAAAAAAGATTGTCCGGCATATCAAACAGGTTCAGGAAAAGAATGTTGGCTACTCGCTTCAAATTTTTGCCCTCGTATAAGAAAGGGGGAACACAAGAATTGTGGGGAATGCCCTTGGTATAAAAAAATAAATGCAGATCCCATTTCTCAAAGTTATTGATAATTTCAATTTAATGCTCATTCTCCTCATAAAATTTATTACCGGATCCCTAATTCTATTTTTTATTTTTTATAAATTTGTTTTTCTACGTGATAATAAAAATAGGATACCAAAAGGAGACAACATCGTATCTCCCGCATCAGGTAAGGTCATCAATCTATCAAAAGTTACGAAAACTGGGGCTTCACTTGGAATCAAAAAAGGATTTTTTGGACATATAAAGACAGCATTGCCTGATAATGAGGAATACTATTTGCTGAATATCTTTATGAATGTTGCTAATGTGCATTTTACAAAAATGCCTTGTAAGGGGAAGGTGATCGAAATCATTAAGCGTCCCGGAAAGTTCTTGGCTGTTATGAGCGTCAAAAACGCGATTGAAAATGAAAAGCAGGAGTTTATTTTGGAAACAAGATACGGTACTGCAAAAGTAATTCAAATTGCAGGACTTATCGCAAGGCGCTGTGTCAGTGCTATTAGTCCGGGTGATTCACTTGAAAAAGGGGGCAGATTGGGGCAGATTTTATTCGGTTCACAAGTGGCCCTTCTAATTCCAAGCAAAAATTTAACCCCCACAGTTAAAGTGGGAGATAAGGTCTCTGCCGGAGAAAGCATACTATTAACACCCAAATCATGAAGCATAAGCAACTACAGGAACTACAATTAGCTGATTTTATAACCCTCATGGGGATGGGGGCTGCCATGGGCTCAATCTTCTTTGCTTTCAATGGAAGTTTTTACTGGGCTTATGCGTTGCTATTAGCACAATTTGTACTCGATGCAATCGATGGTAGGGTCGCAAGAAAACTTGGTCCCGGGCAATTGGGAATATATTTGGATAGCTTCTCTGATTTTACAGCCATTACAGCTGTTGTTATTTTAGGATGGAATATGGGGATTGAGACTCTATGGATATTTATATCGGGGTTTTTATTTATGGCTGCTGCAGCAATTCGGCTTTCATATTTCACTATGCGCGCTCATCAGGGCAAAAAGGATTTCATTGGCATACCAACAGTGCTCTGTGTGGTAATTCTAGCAACAACACTCATAGTAAATGATTATTTCACCGGGGTTGATATAAATGTATTTGCAGCTTTATATGCAATTTGTGCCTACCTGATGATTTCAAATATAAAACTTAAAAAAATATAAATAATGGAAGTTTTCAAACTAATCGGAGCCATTGGACTATTGCTAATCACAGCAGGAATACTTAGCAAAAAAAGAAAAAACCAAGATATCCTCTATATAGTCGGGGGGGCTTGCTTAGAAGTATATAGTCTGTACATAGGTGATCTCATATTCATCATTCTTCAGATAGTATTCATAATTGCTGCCATATACGATTTATGGAAAATTAAAAACAAGAATTAATATATGAACTCAGACGAGTTAGAAAAATATAAGGAAGTACAAGAACTGGCAAAAGAAACGATGGAGTTTCTCAGATCATTTATAGAAGAAGGAGTTACAGAAAAAGAAATAGGGGAAGCTACAGAAAAATTCCTGCGTGAAAAAGGAATAGAATCATTCTGGTATTACGACCTTGCAGCACTTGTTTATGTAGGAAAAAGAACGACAATTTCAATTTCAGGTAGAGACTACAAAGCAACAGAAACAAAGGTAAAATCAAACGATTTGGTCACAGTAGATTTAGGGCCTGAAATAGCTAGGCGATGGGCCGATCTTGCAAGATCGTTCATTGTAGAAAATGGCAAAGTCATAAGCTCTGAAAATTCAAATTCAGAGGAAATGGTGAAGGGAATAGAAGTTCAAAAAGAGCTTCACAGACAGTTCAAAAATTTCATAAATGAAGAAACGAGCTTTGAAGAAGCATGCGAAAAGATGAACGAAATTATCAATGAATTGGGATTTGAGAACTTAGATTTCAAGAATAATCTCGGTCACACAATCGTTAAAGACAAGGACGATCGTATTTACATGGAAGCTGGCAATAAAACAAAATTTAAAGAAGTAGACCTATTCACATTCGAACCTCATATAAAAAAGAAAGCAGGAGAGTACGGTTTTAAGCACGAAAACATCTATTACTTTGATCAGGGAGTTCTAAAGATTTTATAATTAATATGAATTACGAACATACACAAGTAGGACGACTAATAATAATAGTGCTAATTGCAGTGGCCTTACTTTTTGGCTTTATCCTAGTAGAGGAAGGGTTGGAGCCAGTCGCCTTAGTATTAATGATAATAGTATTTATCGCTACAGCATCCTTCGCATCGCTTACCGTAACGATCGATGGGAGCAACCTGCGAATAAAGTTTGGATACGGAATCTTCAGGAAAAAATTTAGACTTACTAGCATAGTTTCAGCAAAAATCGTAAAGAATCATTGGTACCATGGATGGGGAATAAGAGTATGGGTATGGCCATATATGTGGATATACAACGTTTCCGGTTTTGATGCAGTTGAGATAAGAATGAAAAATGGAAAGATATACAGAATTGGAACAGATGAGCCAAAAAGATTGGAGAACGCTATAACATAAGCAATGAAATAACAACTTCAAATGAAAAAATGCAGCTGCCAAAATGATTTCGAGATAACTGAAGAGGACAGAAAATTTTATCAAAAAATAAACGTTCCGGAACCAACACTTTGTCCAGACTGTAGACAGCAGCGGAGAATGGCCTTTCGGAATGAGAGAAGCCTGTACAGGCGAAGCTGCGATCTATGCGACAGGTCAATAATAGCCACATTCGATGCAGATAGCCCATTGACGGTATATTGCCCCGAGTGCTGGTGGTCAGACAAATGGGAGCCAAAAGATTATGCTCAGGAATTTGATTTCAGCAGATCGTTTTTTGAACAATTTCAAGAGTTGCTTGGGAAAGTTCCAAAATCAGGAGTCCTGCAGGTAAACAATGAGAACTGTGAATACAATAGTCTTCTCGCATTCAGTAAAAATACATACATGAGTCCAGGAAGCTACTTGATGGAAAATTGCTATTACAGTCGTAAAAGTCAAAAATGCAAAGATTGCGTAAACAGTAACGTATTAAACAAATGTGAACTTGTTGCGAACAGCACGAACTGCGATGGATGTTATTCATCTAGCAATCTAATAAATTGCCGCAACTGCTCATTTTCAACCTACTTGAGAGACTGTAGCAGCTTACAGAATTGTTTCCTTTGCTCCGGATTAAAAAACCAGCAATATTGCTTCAAGAACAAACAATATTCAAAAGAGGACTACGAAAAAATTCTCGCCGAATACAAAAATAAAGATCAGAACGAGATCGATAGGGAATTTCAGGAATTTAATAAAAGCATTCCAAAAAAGGCGCAAATTCAGCTCAATTGTGAAAATTCGACAGGTGACTATCTCTACAATTGCAAAAATGCAATCGAGTGTTCAGATTGTTTCGACACAGAGGATTCAAAATATCTGGTGGAATGTGCAGGAGTGAAAGATTCAATGGATTTGACTATACATGATAAAGAAATCGAACTCTGCTACGAGATGTCTACAGGTGGCGAAAAAAACTATAACAGCAAATTTTCATACTGCGTTGTGGCATCTCCAAACTCGGACTATCTATATTCCTGCTTCTATCTATCAGACAGTTTCGGATGTGATGGGTTTCATGCACGGGCAAAAAACTGCATTCTAAACAAGCAATATTCAAAAGAAGAATACGAACAATTAAAGGAAAAATCATAGAACATATGAAGTCTACAGGTGAATATGGTGAATTTTTCCCCATTTCTCTTTCCTCATACGCATATAACGAAACTACAGCTCAGGATTATTTCCCATTAAGCAAAGAAGAAGCACTCACAAATGGATACAGGTGGAAGGATAAACAGACACAGAAATATGAGAAGAATGAAGAACTTATGTCATGTGGGAAATGCTCCAAAAACTACAGAACTTTGGAGCAGGAAAAAGATCTATATAATAAGATAGGCATAAAGACTCCAAAATTTTGCGCGGAATGTAGGCATTTAGACTTAATAGCAGAAAAAAATCCTCGAAGGCTCTGGGATAGGAAATGTCAGAAATGTAGCACCGAAATTCAAACAAGCTACTCCCCGGATCGCCCGGAAACTATATATTGCAAAAAATGCTACAGGGACTGGACTTGACAAACTCAGGAAAATACGCAAGAATAGGCGCTTAAAAAATAATAGCAAAGTCATGATTGAAGGAATGCAAAATGATCCGGATGAGCTGGCAGAAGGGAAGAAAGAGCTTACAAGTTTTTTTCATAGTACAGACCAGGAAGTAAAAGAGCGTCGTAAACTAAACAAAAAGCAGATAGAATTACTGGCTTTCCTACATGAGGCAGGTAGAGAAGGGGTAAGTGCAGATGAATTAGCCTCTAAAAGGGGTGAAATAGGCTTCACTGATCTAGACGAGGCGGATTTGATTCTAAGAGGACTATGGTGCAAGGATAAAGACCATATTCTGAGACATCCTGCGTATGTTAATAATGGAACTAACTCAGTTAGACACAATGTTATTGCGTATCTTGGAGTTGGAGAAGAATCAGCAATTAAGATGGTGGACGGGGACGAAGGTAGAAGGGTGCTGGAACGTAGAAGTTCAGAAGACCTATTGGCAATGATCGCAAGAACGACTCCACCGACTCAGGCAGAGTCAGATAATATGTTTGATGAGGTGCAGGCAGCACTGAATAGGAGAATTAAGGAAGCTAGTGGTCCAGAATCAATGAATGAAGAAACTCTTGCAAGACTTTTAGAAATGACAGAAGCTGAATTATTTAGAGCAAGAAAAGCCGTTTTATTGACTGGAAAAGATCAAAGCACTATAGAAAGAGAATCAGTAAAAACGGAAATACTAGGAATTGTAGGAGACTATACGCCGGACATGACCAATTTAAAAGCAGAGGGGATATTACAGGGAGTAAGGGAATTCACAGGAAGAGATCCTGAAGACATTGAAACTCTTTCATGATAGAATCTGGATCAGTTATTAACTGATCTTTCATGGGATCACAGCAAACTGGTCTACATCACTATCACAAGAAGAAGAAGGGACTGACGCAGCTCTTTGACCGTTTCATGTACATTGTTGCAATAGTATTTCCACTTACAACACTTCCGCAGGCAATAAAAATCTGGGTAAGCCAAAGTGCACAGGATGTATCGATGATAACTTGGAGTGCATACGTAGTAAGCGCCAGCTGTTGGCTGATATACTCAATAATTCACAAAGAAAAAGTCCTAATAATAAACAGTGCATTATGGGTACTATTGGAATCAAGCGTGCTAGTAGGAGCGATTGTCTACGGATAGATAGCAAATAAGGCGGGAACATGACGGGAGTTTTGATTGTTAAGGAAATGCAATAAATTGCCTATCTGTTGCGCTTATTGGGACTAACGGAAAACAAAGCCAGAATAATGTCAAATGATATTAGGCTTTTATATTGCTAATTACAGTTTTATCCCTAGAATTACATAGAACTGGAACACAGTTCAAATATTTATTATTTTTTATCCAAAAAACATGGCGAAAAAATTATTTGTTGGAAATATTGCATGGACAACAACAGATGAAGAACTACAAGAAGCGTTTGCCTCATTCGGAGACATCGAAGAAGTGGTTATCATCAAAGACAAATTTTCAAACAGGTCTAAAGGATTTGGTTTTGTAACTTTTATAGATGACAGCGCTGCTGATGAAGCTATCACAGCTATGGACGGAAAAGAGTTGAATGGACGAAATCTTGCAGTAAACGAAGCAAGACCACCAAAGTACGATAACTAAGAGTTTCTTATAGAAACATCGTGAAATAGCAGCATACGAAAGTATGTTGCTATTTTTTATTATAGATATTTTACAAGCGCATCAAATAATCTACTGCTGTATCTTTTTGTATATCCACTTCATTTTCAATATCCTCATCTGAGAATTCAATAATAATATCAGGATCCAAACCAACTTCATTTATATTTCTATTATCCGGAGTAAACCATTTCGCAATTGTAATTCTTATACTTGAACCATCTAAGAACATCTCAACCTCTTGCACAGTACCCTTCCCAAATGTCTGCGTACCCATAACAACACCTCTCTCATGCGCCTGAATAGCACCAGCAACAATTTCTGAAGCGGAAGCACTTCCCTCATTTACAAGAATCACCAAAGGAACATTCAGAAGCTTTGGATTGCCATTTGTATACATAGTAGTGTCATCAGCACTATTTCTTTGTTTAATCTTCACAGCCTCAGTATTGGAAGGGAGTAAGTATGACAGCATATCAACTGCAATATCCAGATACCCACCTCCATTATATCTCAAATCAATAATTAGTCCGCTAGGTTCATTCAGAAGCATTTCTGAAATGGCCTGATTGAACTTTTCTATAGTTTTGTCATTAAACTGGTTAATACTCAAATAGACAATTCCATTATCCATTTTCTCAACCGTGACACTTTCAAGATCAATACTATCTCGCACCATTGAAACATCAAAAGGTTCGGAAAGCTTTTCACGAATAATTGTCAAAACAACAGTAGTTCCCTTTTCACCACGAATATGCATAATCGCATCAAACAAAGTCATCTCTGCAGTAAGTTCTCCATCAACTTTAAAAATCAAATCACCTGGAAGAAGACCTGCTTTCTCCGCAGGACTATCTCTCAAAGGAGAAACGATCACCAAGTTTTGATCTTCAACGGTAAGCTCAGCTCCAATTCCTTCCAAAGTTCCATCCAAACTGGCAGTAAACCGTTCACTTTCTTCAGGAGTCATAAACACTGTATAGTCGTCCCCCAGAGATTCAACCATACCCTTTATAGAACCATAAACCATCTCTTTAGGATCAATAGCATCCACATCCACATATCTATCAGTCAGTTCATTCCAGACAGTCCAAAATAAGGCCAAGTCAGCATTTTCCTCAGCATCATCATTTCCAAAATCAAAGCTGATAAGGTTGCCTCTATGGGCAGTATCTCCGGTATCTGCATTTCCAATAAGGCCTACAGTAGTAGACTGCCACCCTAGCACAAAGCTAAAAAGGGCAATGAAAATATAAAGAAAAAAGTTGTGAGATCTGTGAACGTAATTTGGCATATTTTTTTTATTTTACTTACTCAATTATCTTTTGCACGTGTTGTACATTTAACGCTTTTGAACTTTTCTCGTCAAGTTCAATGATTGCAGCATTGAAAACCATTTTTCCAGCAGTTTCCGGTTCATATTTAAATGGCATCTGAGTTAGGAATGAATCAAGAATGACTTCCTTTTTCACACCAATAACAGAATCGTATGATCCACTCATTCCCACATCGGTCATCACCGCAGTACCCTCATCCAAAACCCTAGCATCTGCAGTAGGCACATGAGTATGAGTTCCAAGAACTGCTGAAACACGACCATCTAAATAAAAGCCCATCGCATATTTTTCTGAACTAGCTTCAGCATGAAAATCTACAATAATAGCATCAAATTTTTCATCAGCTGTCTCTTTCAAAATTCTATCAACCGTTCTAAAAGGACAATCATAATCTCTTTTCATAAAAACTCTACCTATCAGATTGATAAACAGAACCTTGTCTCCAGAATTAGATTTAACAATCGCATACCCCCTTCCAGGCACATTTTCACTTGGATAATTCGCAGGTCTGATCACAGGAAAATTCTTATCATCAAGTTTTTCCATTCCCTTTTTATTTCCCCAGCTATGATCACCGGAACTAAAAAAATCCACACCCGCCTTTTGAAGTTCTTTTATATGATCAGGTGAAAATCCATTTCCATGAGTTAAATTTTCAGCATTGGCAAGAATGAGATCAGGGGCGTATTCTTCCCTGATTTCAGGCAAGACATCCTTTATAAGCGCTCTGCCGGGCTTTGCCACTATGTCACCAATAAATAATACTTTCATCAAATTTTCTTTAACGGAGCAATACTAAGGGCTAATTTTTTCACCCCAACCTTGGAATCTTCGAAAGCAATAGTCACAACCCCCCCTGTCACATCTATCACAATTCCATTCCCAAAAACATTATGCGAAACCCTGTCACCGGTATCCAATTCGATTTCAACACCTGCATCTGTCTCAATAGGAACAGGAGTATCCCCAATATCAGAAAGGGAAACATGCGGACGAGCAGATTCACTTCCAACAGCTGTCATAATAAGTGCAGGGTCAATATCATTCAAAAACTGAGAAGGCGAATTTGACCTGGACTCTCCATAAAGCATCCTCTGCTTCGCGTGCAGCAGATACAATTTATCTTTTGCCCTAGTCATCGCCACATACATAAGTCTTCGTTCCTCCTCAAGCTGACTTCTATCCAGCAAGCTTCTATTATGCGGAAAAATCCCCTCCTCCAAACCTGCAATAAATACATAAGGAAATTCCAGACCCTTAGCTGAATGAACCGTCATAAGAGTTACAGCATTATCCTCATCATCCATATTATCAATATCTGCAATCAAGCTAACCTCTTCCAAAAATATATTCAGAGATGTTCCCGGATCCAAATTGTCATACTTGTGCGCAACAGAAATAAGCTCCCGGATATTTTCCAGTCGAGCCTCACCCTCCACACTTCCATCATCAAGCATCTTCTTGTATCCGGTCAATTCAAACACATGCTTAATCATTCCTGATGCAGAAAATTCACCATGTAAATCTTGAAGTTCCTTTATAAGTTTTATAAACTTCTCAATCTGATCAGCCTTTGTCGGTGACAGATCTTCAATTTCATTAGCCAAAAGCATCGCATTGAAAAGTGACAAGTTATGTTTAGTTGCAAAAAACTGGATATATTCAAGAGTCTTCGCACCAATTTTCCTTGAAGGTGTATTTATAATTCGAAGCAAACTCACAGTATCATTCGGATTTTGAATAACTCGCAGATAGGCCAAAATATCTTTGATTTCTTTCCTTTGGTAGAAACGTATACCTCCAACGATCTTGTAGGGAACACCATGTCTAAGAAAAACTTCCTCTATCACACGAGATTGAGCATTTGTTCGATATAGAATCACAAAATCAGAATAGTTCGGGTATTCAGAGCCAAGTAAAATATTAGAAATTTCACTTACAATCACTTGAGCCTCATGTCTCTCATTACTCGCAGCGCAGTAATGAATTTTTTCACCACCATCCCTTTCGGTCCAAAGCTTCTTGTCTCGTCTCTGGCTATTCTTGGAAATAATCATATTCGAAGCATCGAGTATATTTTGCGTGGATCTATAGTTTTGATCCATCATAACCATGTTCACATCCGGATAATCCTTCTCAAAATCTAAAATATTTTGAATAGTCGCACCTCTCCAACCATATATACTTTGATCCGTGTCACCGATCGCACACAAATTTCCATACTTTTCAGCAAGCATTTTTATCAGAACATACTGAGATTTATTCGTATCCTGATACTCATCCACAGAAATATACTTAAATTTTTCCTGATACTGATCCAAAATTTCAGGGAATTGTTGAAAGAGTTGAACAGTTTTCATTATTAAATCATCAAAATCCAAGGCACTGTTTTTCTGCAACTGAGACTGATATCTAGGATAAATTTCCGACACCTTTTCTGAAAAATAGTCACTCGTATATTGTGCATATTCCTTCGGAGTGAGTAGTTGATTTTTTGCATTAGAAATATGGCTCAAGACCGCTTTCGGATTAAGTTTCTTCGGATCTAGTCTCATTTCTTCCATGATTTGCTTCATAAGAATTTGTTGATCCGCCATATCATAAATTGCAAAACTATTTTCATAATCCATCAGATGAATATTCTTTCTCAAAATCCTCACACAGATCGAATGAAACGTCCCAATAGTAGGAATATTACTATTTGTCATTTTCTCAATCTCTCCAGCAGAAAAAAGATCACCAAAGCCTTCCATCAGGCTAAGTTCATCCTCGCCGGCAAGTAGTTTTACAATCCTCTGTTTCATCTCATTAGCCGCCTTATTTGTAAAAGTTACAGCCAAAATATTCCACGGACTTATCCCTTTTTCCTTAATCAAATAGGCAATCCTATGCGTCAGTGCACGAGTTTTACCACTTCCTGCACCGGCGATCACAAGTAGAGCCCCTTTAAAATGAGTAACTGCCTCAATCTGTTTATCATTCAGACCTTCAAGAATCTTTGACATTTTTATCCCTTTATTAAAGCAAATAATTACTATGCGGACACGAATTATATAGGAAAAACTTTCAAGAAAACAGGGACTTTTTAGCAAAGCCCCTGTTCTATATGTACAACTTTTTAAGTGCTTTAGTTAAGACCTTTCAGTTCAAGAGCCCCCACATTGAGAACTGAAGTATCCAGTGCTCCATCAAATATGTATGCATTCCCATTTGAATCAAACTTATAAGCATTTCCTGATAAGTCGAACAACAAAGGACTATTATCAAAAGTAGTGTTTGGAGCTGGCCAAGGAATAGGGTCGTTTACTTCACGTCCAAGCGTATCAAACCCCTTAAGATCAACCGGAGGAACTTCTTCTTCTTCACCAAATGCCTCAGTCGTCTTAGGCGGGGGTGGGTATGGAATTTCTTCAAGCCCAGTTCCCTCAGTAGTTTTAGGGGGTGGCGGATATGGGATTTCTTCAAGCCCAGTTCCTTCAGTAGTTTTAGGGGGTGGCGGATATGGGATTTCTTCAAGCCCAGTTCCTTCAACCGTTCCAAAATCTTTTTTTACAGTCTTATCACTCACAGGACTAAGCATTGGAACATCTCTAGATACCTTTTGCTTAAACCCAATAAATCCAGCTCCTCCCATTGCAGGAACCAAGATCGCAGCAGAAGCTACTAGCGTCCCAACTACAAAAGCCACAATCATGTGCCACAATTTGTAACCTTTCTTTGCCTTTTCAGGGTTTTTTGTTTCAAAATCCATTTTTATTTTGTTATTTATTTCAAATTATTTTTAATAAGGAATTCTATTTCTCTGGAATTTCAGCAAAAATTTGCACACCTTCCTCAGTAGGAATAAGCTCCGAAATTTGTTCACCAACAATCGCAACATCATCAATTGAATCATTCAGGTTTCCAAGTTCTACATTGATATTTGCCAAAGTTTGGTTTATATCAGTCATATCATCAACCGTTTTAGATAATCTGAAGAAGTTAAAGGAGACTGCAACGATAATCACAATCACAACAAGAGCAGCTAGAATAGTGTAAATCATCCTTTCTGTTTTCGTTTGGTCATTCATATTATTTTTATTTTAAATTCTTAAATTATGGCTGAACAACAACCATTGTTCCAATTTCAGTAAAATCAAAAATGAAATTAGCATCATCAGGCAATAGTCTGATACATCCATGACTTACGGGTGTTCCAATATGGCTAAGCGCCTCTGTCCAGAAAACTCCTCCATCAGTTCCAAGACTTGGCAAAGCGTGGAATCCATATCCGCCAGCTCTAAACATCATAAATTTCGGCATTATATAGTGAGGAGCAGCATGACCAACTCTCACTTCCTGTTTCAGGGTAATGCTTGTTGTTCCATACGGAGTAGGAGTAGATGATTTTCCTGTACTTACAGGGAATTGACGAATAACTGCATCCCCCAATTTTAGAGAAAGATGCTGATCTGAAATATCTACAAGAATAGTTTTTTCTCCATTCAAATCAATATTTGTAACAGCGCCACTTTGTCCTGCATATAGCATTTGTCTTCTCAATACAGAAGGTTCAACTTCTACATCACCGATAATAACCTCGTACGAAAATCTAGCAGTCTCGATCCATTTTGTAGCTTCAACCATAGGAGTTAGATACTCCTTATAGACTTCCGCTTCGTCACCGGCAACTGACCAAAAAGTGAATGAGGCAATTTTTCCTGGATCAGTGCGTAACTGGTCCATACCTATTCTATTTGATTGCTCCCATCCTGTGTCTTCAATACCGTCAATTGAACTTGCATAAAAAGGACTAACTCTGTCACGAGGCTTATCAGTACCTAGGGACATATGTGGTCCAACACAACTACTTTCTCCTGAGAACCAAGGCATATTACCTGTATTTTTAATAAAAACTTTCACCCTAAAGGCTTCACCTTTTTCAATTCTAAGTTCCCTTCTTACAGCAATTATTGATGCGTCAAAGGTTTTGTCCTCAACTGATTCATATACACAATTCTCCTTTGGAGTAGCTTTTGGGGCAGCTATAGTAGCTATTTTAGCATCCTCAAAGTCAGAATACTCCATAGCATCCCGCAGGACCTTATCAGAAGCAAAGGCAGTACTAGCAAATGAAGTAATAACAAGAGAGACAGCAACTACCAGAGTCAAGATTTTCTGAATATACATAGGTTTGTGTTATATTTTTGTTTTTGTTTATAACAATATAACACAAAAATGACAAAAAGGCAAGTATATGGCATGAGCAACTACTTCTGGAGCTTTTGCAATTCTTTTTCAAAGCTCTCAATATCCTTGAATTGTCTATATACAGAGGCAAAACGTATATACGCGACGTCATCCAGCTCCTTCAAAGCTTCCATAATTCCCTCCCCAATGGCCTTACTTGGAACCTCTTTTCCTATATTTGCCCACTTTTCTTCGAGGGTATTCATAACTTTTGTAACCTGATCTTGTGTAACCTTTCTCTTCTCACAAGCCTTCCAGATGCCTTTTAGTACCTTTTCACGATCATAATTTTCTCTCGTACCATCCTTCTTTACCACAACAAAATTCGTATTTTCAATACGCTCAAAAGTCGTAAATCTGTGCTTGCATTTTTCGCATTCCCTACGCCTTCTAATGGCTTTTTGGCTATCAGTATCACGCGAATCCAGCACCCTAGTTCTCTCATCCTTGCATTTCGGACAAATCATAGTATTTCAATTAATTCACGCTCGCATTATATACGTCTTGTGCTCCTGAGCAAGAAAACCATCTGTCATCCCTGCAATATAGTCCTTCACAGCCACTACTGCGTCATCTTCATGCTCTAGATATTGCTTTTGCGGAACTTTGTCAGGATTTTTTATATAAAATTCAAACAATTCGCTTATCATCATTTTCCCTTTATTAACAAATTCAACAACTTTCGGATTAAAATAGAAGTTTTTATATAGAAATCCTCTAAGTTCATTGACCATTCCCCGCATCTCTAAGGTAAAATGAACGATTGCATTCTTGAGTTTTCGGACATCTTCAACACTTTCTATATTATATTCTTGAATATTTTTCTCGGATTGTACACAAATATCCTCAATCATAAGGGAAATAAGAGAACTAACCGCTCTGGAAACAAAAACATTAGAATCAAGACCTGTTCCATATTTCTCCTCAACACTAGCAGTTGCAATCTTCCAGAGCCTAAAATCATTCAATTCGTCTAAAGTTATAAGGCCGGAACGTAGTCCATCATCAATGTCATGGTTGATATATGCTATTTCATCAGCCAAATTCACAACTTGAGCCTCAAGATGTGCAGAAACTTCAAACTTCTTACTAGCCTGGTCAAAAGCGGTTTGGTGTTTAATCAATCCGTCTATAACCTCCAAACTCAAGTTTAAACCATCAAAGTTCGGATAAGATTTCTCCAGTTTCTCCACAATTCTCCTACTTTGCTCATTATGCTCAAAATGTGAGCCATATGCCTCCATTTTCTTATTTAACATTTCTTCTCCAGAGTGTCCAAAAGGTGGATGTCCCAAGTCATGAGCCAAAGCAATAACCTCAGCCAAATCCTCGTTTAGCCCCAACTGCCGCGCAATGCTCTTTGCTATTTGAGCAACTTCCAGCGTATGTGTAAGCCTGGTCCTATAATGATCACCACTTCCAGCGGTAAAAACCTGAGTTTTCTCATCCAAACGTCTAAAAGCCTTGGAATGTATCACTCTTTCCTTATCTTTCTGAAAGCAAAGCCGATATTTGTCATTTTCCTCCATTTCCTTCCTTCCCAAGGAATCAGAACTTTTTACAGCATAGCTAGCCAAAACTTTAGCCTCATTTTCCTCTAGTTCTTCCCGAGTAATAAGCATAGTGATTGAATTTAAGACAAGAATATGATACAATAAAAAGAAGATAAAACAAAAACATATGGGTGATCAAGCACAGAGTCAAAATATAGAAAGACCAGAATTCGAATCCGCAACGTTAAGCGAAGGCGGAAAGCTGGTTTTGCCTGTAACAAGGGAAATTCACAAAGACTTGAGACAAGCAAATCTAAAGTACTTCAGAGGAGAAACTGCAATATATATATTTAACAATATCGCAAGATTGGCAATTAAACTTGATAGCGGAGAGATTAGCGACAAGGGAAAAAGAGAATTGAAGGATTTTGTCGTAGCTAGTCTGCTGTATTTGACAGATATGGAGAGCCAAACAAAAATACGTGTAAAATCGGGAGAAATGACAGAGGAAGATGGAGTAATTGCAGACAATTTCACAAGAAAACTTAGTAGACAAAACATCGACATAAAGATTGCTTAAATAGCTTCAAGAAATGTGTTAGCCTAAAGGGGATGAAAATCTCACAGCACATTAGGAAGTTTTTGGAATATTGCGAAATAACGCAAAACAGATCAAAGAAGACTCTGGAAAACTATAATCACTACCTAAAAAGGTTTGAGGAGTTTTTGTCTGAAGACATTGATCCAAAAGATCTCACACTCAAAAAAATACAAAACTACCGACTATTTCTAAATAGATTCATTGATGATAGAGGTGGGCAATTAGGGATTAAAACGCAAAATTATCACATAATCGCAGTCAGAGCTTTTCTAAAATACCTCGTAAAAAATGATGTACGATCACTGGCACCGGAAAAAATAGAACTCAGCAAAATTCCAGAAAGAACTGTAGAAGTACTCAGTAGAGAAGAATTGGACAGACTCTTCAAGGCGATAGACAAAACAAAAAAGACAGGATACCGTGACGCGGCCATACTCGAAACCCTCTATTCCACCGGCCTCCGCGTTAGCGAACTCACTTCACTTAACCGGGACCAGATAGATCTCAAAAGACGAGAATTTATGGTACGTGGTAAGGGCAAAAAGCCAAGAATCATATTCCTTTCCAAAAAAGCCGCCAACGCAATCACAACTTACCTAAAAGACCGTAACGACAATCTAAACCCACTATTCACAAACAACGGCCAGGGCACAAAATGCGATGACATCCTGGACGAAGAACGCCGCCGTCTCTCTACAGTAAGCATAGAAAACATTGTTCGCAAATATGCACTAAAGGCTGGGATCATCAAAAAAGTCACACCCCATACACTCAGACACAGTTTTGCCACAGAGCTCCTCGTAAACGGCGCAGACATAAGGTCAGTACAGGAAATGCTCGGACACAGCTCAATAACAACAACTCAGATATACACACACCTCAGCAACAAAAAACTGCGGGAAATTCACGAAAAATATCACAAGTAAATTAGAAATCGAAGACTTTTAAGTGTACAATTAGGTCACATAAAAAAAACTCATGATCACCGTCGACAAAGTAACCAAAAAGTACAAAAGAAAGAAAGTCCTGGACAACATTTCCTTTCAGATTGATGGAGGAGAATTTGTTTCTATTGTAGGTGGATCCGGAGCGGGAAAAACAACTCTCCTACACGCTCTAATAGCTGCAAGAACAATAGATAAAGGATCAATAACAGTCGACAACTATAAGGTGAACAAATTGAGCGATAGAAAAATCCAAGAATATCGAAGAAAAATTGGAATAATTTTTCAGGATTTCAAACTTTTACCGAAAAAAACAGTATTTGAAAATGTAGCATTTGCATTGGAAGTATCAGGCTACAGCAAGAAATTTGTGAGAAAAAGAACAACAGATGTTCTGAAAATTACCGGACTGGAATCGAAGAGAAACAGCTTCCCAAAAGCATTGTCAGGAGGGGAGCAACAAAGAACAGCAATAGCGAGAGCATTAGTGCACGCCCCCGAACTTCTATTCGCAGACGAGCCTACAGGAAACCTGGACCCGGAAAACGCGAAGGCACTGGCAAAATTATTGCTTAAAATAAACGCTTCTGGTACAACTGTTATCCTCTCAACGCACAACAAAGAGATAGTAGATACGGTAAGAAAAAGAGTAATAACTTTGGATAAAGGAAAAATAATTAGCGACAGAAAGAGGGCAGGGTACATTATTAGGAAATAAAAAATCATGGCAACTTACGAAGAATCAGGGGTAAATATAGAACTGGGCGACAAGTGTTCAGCAATGGCATATCAGGCTGCAAAAAACACTTTCCCGGGGAGAAAAGGAATGATAGGGGAACCTGTATTGGACGAAGGCGGCTTTGCCGGAACTTTGGATATGGGAGATTATTACCTTGTACAGGGGGATGACGGAGTCGGGACAAAAATCGCAATTGCCGAGCAGATCGAGAAATATGACACAATGGGCTATGACCTTATCGCAATGGTTGCCGATGATGCAGTTTGCATAGGCGCAGAAACTATTTCCATAACTAATACGCTGGATGTGGACAAAGTTGATGAGAAAAAGATAGCTGGCTTGATGAAAGGACTCG
>JAUUZY010000002.1 GCA_030592015.1 Candidatus Peregrinibacteria bacterium | reverse complement strand
TCCAACTAAATAATGGAGAACTTGCACCGGATGACATCGATCACCTATCAAACAGAAGAATTCGACCGGTTGGAGAATTGGTACAAAACAAATTCCGTGTAGGTCTTCTTAGAACCGACAGAATTGCAAAAGACAGAATGACAGTAATGGACCTAGAGACTGTTACTCCTACTCAGTTGATCAACTCAAGACCGATCACCGCTTCCCTAAGAGAATTCTTTGCAAGCTCACAACTTTCTCAATTCATGGATCAAACAAATCCACTTGCAGAGTTGGAGCACAAAAGAAGATTGTCCGCTATGGGACCTGGAGGATTATCCAGAGAAAGAGCATCATTTGATGTTCGTGATGTACATGCGTCTCATTATGGAAGAATCTGTCCGATTGCTACTCCGGAAGGACCAAATATTGGATTGGTTGTACATTTAGCAACATATGCAAAAATCAACAAGTACGGATTCATTGAAACTCCATTTAAAGAGGTTGCCCATACGGTAAAAAACACTGAAGCCAATGTAATCGGAAGAATCGCTAGAGAAACAATAGAAAACAAAGGAAAAGTTATAACAAAGGCAGGACAAGCAATAGATGAAAAAATGGCAAAAACTATTTCAAAATTGAAACTTGCCAAGATAAAGATACGACCATATGTAACAGACAAAATTCTGTACTTCGATGCAGATGAAGAACAAGAGCTAATAATCGCTCAAGCGAATTCAGAACTCGACAAAAAAGACCAATTCAACAACACCAGAGTATCAGCAAGAAAGAACGGTGAAGCTACATTGGCACACATAAACGACGTTACACACATCGACGTATCACCAAAACAGATCATATCAATCACTACTTCCCTAATTCCATTCTTGGAACACGATGATAATACAAGAGCATCCATGGGATCAAACATGCAACGTCAGGCTGTTTCACTAATTCAGCCAAGCGCACCATTGGTAGGTACTGGAATAGAAGAAATTGCCGCAAAGAGTTCCGGACAAGTAATATTCGCAGAAAGAGACGGAACAGTTTCATACGTAGATGCAGATATGGTCACCGTTGTATATGACAATGGTAAAAAAATCACTTATGAACTAACAACTTACCAAAGATCAAATCAAGGAACATGTATTCACCAAAGATCTATAGTAAAAAAAGGACAAAAGCTCAAAAAAGGAGATGTCCTTGCAGACGGACCGTCAACAGACAATGGAGAATTAGCTCTAGGGAAAAACCTGATGGTAGCTTATATGTCATGGGAAGGATACAACTTTGAGGATGCCGTTATCATTTCCGATGGCGTAGCACGAAAAGGTTATTATGACTCAGTACATATAGAAACATTCACAATGGATGTCCGAGAAACAAAACTTGGACCTGAGATTATTACAAGAGACATACCTAACGTAGGAGAAACTAAGTTAAAAGACTTAGATGAAAATGGAATCATCAGAATCGGTGCAACCGTACATGAAGGAGACATTTTGATTGGTAAAATTACTCCAAAGGGAGAAACAGAGCTTACGGCGGAAGAAAGACTACTTCGAGCGATCTTTGGAGACAAAGCGCGTGATGTAAAAGATTCTTCACTCAGACTACCTGGAGGTGAAGGTGGAAAAATCGTTGGAGTACAGATGTTTACAAAAGAAGCGGGAGATGAACTTCCAACAGGAATTCTGAAACAAATCAAAGTAAGCGTAGCTCAAACAAGAAAAATCCAAATCGGAGACAAAGTTGCCGGACGACACGGAAACAAAGGAGTTATCTCTATAATCGTTCCTCAGGAAGATATGCCTTTCCTACCAAACGGAACACCTGTAGACATCATTTTGAATCCATTAGGGGTTTCAAGTCGTATGAATATTGGACAAATCCTGGAAACTCATCTTGGATGGGCCGCACTGGAACAAAACATTACAGTTGCAACACCTGCCCTAAACGGAGTATCTCCAAAACAGATCACAGCAGAACTTATAAAAGCCGGACTACCTAAAGATGGAACAATACAACTATATGACGGGAAAACAGGTGAAGCATTCGACAAAAAAACAACTGTTGGAATAGCTTACATCCTTAAATTAAGCCATTTGGTTGAAGACAAAATCCATGCAAGATCAGTAGGACCATACTCACTCGTAACTCAACAACCACTTGGAGGTAAAGCTCAACATGGTGGACAGAGGTTCGGAGAAATGGAGGTATGGGCTTTGGAAGCATATGGAGCGGCACATACCCTTCAAGAAATGCTTACAATCAAATCTGATGATGTATACGGAAGATCAAAAGCCTATGAATCAATTGTAAAGGGTGAATCAATCAAGAAACCACGTGTTCCTGAATCCTTCAACGTACTGATAAAGGAGCTACAAAGTCTCTGCCTATCTGCAAAATTGGTAAAGCTAGGAAAAGATACTGAAGATGATGAATACCTTGAAGAAGATCCTGAGAAAAGAGAAAAAATAAGCAAAGCTATAAAAGAAGAAATTGATCAAGAAAGCGAAGGTACATCAAGGGAATCTGGAAACCTTGAAGGTATAACAAAGGAAAACATCAAAACTGAAGAAGTTAAAGCTACAGAAAAGAAATAGTCATATTCAATAAATTTACAACACTATGAGAAGTATAAATAAAGTAATACTAATCGGGAATCTAACTAGAGATCCGGAAATGAGACAGACTCCTAATGGACAAACCGTTACTACATTCGGAATAGCTACAAACAGAGAATGGACAACCAAAGAAGGAGAAAAAAAGAATTCAGCAGAATTTCATGAATGTGTAGCATGGGCACGCCTAGCTGAGATTTGCCACAAATACATCAGAAAAGGACGCCTTGTTTACCTAGAAGGATATCTCAAAACAAGAAGTTGGGACACACCGGAAGGAATCAAGAAATTCAAAACCGAAATTGTAATTCAAGACATGATCATGCTAGAAAAGAAAGCTTCAGACGAAGAATACGTCCCTGAAAATGAAGAAAAAACCACTGAAGTTTTGGAAAAAAAGGCTGAAGTTTTGGAAGAAAAATCTGAAGAAAAGACTGAAGAAAAAGAAGAAGTAGTGGCAGAAGACACTGCAGAAGACACTGTAGAAGACACTGTAGAAGACACTGTGGAAGAAGAAACTCCTGCAGTAGAAGAAGAACCTGCAAAAGAAGAAGCAGAAAACCCTATAGACAAAGACCTTGGACTATAAGGCACCCATATACAAGCTCTAATAACCTTAATTATTTATGTCCCACTCAAATCAATCGAAAATAAACCTACACGAAGATTTTAATGCAATAACAATTTCAGTAGCTTCACCTGAAGAAATACTGGGATGGTCACATGGAGAAGTAAAAAAACCGGAAACGATTAACTATCGTACGCAAAAACCGGAAAGAGATGGGCTTTTTTGTGAAAAAATATTCGGACCAACAAAGAACTGGGAATGTTACTGTGGAAAATACAAAAGGATTAGATACAAAGGTGTTATTTGTGAAAAATGTGGAGTTGAAGTAACAAGATCATCTGTGCGAAGAGAAAGAATGGCACATATTAAATTGGCCGTACCTGTTACACACATCTGGTTCCTACGATCTACACCAAGTAGAATAGGGTTGCTACTGGATCTTCCAATAAAAACATTGGAACAAGTAGTATATTTTGCTGCATACATAATCTCAGAAGTAGACGCAGAAGGAATAAAAGAAGTACTTGAACAACTAGATACAGAATACAATGGATTAAAAAAGAAAATCCAAGATGAGTTCAAAGAAAAAATGCTTGAAGTTGAAAAAATAGAGAACGCAAAAATGAAGAAAAAGGCAGAAGAAAGCCTAGAAGCAGAGTATGGACTAAAAATTGAAGACATTGATTTCTCACACGCAGACACAAAAGACCTACTAGAGAAACTCAAGATAGGACAAGTTCACTCAGAGCTAGAATACAGAAACATGTCTCTAAAATTCGGACACGTATTCAAAGCAGGAACAGGAGCGGAAGCACTTCAAGAAATCATTGCTAGCATGGACATGGAGGTTCTGATAGCAGGATTAAACGAAGAAGTAAAAAGAAGCTCAGGTCAAAAACACAAAAAACTTATCAAAAGAATTAAACTAGCGGGAAGTCTGGTAAAATCAGGACTAAAGGCAGAATGGTTTATCCTTGAAGTACTACCTGTAATCCCACCAGACCTTAGACCAATGGTACAACTGGATGGAGGAAGATTCGCAGCATCCGATCTAAACGACTTATACAGAAGAGTAATAAACAGGAACAATCGTCTAAAGAGACTTATGTCGATTGGAGCACCGGAGGTAATTTGCAGAAATGAAAAAAGAATGCTTCAGGAAGCTGTTGATACATTACTAAATAATAGCGCACGTCAGGGAAGAACAGTATTTAACTCCGGAGACAAAAGAAAACTACGATCACTATCTGACATGCTTAAAGGTAAGCAAGGACGATTCAGACAGAATCTCCTTGGTAAACGTGTGGATTATTCAGGACGTTCTGTAATCGTAATCGGACCAAAACTAAAGCTAAACCAATGTGGGCTACCAAAAACAATGGCAATTGAGTTATTCAAGCCATTCCTGATAGGTAGATTAATAAGAGATGGACACGCACACAATATAAAAAATGCTGAAAAACTGGTTCAATCAGGAAAAAAAGAAGTTTGGGATATTCTTGAAGAAATCACAAGAAATCATTACGTACTACTAAATCGTGCACCAACTCTACACAGACTTGGAATACAAGCATTCCAACCCGTACTTATCGAGGGTAAAGCGATTCAGATACACCCATTGGTATGCGTGGCCTTCAATGCGGATTTCGATGGAGATCAAATGGCTATACATGTGCCATTATCAAAAGCAGCACAAAGAGAAGCACATACACTAATGGTTTCATCAACAAATATCCTAAAACCTTCAACCGGAGAACCTATAGTAGCACCAACACAAGACATGGTTTTGGGTTGTTACTACCTTACAAAAGCAATGGCAGGGAAAAAAGGAGAGAACAGTGTCTTCTCAAACGTTCAAGAAGCAGTATTTGCACAACAAGGAGGACATGTACATTTACAAGCAAATATTAAATGTAGATACAAAGGTGAAATAGTTGAAACAACAGTAGGAAGACTTATCTTTAACAGTTACCTACCAAAAGAATTGGACTTCTGTAATGAAACTGTAAACAAAAAGAGCCTATCAAGGATAGTAAGTGAATGTTTCGAAAAATTGGGAGACAAACAAACTGCACTCCTGGGAGACAACTTAAAAGAAATCGGATTCAAATTCGCTACACTATCAGGAATCTCAATTGCACAAGACGATATGGTCGTACCAAAAGCAAAAGAAAAAATACTTGAAGACGCTCTTGAGACAGTAAAAAAGATAAACAATCAATACTGGAAAGGGCTAATCACAGACGAAGAACGATACCATCACACAATAAAAGTCTGGGGCAAAACAAAAGCCGAGATTACAACAATAATGATCGAAAATATTGGAGAGGACAACAATATCTACTACATGATCGATTCAGGAGCCAGAGGAAACTGGGGACAGATTACTCAGCTATGTGGAATGAAAGGACTGGTAGCAAATCCAGCTGGTAAAACAATTGAACTTCCTATTATTTCAAACTTGAAAGAAGGATTTAAGATTCTGGAATACTTCATTGCGACTCATGGAGGACGTAAAGGTAAATCAGATACAGCGCTTAAGACAGCTGAGGCCGGTTATCTAACACGTAGGTTGGTAGATGCATGTCAGGACATCGTAATCAAAGAAAAAGATTGTAAAACAACTGAGTTCTATTATCTGACAAGAGAAGACTCCGAACAAATTGGTGAAAGCTTTGAGCACAGAATCTACGGTCGTACTCTTGCAGAACACATGACAGATCCAAAAACTGGAGAAATTCTAGAAAAGAAAGGACAAATAATTGAAAAAGAGACTATAGAAAAGATCAACGAATACAAGATTGACGCAGTAACTGTTAGATCAGTTATGACATGTCAGATAGAAAATGGTATCTGTGTGAAATGTTACGGAAAAGATCTTGGAACAAACGAAGAGGTACAAATAGGAACAGCAGCCGGAATTATAGCCGCACAGAGTATTGGTGAACCTGGTACACAGTTGACCATGAGAACCTTCCATATGGGAGGTGTGGCCGAAGGAGGTGATATCACGCAGGGTCTATCACGTGTAGAAGAACTATTCGAAGCACGTACTCCAAAAAAAGCTGCAATTATTTCTCAAATTGATGGAAAAACAAAAATCCATCAAAAAGGAAAAGTTACAGAAGTAAGCATAACTTCATTCGAACCAATCGATACAAGTTATGAACTACTTGCAGATTTCAAGGCATCAGTGAAAATTGGAGACGAAGTAAAACCAAAGATGGTAATAGCAAAGTCAGACAACCATAAAGGATCAGTAAAAGCCATTGATGAAGGGAAAATCCTAAAAATCGAAGGTCAAACAATTACAACTCGAAGTATAGGAAATGTCACAAAAGTTTACACAATTCCTCAAGGAAGATCTGTAATCATAAAAACCGGTGACACCATAAAAAAAGGAGAACCTATTACAAACGGACACCTAGACCTAAAAGAACTAATGTCACTAACAGACATTTATACAGTAGAGAAATATATCGTGAGCGAAGTTCAAACAATTTATGTCTCTCAAGGACAAAGTATCAATGATAAACACGTTGAGATCATTGCAAAACAAATGCTTTCAAAAGTACGAATACTTGAAAGCGGAGAAAGTCCATTCCTGCCTGGAGAAATTGTAGACATCATAAAGTTCAACAAAACAAATGATGGGCTAAAAAAGAAACAAAAGGCTAAGGGGGAAAGATTATTACTTGGACTAACAAGAATAGCTTTGTACACAGACAGTTGGTTATCTGCTGCATCATTCCAGGAAACAATAAGAGTACTGGTAGAAGCATCAACAACTAACAGGGTAGATCACCTTGTAGGATTAAAAGAAAACGTAATTATCGGAAAATTGATTCCTGCAGGAGATACATACAAAAAATTACACCCTGATTTAATCAGCAAAAAAGACACTCCACGCACAGGAGAGGAAGAAGAAGTTGAAGAGAAAGAATCAGACTACGAAAAACAATTACCCGTAATCTAGATTAGAACTTGCAATTCAATATAAGTTCGTATAGATTGGGCAAGCAACAAATCCAGATTTAATAAGTTTATATGCCAACAATTAATCAATTGATCAGAAAGGAAAGAAGGAAACTAAAAAAGAAAGGAAAGTCACCGGCTTTACAAGTTACTTTCAATACGATTAAGAACAGAACCGTAGCTATAAGATGCCCACAAAAACGTGGAGTTTGCACAAGAGTAACAACGATGACGCCTAAAAAACCAAATTCAGCGTTAAGAAAAGTGGCAAGAGTAAGACTTACAAACGGACTGGAAGTAAATGCATACATTCCCGGAGAAGGACACAACCTACAAGAACATTCAGTTGTACTAATCCGTGGAGGTAGAGTAAAAGATCTACCGGGTGTACGTTACCACATAATCCGTGGAAACTTGGATACACAGGGAGTTCAAAACCGAAAACAGGGAAGATCTAAATACGGAGCTAAAAAAGCTTAAATAACAATTAATTTACAATGAAAAGTAATACTAAAAATCAACTACCAGAGAATTCATCACCACTACAAGAAAAATTCATTAACTACATAATGAATGATGGTAAGAAATCAACTGCAAGAAGGATTTTTAGTGAAACTTTCAAAATCATAAAGAAGAAAACTTCAGAAGACTCAGAAAAAATCTTCAAACAAGCAATAGATAACGTAAAGCCAAAACTAGAGGTTAAAGCTAAAAGAATAGGTGGAGCGGTTTATCAAGTGCCAAGAGAAGTAAAACCAAATCGACAAGTAACTCTTGCATTCAGATGGTTAATCGGTGCAGCAAGAGACAAAAAAGGTTCAGGAATGGCTCAAAAGCTGGCAAACGAACTAATCGATGCTTCAAACGAACAAGGAATAGCAGTAAAAAAGAAAGAAGACACTCACAAAATGGCGCAAGCAAATAAGGCATTTGCCCACTTTGCAAGGTACTAATTTTACGCAATTCACTCTCTTGACTTCCAGAGTACAGACCCTATAATACCGGAGCGTTTTTTTAAATGAATCGCATTAATTTATCTTAACTAAATAAAATGGCTGAAGATTTAAACTACCTACGGAATATTGGAATTATTGCCCATATTGATGCAGGAAAAACAACAGTAACAGAACGAATACTTTACTACACAGGTAAAACACATAAGATTGGTGAAACTCACAAAGGAGAATCACAAATGGACTGGATGGAACAAGAGAAAGAAAGAGGCATAACAATTACTTCAGCTGCAACAACTTGTTCTTGGGCACTAACATATGATCCAAGCCAAAAATACAGAATCAACATCATAGATACACCGGGACACGTAGACTTCACTGTAGAAGTAGAACGTTCACTTCGTGTACTTGATGGAGGTGTAGCTGTATTCGATGGAGCTATGGGAGTAGAACCACAATCAGAAACAGTATGGAGACAAGCGGACAAATATAACGTTCCACGGATTGCCTTCATAAACAAGATGGACAAAATGGGAGCAGACTTCTATATGAGTTTAGAGAGTATTCACAAAAGATTAACTCCGGACGCAGTTGCTATTCAGCTTCCTATAGGATGTGAAGGTGAATTATCAGGAGTCGTAGACCTTGTTGAAAGAAAAGCATATACATTTGAAGGGAAAATGGGAGAAGACGTAAAAGAAATACCTGTACCAGAAGACATGAATAACAAAATCGAAGAATATAGAGCAATAATGGTAGAAAGAATATCTGAACACGATGAAGCCCTAACAGTGAAATTCTTAGAAGACCAAGAAATAAGTATAGAAGAAATAAAGAAAGGAATCAGGTCTGCAACTATAACAGGGAAAATATACCCTGTGCTTTCAGGGTCTGCCCTACAAAACATAGGAGCTCAATTGCTACTGGATGCAGTATGTCAATATTTACCAAGCCCACTTGATGTTCCATCTATAAAAGGAACAAATCCAAAAACAGAAGCCGAAGAAGAAAGAAAGCCAAACAACGACGAACCATTCTCAGCACTAGCCTTCAAAATCGCAACTGATCCTTTCGTAGGTAGCCTTTGTTACTTCCGTGTATATTCAGGAACACTTGAATCAGGAAGCTATATAATAAATGCAAGCACAGGAAACAAAGAAAGAATCGGACGTTTGATCCAAATGCACGCAAATTCAAGAGAAGAAATCAAAAGCGTACAAGCAGGTGACATAGCCGCAATCGTAGGACTAAAGAAAACAACAACAGGAAACACTCTATGTGATGTAAGCAATCCAATCCTTTTGGAATCAATTACATTCCCAGAACCTGTAATCCGTATCGCGGTAGAGCCAAAAACAAAGGCCGATCAGGAAAAAATGGGACTAGCACTACAAAAACTTGCAGAAGAAGACCCAACATTCCGTGTTAATTCAGACGAAGAGACAGGACAGACAATAATCGCAGGTATGGGAGAACTTCACTTGGATGTATTAGTAGACAGAATGAAAAGAGAGTTCAAGGTTGAGGCAAACATAGGTGCGCCACAGGTTGCATACAGAGAAACAATCACCACTGAAGTAAAAATGGAAGAAAAGTATGCAAAGCAGACTGGTGGTCGTGGACAATTCGGTCACGTTGTACTAAAGGTAGGACCTCAGGACTCAGGAAAAGATTACGAATTCATAAATTCAATAGTAGGAGGAAAAATTCCACGAGAATATATCCCTGCTGTTGATAAGGGTATACAAGAAGCTATGTCAAAAGGAATCATCGCTGGATATCCGGTAGTAGACATCAAAGCTGAACTTATTGATGGAAGTTACCATGACGTAGATTCATCAGAAATGGCATTCAAAATCGCAGGATCAATGTGTTTTCAAAATGCAGTAAAACAAGGGAACCCAGTACTTCTAGAGCCAATTATGGAAGTAGAAGTTACAGTTCCTGAAGATTACTTCGGTGACGTTATGGGAAATATAAGCTCAAGACGTGGTCAGATATTGGAAAGTGGAGATCGTGGACTAATCAAATTCATCAAATCAGAGATTCCTCTGGCGGAAATGTTCGGTTATGCAACAGATCTAAGGTCAATGACACAAGGACGTGGAAACTACACAATGGAATTCGGAAAATACCAAAAAGTACCTAATAACGTAGCCGAAGAGATCATCTCAAAGAGGTCGGCAGCTTAGGGAAAAATTGTCCGAAAACATCTTGCATTAAGAAAAAAATTGATATAGCATTCACTGCGCTTTGCAAGAAAGCACACATTACATATTCGTATTTAACATTTAAACAAAACTAATATGGCTGATGGAGTATTTGATAGAAGTAAACCACATGTAAACGTGGGAACCATTGGGCACGTAGACCATGGTAAAACAACACTTACAGCTGCAATCACAATGGTAGCAGCAAAAAAATTCGGAGGATCAAATAAGGGAGTTTCATACGACCAAATTGATAATGCACCGGAAGAAAAAGAAAGAGGTATCACTATTGCTACTTCACACCAAGAGTACGAAACAGATAAAAGACATTACGCACATGTAGATTGTCCAGGACATGCCGATTACGTAAAGAACATGATTACAGGTGCCGCTCAAATGGACGGTGCTATATTGGTAGTATCTGCTGCAGACGGACCAATGCCACAGACACGTGAGCATATCCTTTTGGCTAGACAGGTAAACGTTCCATACATCATTGTTTTCCTAAACAAGATGGACATGGCGGATCCGGAAATCGCAGAACTGTCAGAAATGGAAGTTCGTGATCTTTTGAACAAATATGAATACCCAGGAGACGACACACCTATTATTAAAGGTTCAGCTCTAAAAGCTGTAGAAAATCCAGACGACGAAGAAGCAATCAAACCTATCGTAGAACTTCTTGAAGCTCTAGATACATACATCCCACAACCTGAAAGAGAATTGGACAAACCATTCTTGATGCCGGTAGAAGATGTATTCTCTATTAAGGGAAGAGGTACTGTTGCAACTGGAAGAATCGACCAAGGTATCGTTAACGTAAATGACGAAATTGAAATCGTTGGGATAAAAGACACTAGAAAAATCATAGTTACCGGAGTTGAAATGTTCAAGAAAACTCTAGACAGAGGTGAAGCTGGTGACAACGTAGGTATTCTACTAAGAGGTATCGAAAGAGAAGAAATCGAAAGAGGACAAGTTATGGCTAAGCCAGGAACTATCAAGCCTCACACAAAATTCGAAGCGGAAGTTTATATCCTTACAAAAGACGAAGGAGGAAGACATACACCTTTCTTCAAAGGATACAAACCTCAGTTCTACATCCGAACTACAGACGTAACAGGTTCAATCGAACTTCCAGCTGACGTAGAAATGGTAATGCCTGGTGATAACGTTCACATGGACGTTGTATTGGGATGCCCAATCGCTTTGGAAGAAGGAACTCGTTTCGCTATCCGTGAAGGTGGTAGAACAGTAGGATCCGGAGTAGTTGCAAAGATTAAGGACTAAGAGAAGAAAGAAACACAAAATAGAAAGGTCTTCCGAAAGGAAGGCCTTTTTTTATGCAATATATTGACAATAGAATCCCAAACCTATATAAATCCCTTACAAAATTGATTTCCTGCTTTTAGGAACTCACCCGCAACAAAGCGGGACAGCCCGGAGAATTAAATTTCCAAAGTATGCCGGGCGGCCAAACCCGGTATTTTTTAATTAACCCACCCCCACTATGGCAGCAAACAGTCAAATGATCAGAATCAAAATCAAATCATTCGATCACAAAGTAATCGACGAAACAGCAAAGCTTATTATCGAGACAGCTGAAAGAACAGGAGCACTAATTGCCGGACCTATTCCCCTACCAACTAAAATCGAGAAGTTCACAGTGAACAAGTCTACATTCGTTCACAAAACATCTAGAGAACAATTCGAAATGAGAACTCATTCAAGACTAATAGACATTACAGAAACTACATCAAAAACAATCGAATCTCTTTCAAACTTAAGCCTTCCGGCAGGAGTAGAAATAGAGATCAAGATGTTGCAACAAAAGTAAATAAGGCTATAATGGCTTTATCACGAACTCATTTAAAACCCTATGGATATTTTATATTGGATTGCAGCATTTATAGCATCACTCGCATTGCTTATAAAAGCAGCTGACGTTTTCACTAATACAGCAGAAAAAGTCGGTCTACATTTTAAGATACCACCATTCATAATCGGAGTTACAATAGTAGCTCTGGGTACTTCCCTACCGGAACTGGCAACATCGATAATAGCGGTAATGCAGCACAAGTCAGAAATAGTAATAGGAAATGTAGTCGGATCAAACATGGCTAACATCCTATTAGTACTGGGGATTGCAGCAATCGTGGGAAAGAAATTGGTTGTAGATAAAGACATAATCAATATAGACCTACCTATATTATTAGGAAGTACAATTCTCCTATTCCTCACAACACTGGATGGGAAATTTACTTACATTGACGGCACATTGTGCCTTTTGACATTGCTCACGTACATCCTATACAACACAAAATCAAAACGTAAGGTAGACCCAAAAGAAACAAAAGAAATCAAGGAACACAAAGTGGAAGAGAAAAAGAAAGTTAAAAAAGAACACCTTGGATTCAAATATCCAGTATACCTAGTCATTTCAGGAATATTTATCAGTATCGGTGCCAGCTATACTATAGAATCAGTCACACAACTTTCAATAATATTTAAAGTAGGACAAGACATAATAGCAGTTACAGCCATAGCCATAGGTACTTCCCTACCGGAACTTGCAACCTCAATAGTAGCGGCAAGAAAAGGAAAAGCAGACATAGCCATAGGAAACGTAACTGGATCCAATATATTTAATGCATTAGGAGTTATGGGGATTCCTGCCCTTTTTGGAAACATATATATACCGGCAGAAATGATAAGCTTCACAATTCCGGCATTACTATTTGTGACAATCCTATATGTTTTTGTCACCATGGATAAAGAAATCTCTCAGTGGGAAGGAATTACATTATTGATCCTTTACGTAGCCTTCATAGGAAAGACTTTAGGACTCATCTAAAGTCACTTTAATAAAGGGAAAAAAACCTATTGACTACCCAAGCTCCCATCTGTATATTTTAGCGGCATTTGACGAAAGCAAGTTAAAAATCTTGAACGGGTTGGCCAACAATCTTCTCAAGAGATGCAAAAAGCATTTAACCTCTACAAACAATGTCAGGAATACTTGGCACAAAAATAGGAATGACTCGCCTTATACAAGACGATGGTCGCGTGATCCCAGTAACTGTAGTAAAATGTGAACCTAATGAGGTTACACAGGTAAAGACAGTTGAGAAAGATGGATATCCGGCGATAGTCCTAGGCTTTTCTAAGTTAATCAACGAGAAGAAGACGAAAAAATTCAGACATCAAAGAGAGTTCAAAATAACAGCAGAAGAAGCAGACAAGTATAAGAAGGGTGACAAAGTTACATTAGAAAGCTTTCAAGAGTCAGAAACAGAGATGGTGAAGATAACAGCGATTTCAAAAGGTAAAGGATTTCAGGGAGTAATCAAGAGACACAACTTCTCCAGAGGTCCGGAAACGCATGGTTCGCATCATCACAGAGAACCAGGTTCAATAGGAGCCTGTACGAAACCAGGAAGGGTAGCAAAAGGAAAAAAGCTACCTGGAAGAATGGGAAATGAGCAGGTAACTGTGGAAAAAGTAAAAATTGCATTATTAGACCCAAAACAACATATCATTTGCCTAAGTGGAGCAGTACCTGGTCCTAACGGCGGATTAATAACTATAAGAAAAGGATAAGATGAAAGTAGACCTATACACACAAACCGGAGAAAAGAATGGAACAGTTGATTTGCCAAAGGAAATCTTCGAGATACCTCTAAACAAAGATTTGATTCATCAAGCTTTGATTAGACAGCTTCACAATAAACGTGTGGCGATTGCTCATACAAAAACACGTGGAGAAGTGAGAGGTGGCGGAAGAAAACCTTTTAAACAGAAAGGAACAGGACGAGCAAGGCAAGGAACTATTAGAGCGCCACATATGCGTGGTGGTGGAGTAGTATTCGGACCAAGCAAAGAAAGAACTTTCAATAAAGACATGCCAAAGAAGCAAAGAAGAAAGGCTCTATTCTCTGCACTTTCAGAAAAAGCACGAAACGGAGAAATAATCGCATTAGAAGGATATAAGGCTGACGCCCCAAAAACAAAAGCTTTTGCAGAACTGTTGAGCAAACTACCTATAGAAAGGAATGTACTGATAGTAATACCAAGCAAGGACGCTATAGTTCAAAAATCAAGCAGCAATATCACAAATACAAAGACTATCCTAGCAGGATATGTAAACATTCATGATCTACAAAAGTACAGAAAGGTACTTATATTTAAAGAAGCAATAACGACACTGAAAGAGACATTCTTAAACAAAGCTAAATAATGAAAAATTACTCAACAATAATACAGTCAATAATTACAGAAAAGAGTTCTGCTCAGCAGGCTCTGGGGCAATACACCTTTCTTGTAAGAAGAGACGCTACGAAGATTGATGTAAAAATGGCAGTTAAGGCTATATACGGAGTGGACGCAGCTAAGGTAAGAACAATTATTACACCAAAAAAAGTTAGACTGGTTGGAAGAGGAAGAGAAATGACCAAGAGACCACTTTTCAAAAAAGCTATCGTTAGATTAAAAGGAAAACAAACTATAGACCCAAATAAAATTAAAGAAATTAAACCTAAAAAGAAGAAATAATCATGGCAGTAAAAAAGTTTAAACCAACAACACCGGGACGAAGACAAATGAGCGTAGCTTCCTTTGATGAAGTAACTAGAACAAAGCCTGAAAAAAGCCTGTTAGCTAAGATGAAAAAGACTACAGGACGAAACAACACAGGAAGAATTACAGTTAGACACAGAGGTGGTGGTGAAAAGAGACATTACAGGATTATAGATTTCAAAAGACGTGACAAGCTCGGTATAGAAGCAAAGATAACGTCGGTAGAGTACGATCCAAATAGGACTGCTTACATCATGCTGGCACAGTATATAGACGGAGAAAAAAGATATCATATAGCACCAGAAGGAATCGCAGTAGGAGACAAAGTTATTACAAAAGAGAAGGCAAAGATTAAAACAGGAAACAGAATGCTCATAAGCCAGATTCCTGTAGGATACAGCATCTACAATGTTGAACTACACGAAGGAAAAGGAGGGCAAATGGGAAGAAGCGCAGGTACAAGTATAAAACTGGTATCTCTAGAAGGGAAGCATGCACAAATCGCTATGCCATCCGGAGAAATAAGATTAGTAAGCAAGAAATGTTACGCAACTATAGGAATAGTAAGTAACGTAGAACACAGCAATATAACAATTGGTAAAGCAGGACGAAAAAGACATATGGGACGAAGGCCGCAGGTAAGAGGTAAGGCTATGAACCCGGTAGATCATCCACATGGAGGTGGAGAAGGAGGTGCTTCAATTGGAATGAAACATCCAAAGACACCTTGGGGATTACCGGCACTTGGATTCAAAACAAGAAGAAGGCGTTATACAGATAAGATGATTGTAAAAGATCGTCGCAGGAAGTAAAAAATAAATCAATTACCCTAATACCATGGGAAGAAGTGCAAAGAAAGGACCATACATAGACCCAAAATTGCTAAAAAAAGTAGCAAGATTAGACGAATCTGGGTCAAAGAAACCAATTAAGACATGGTCAAGAAGGTCAGATATATCACCGGAATTTGTAGGACATACATTCGCAGTACATAGCGGAAAGCAGTTCATTCCAGTGTTTGTAACTGAAAACATGGTAGGACATAAGCTGGGAGAATTCTCTCCAACTAAGAAGTTCCCGGGTCATGGAGGAAGACTAGCTAAACGATAAATAACAAAACATGAAAGCAATATTACGAAAAATCAGAATCTCACCTAAAAAAGCAAATCTTATAGCACAGCTTGTTAGGACAAAGACTGTAGCAGATGCAGTAGAAACATTGAAGTTTACGAACAAAAAAGCTGCACCGATCATTAAAAAGCTAATCGAGTCAGCAGTAGCTAATGCGGAAAACAATTTTAAACAGAACAAAGACAGTTTGTACCTTAAAGAAATAATAGTAACTGAAGGAGCTACGTATAAGAGAAGCATCCCAATATCAAGAGGACGAATGCATCCCCTACTAAAGAGAACGTCTCACATAACTGTAAAACTAGCGGTAAAAGAAGAGGAAGAAGAAGTAGTAGAAAAAGTAGAGAAAGAGACTGAAAAGGTGGAAAAAGAGAAGAAGACTGAGGAGAAGACTGAGAAAAAGACAGAAGAAAAACCTACGAAAAGTAAAAAAGATAAAGAAGAAACTAACTAATAATTATGGGACAAAAAGTACACCCAAAAGTAATCAGATTAGGAATAACAGAAGACTGGAACTCAAAATGGTTCGCAAATAAAAGAGATTTTAAAAAACTCTTTCATCAAGATCTAAAAATTGAGGAAGCTATAGAAGGAGAACTTCCAAGTGAAGGTATCTCAAAGATAGAAATACTGCGTACGCAAGGAAAAGTACTTATAAACATATATACTGCAAAGCCAGGGCTGATTATCGGACGTGGTGGAGAAGTAATCGAGAAACTAAAAGAATCACTAACAAAGAAATTTAAAGAAACATTCGCAATAAACGTTAAAGAGATTAAAAAACCAATGCTAGATGCAAGAGTAGTGGCAGAAAGCATTGCAAGACAGGTAGAAAAGAGAGTTTCCTACAGAAGAGTAGCAAAGATAACTTTAGAGAAAATAATGGAAAGCGGAGCACTAGGTGCAAAAATCTATCTAGGAGGAAGACTGAACGGAGTGGAAATATCACGAGGAGAATTCTTCTCAAAAGGAAAGATCCCTCTACACACATTCAGAGCCGACATAGACTACACATCAATTGCTGCTAGCACTACATACGGAAAAATAGGAGTAAAAGTATGGATTTACAAAGGAGAAGTGTTCAAAAAAGACCTAATGGACAAGTTGTCACAGCAAATAGAAGAAATTAAACAATCATAACAACATGTTAGTACCACGCAAGCAAAAGCACAGGAAAGTATTCAGAGGAAGATCTGCAACAAAAGGATTAGCCTATAGAGGAAGTCGTGTAACATTCGGTACATACGGATTGAAGGCAGTAACGGCAGGAGAATTGACCTCAAGACAAATCGAGGCAGCAAGACGTTCAATGACAAGATATACCAAAAGAGGAGGAAAGATATGGATAACAATATTCCCACATAAATCAATAACAAGGAAAGCGTCCGAGGTACCGATGGGAAGTGGAAAAGGAGCACCTGATCATTTTGTCGCAACAGTAAAGCCAGGAAGAGTTTTGTTTGAAATGGAAGGTGTAGACTTAGAAACAGCAAAAGAGGCTATGAGGCTGGCAGCATTCAAATTGCCGGTTAAGTGCAAATTTATTAATACTCAAGAAATTTAAACATGAAAACAATAGATGAACTAAGAAAATTAGATGAACACAAGCTAAGGCTGGAAAAAAGTGAAACAGAAAAAGCTTTATTTAAAGTAAGTTTTGAGGTAAAAAGTGGTCAATCAAAAAACATTCACCATGTAGGAAGACAACGAAAGCAAGTAGCTAGAATAGAAACGATAATAAAGGAAAAACAAGCAGTTAAAGAAACTAACCCAATAACTAAAGACAATGAGATCTAAAAAAGGAATAGTAAGGAGTATGAAACAGGAAAAAACTATAGTGGCAACAGTTCACAGGTACGTTAATCATCCTAAATACAAGAAAAGATACCGTGTATCAAAGAACTTTCATATTCACAATCCTGAAAATACAAAATTCGAAATAGGAGATGAAATAACATTTTACGAGACAAGCCCAATAAGTAAACTAAAAAAGTGGACATTGGAAAAGCCAAAACAAGCTGAAAAAACTAATAACTAAGAAACCAGATAAATGATTCAACCAGAAACTAAATTAAAGGTAGCAGACAACACTGGAGCAAAGATGGTTAAGTGTATAAAAGTACTTGGTGGAAGTAAGAGAAGATATGCAAGAATTGGAGACTTAATCGTAGTAACAGTAAAAGAAGCTAGTCCACGTGGAGTAGTAAAGAAAAAAGCAGTAGTAAGAGCCGTTGTAGTACGACAAGTAAAAGAGATGGGAAGAAAAGACGGAACATACATACGTTTTGATGAAAATGCAGTAGTAATAGTAGATAAAGACAAACAACCAAGGGGAACTCGTGTATTCGGACCGGTAGGAAGAGAACTGCGAGATAAGGGTTTCCAAAAAATTATTTCATTAGCACCTGAAGTTTTATAATCATGAAAATTAGAGCAAAAGACACAGTATTGGTTATCGCTGGAAAAGACAAAGGCAAGAAAGGCGAAGTTATGAGAACCTTGAAAAAGAAAGAATTAATAGTTGTTCAAGGGGTAAACATTAGAACCAAGCACATAAAGAAAACAGCACAAAAGGCAGGAGAAATCGTTAAATACGAAGCTCCGATACATGTATCAAATGTAAAGTTGATCTCCCCTATCACAGGAAAGCCAACTAGGATTGGTTATCTGAAAAACAAAGGAGAAAGAAAACTAAGAATTTGCAAAAGTTCAAACGAAATTATTGATAAAAAGAAATAATAATGACTGAAATAACTGACCTACAAACCAGGTATAAAACAGAAATTGCACCAAAGCTTAAGGAGTCGCTGAATATCAAAAATATTATGGCAATCCCAAAAGTGACAAAAATAACTGTGAATGTTGGAATTGGTACATACGTTAAACAAGGAAACAAAGATTATTCACATATTGTTGAAAACGTACAAGCAATAACAGGACTTAAACCGGTAGTTACAAAAGCAAAAAAGGCTATCTCAAATTTCAAAATTCGTGAAAACGATGTAATAGGAGTAGCGGTAACTCTAAGAGGGAAAAAAATGTACGCCTTCCTAAACAAACTTACGAACATAGTATTCCCTCGAGTAAGAGACTTCCGTGGATTATCACCAAAGTCATTCGATGGAAACGGTAATTACAGCATTGGATTTAAAGAACACATTGTATTTCCGGAAATTAGCCCGGACGATGTAATAAAATTGCATGGAGTACAGGTAAATATCGGTACAGATGCAAAAGACGATGAATCAGGGCTCGCATTACTGAAAGAATTAGGATTCCCATTCAAAAAATAACTAACTACAATGGCAAGAACAGCATTATTAGTAAAAACAAGGAGAAGACAAGAGGCAGCAGCGAAAGCAATTGCCAATAACAAAAAAGTTAAACATCCCACAAAAGTATACAACAGATGTAAAAAATGTGGAAAAATCGGTGGATATATGAGAAAATTTGCACTTTGTAGGATTTGTTTCCGAGAACTTGCAAAGGAAGGAAAAATTACAGGAGTGACAAAATCATCCTGGTAAAATTTATAACTAGATAAACTTAATAGTATGAATACAGACCCAATAGCAGACCTATTAACAAGAATTAGAAACGCTACAAAAGCAGATCACCAAGATCTAACTGTGCCATATTCAAAAATCAAAGAAAGCGTATTGAAAGTTTTGGAACAGTATGGATTCATAGATAAGCACAACACAGAGACAGAAGGACAATTCAAAGTACTTAGAGTAGTGCTAAAAGAAGAAAGAAGAAATATAAATCTAAAGAGAGTCAGTTCACCGGGTCAAAGAATTTATATCAAGAGTGGCGATATCAAAAGAATTAAAAATGGACTAGGTATAGGAATCATGACTACAGCAAGAGGAGTAATGTCGACAGTAGAAGCAAGAAAACAAAACCTAGGAGGAGAGTTAATATGTGAAGTTTACTAATTTTAATACAATAAACAATGTCACGAGTAGGAAAACAACCAATTACAATACCAAGCGGAGTAACTATTGAGATCAAAAACAACCTTATCGTTGTAAAGGGCTCAAAAGGCGAACTTAAAAAAGAAATTCACGAAAACATGAAGATGGAAATGAAAGACGGTGAACTAACAGTTTTGAGACCAAACGATTCAAAGCTGAACAGATCACTACACGGGCTATATAGATCACTACTCGCAAATATGGTTGAAGGTGTATCTAAAGGATTTGAGAAGAGATTGGAAATAATCGGAGTAGGATACAGAGCAAAGACAAGTGGTAAAAAAATCACACTAAGCCTGGGATTCTCCCATCCAATCGAATACGTAGCACCAGACGGAGTAGAATTCAAAATGGACGAAGAGAATAAGAATACAATCATAGTAACAGGAATAGACAAACAGCTAGTAGGTGAAGCAGCAGCAAAAATAAGATCATACAAAAAACCAGAACCATACAAAGGGAAAGGTATACGTTATGAAGGAGAATACGTAGCACGAAAGGCTGGTAAAGCAGCAGCAAGTGCATCAGCTTAAAAAGAATCTAAACTAACATAAAATGCCAAGTAAAAAAGAGACAACAAGAAAACGAAGACATAACAAAATTCGAAAAAAAATAGCTTCAAGCAAAAGACCAAGATTGGTTGTAACAAGAAGCCTGACACACACTTATGCTCAAATTATTGATGATGAAAAAAACATCACATTGGCATCAAGTTCAGACATGAAGATGAAGAAAGGGACAAAAACAGAAAAAGCCTTGGAACTGGGGAAAGAAATCGGTAAATTGGCCAAGGAAAAAAAGATAGAAACAGTATCATTTGATAGAAACGGATACAAATATCATGGACGTGTAAAAGCAGTAGCTGATGGCGCTCGTGAAGCAGGATTAAAATTCTAATTACCTAAAATTACTATGGGATACGGATCAAACAGAAAGGGAAGATTTCATAAGAAGAGAGAACCAAAGGAATTTTCTGAAGAAGTAATTCAAATAGATAGAGTTACTAGAGTTGTAAAAGGAGGACGAAAACTAAGATTTCGTGCAACCGTAGCCATAGGTAATAAGAAAGGAAAAGTAGGAGTTGGTATAGGAAAGTCTCATGAGGTAACGGGTGCAATTCAAAAAGCTATAAGTAAGGCAAAAAGAAACCTGATTGTAGTCCCTCTAGATGGATCAACTATCCCACACGATATGAAGATCAAATACAAGGCATCAAAAATACTACTTCTCCCTGCAGGACCTGGTACAGGAATCATCGCAGGAGGACCAATCAGAAAAGTCCTGGAATTGGCAGGAATAAAAGATATTCTAAGTAAATCATTCGGAACAACAAATAAACTCAACAACACAAAGGCTACATTCGAAGCTCTAAAACAATTGAGAACTACACCGGGAATGCTAAAAAAGAAAGTAAAAGAAGAGGCAGCAGCAAAAGCAAAGAAAGAGCAGGCGAAAAAGCCAGAGACAAAGAAGCCAGAAGCAAAGACCACAGAGGCTAAAAAGCCAGAGACAAAGAAGCCAGAGACAAAGAAACCGGAAGCAAAGAAGCCAGAAGAAAAAGTAGAAACTACTAAACAATAATAATATTAAGTCATGTCATTACAGGAACTAAGAAGCAAAACAGGAAGAAAAAAGAAAAAACGAGTTGGTCGTGGAAATGGCTCAGGACACGGAACTTTCAGTTGTAGAGGAATGAATGGACAAACAGCTAGAAGTGGCGGAAGAAGAAGACCTGGATTTGAAGGAGGACAAACTCCATACATCAGACGTATGCCAAAACTAAAGGGGTTTAGGAACATTAACCACATAGAGTACCAAGCAATTAACGTTGGAGACCTAAACGTTTTTGAAGACAACGCTACGGTAGACTCAGCTGCACTTTATGCAAAGAACCTAATCTCAAAAAAGAATAAACCTGTGAAACTACTGGGAGGAAAAGGTGAATTAGAAAAAACATTAACTATAATAGTTCACAAAGCATCAGCTTCAGCAATAAAGAAGGCAGAAGCAAAAAAATGCAAAATCGAACTATTAACAAAAGAAAAAACTAAAACTGACTAAAAATGATCACATATCTAAAACAGATCTGGAATTCAAAAGATCTAAGGAACAAAATACTATTCACTCTGGGAATGCTAGTTCTTTACAGAGCAATTGCACACATAACAGTTCCAGGAGCAAATCTGGACGCTCTAAGAGCAGTTTCAAGTAGAAATGAATTATTACAAATGTTCAGCCTCTTAACTGGAGGTAGTACAGAAAACTTTTCAATAGTTCTTATGGGGATTTCCCCATACATCAACGCATCAATTATCATGCAATTGATGGCCGTAATGGTTCCGAAGCTTGAAAACTTATCAAAAGAAGGAGAAGCAGGAAGAAGAAAAATAAACTCATATACAAGATGGCTAACATTGCCATTGGCATTCCTACAATCATACGGGATGATCATATTATTAAACTCTCAATCACAAATTCCAATCATAGAAAACATTGGAAACGCAGCAGTTGTGCTACCAATAATGCTTACAATTTCTGCCGGAACAGTTTTATTGGTATGGCTTGGAGAGCAGATTACAGAGAAAGGAATAGGGAATGGAATATCCCTACTGATCTTTGCAAGTATCATCTCTCAGGTACCATCACTTGTTGGACAAAGCTTGTTTCTAGCTCAAGACGACGAAAGTAAACTGATACCATTCATATTGATGGTTCTAATAACAATTATACTTCTTATAATAGTAGTATTGGTAACAGAAGGAGAAAGAAGAATTCCAGTCACCTATGCAGGAAGATCGGCCAGAGGTGGAGGAAATCAAGCATTCATGCCAATCAAAATCAATCAGGCAGGAATGATCCCCATTATCTTTGCGGTAGCATTAGTAAGCTTCCCGGGAATACTTGCACAATTTCTAGCAAACGCAGAATCAGAAAGCATAAGAAATATTGGAGCAACTATGGGAGCACTGTTTCAACCAAACACTGCATTTTACCTATTATTCTATTTCCTTTTAGTAGTCGCATTCACATTCTTCTACGTCTCAATCACATTTAATCCTGATCAAATAGCCGAAAGTATTCAGAAAAGAGGAGGATATATTCCGGGAATTAGACCTGGCCGACAAACTTCAGAATACCTAGCAAACATATCAAAAAAACTAACATTCTTTGGAGCAAATTTCTTAGCATTCATCGCTATATCACCACTGATAATACAATTTTTCTTCGTGAGTACAACGCTTGGATCAGTTCCATTGCTAATCTCAGGAGCTGGTATTATTATCATCGTGGGAGTGGTACTCGAGCTTATAAGACAAATCAATGCTCAGCTAGTCATGCACGACTACAGCAAATTTTATTAAAAAGCGTAACTCCATAATATGGATCTAATATTTTTTGGAATGCAGGGTTCTGGAAAAGGGACTCTTGGTAAAGCCGTAGCAAAAAGATACGGATTTCAGGTGTTTGAAACAGGGGCAGAACTTAGAAAACTTGCAAAAGAAGATTCAGAATTGGGAAAAAAAATAAAATCAATCATTGAAGCAGGACATCTGGTTTCAAATGAAGTAGTAATGGAAATCGTAGAAAACTTCATGAAAAATCTGGAAAAAGGGATCAATGTTATCTTTGATGGAATTCCAAGAAAAGTAGAACAAGCAAACACACTAAATGCACTACTGGATAAATACGATCGTAGCTACAGAGGAGTAATACTTGAAATCACAGAAGAAACAGCATTAAGAAGACTCACAACAAGAAGAATGTGTAAAAAATGCAAACACATATATGCAGCAGACTACCACGAAGACACCTGCGACATGACCATGGAAAATGGAGAAAAATGTGAAGGAGAGCTATACACACGATCAGATGACAATGCAGATGCAATAAAAACAAGACTGGAAGCATTCAGCAAAGAAACGGTACCTGCAATCGAGCTGTACGCAGACAAAATGATAAAAATTAATGGAGAACCAACAATAGATGAGGTGAATATAGCAGCCTTCGAAATTTTGGATCCCATCCTGAACAACTAGAAAACTATGGGGATTAGTATAAAAAATAAGGCAGAAATAAATTCCATGCGAAAAGGGGGAAAGATTCTTGGAGAAGTTTTGGAAAAAGTATGTGAAATGGCAAAACCGGGAGTTTCAACATATGAACTGGATCAATTCGCAGAAAACTTCATAAGACAACATGGAGGAATTCCAGGATTCAAAGGATATCAAGGATTTCCCGCAACACTCTGTACAGCAATTAACGAAATTATCGTTCACGGAATACCAAACAAAGACCAATTATTAAAAGAAGGAGATTTGTTTACAGTAGACTGTGGGGTAATTCTTGAAGGATTTTATACAGATGCTGCAAGATCAGTAGGAGTAGGTAAAATTTCGAGCGAAAAAGAAAAATTAATCAAAACTGCATACAGAGCACTTGGTGCAGCAATAGATATAATAAAACCAGGTATACATCTTAACGAAATAGGGAAAACAATCGAAAACATAGTAACAAAAGAAGGATTTTTCATAATAAAAGACCTTACAGGTCACGGAATAGGAAAAAAATTACACGAATCCCCTATTGTCCTAAATTATTGGGAAGGAAAACCAGGACCAGTATTAAAAGAAGGCATGACACTAGCAATAGAACCGATTTTTTCTGCAGGAACAAACAATATGAAAACACTTCCTGACAATTGGACTATCGTAACCGCAGACAACTCTGCGTCTGTACAGGTAGAAAACACCATTCTGATTACAAAAACAGGCAATGAGGTACTCACTCAAGTTTAAAGAGAAAAGCTAATAAAAAGTGTAAAAAAAGCTATTGCATAAGGGAAATATCTAAGGTAGAATCCAAACGCTTTGTCTACCCACATTATAAAAAGGGCACAACCATGGGAAAAGAAGACACCATAGAAATAGAAGGAACTGTTACAGAACCTCTACCAAACGCTAAATTTAAAGTTGAGTTGGAAGATGGTAAGGTAATAACAGCCCATCTATCAGGAAAAATGAGGGTAAATTATATTAGAATTTTACCTGGAGACAAAGTGACTATACAACTAAGCGTATATGACTTAGAAAAGGGCAGAATTACTTACAGGCATAAAGCAACAAAGAATCCATCATGAAAGTAAGATCATCAGTAAAAAAAATGTGCGACAAGTGTCAAATCATTCGCAGACCAAGCGGACAAACAGGAAAATCTGTTGTACGTGTAAGATGTGAAAATAAAAGACATAAGCAAAGACAAGGATAATTGATTTCTAAGCGGTTAGTATTCACCCCCCAAGAATACTAGCTGCTTAAAAGCAGATTATAAATAAAACAATATAATTAATACCAATGGCTAGAATAGCAGGCGTAAACATACCAAAGGAAAAAAGAGTAGAAATAGCACTTACAGCTGTGTTCGGAATTGGAAGAAGCTCAAGCATAACACTACTTAAACAAGCGAAGATAGACAGAAGCACAAAAGTGCAAGATCTTACAGAGCAAGAAGTTTCAGTATTAAGAGAGCTTATCAATAAGTTACCAACAGAAGGTGATTTAAAGAGGAAGGTAGCACTAGATATAAAACGACTACAAGAGATTGGTTGTCAAAGAGGTTTTAGGCATAAAAGAGGAATGCCGGTAAGAGGACAGCGAACAAGATACAATTGCAGAACAAGAAAGGGTAAGAAGAAAACAATAGCTAACAAGAAAACTGTAACCAAATAACCATAAATAATGGCTGAAAAAGAATTAAAAAAAACAGTTAAGAAGACAAGAGGTAAAAGAAGAGCCGTGCCATTAGGAAACGCGCATATAAGAGCATCATACAACAACACAATCGTAACACTTACAGATCCAAGCGGAGACGTCATCTCTTGGAGCAGCGCAGGATCAAGCGGGTTTAGAGGAGCAAGAAAGGCTACACCATACGCAGCACAAGTTGCAGCGGAAAGTGCAGCAGAAAAAGCAAAAGCTTTTGGACTTGAAAAAATACACGTTTACGTAAAAGGAGTAGGAAGTGGAAGAGAGCAAGCAATCAGAGGATTGGTATCAAGCGGACTGGACCTAATATCAATAAATGATATGACGCCAATCCCACACAACGGATGCAGAAAGAAAAAGCAAAGAAGAGTTTAATCAAATAATCGATAATAGAACAATATTATGTCACGATATAGAGGGCCAATAACTAGAATTTCAAGAAGATTAGGAGTAATGCTCTTCTCTAACGGAGAAAGCAAAATAAAAGCTTTCCAAAAGAAAGGGTACAAACCTGGTGAACATGGACAAAAACGTTTTTCTCAGTTGTCAGAATACAACAAACAGTTACGAGAAAAGCAAAAAGCACGATTCATGTATGGAATAAGCGAAAAACAATCAAGCAAGTATTATAAACTTGCCAGTAAGAGCTCAGAAGCAACAGGTGAAGTATATATGATAATTCTAGAAAGAAGATTGGACAATGTAGTATTTAGAGCCGGACTTGCAACAACAAGAAGACAAGCAAGACAGATGGTTAGTCATGGACTATTCAAACTAAACGGAAAAAGATCAAAAACACCTTCAACTTTAGTAAAAGAAGGCGACATATTTGAAGTACAAGAAAAAAGTAAAAACTCACCACTATTCGAGGAAATTAAAAAAGGAAAAATAAAGAACCCAAAATGGCTTAGTTCAGACCTGAAAGGCCTAAAAGGAGAAGTAAAAGCAATGCCAGACAAAGACGACATTGAAAAAATCATAGACAATCAACTTATTACTGAATTTTATTCAAAATAATCATCATTATATGCATATCATTCAACAGGAAATTGGAATTCCCAAAGTAAAAACAGAAAATTTAGCTGACAATCACGTCACTTTTTCTATGGGACCATTACCTACAGGATACGGAGTTACTATTGGTAACGCACTAAGAAGAATCTTGTTATCATCATTGCCTGGAGCATGTGTAACAGGAGTAAAGATAGACGGTGTAAGCCACCAATACTCAACAATTAAAGGAGTAACGGAAAGCGTTTTGGATATAATCCTAAATCTAAAGATGCTAGATATCAAAAAAGACACAAATGAAAAATCTATAATAACACTTGAAGCTACAAAAGAAGGAGTGGTAGTGGCAAAAGATATTAAGTGTAGTTCAGATGTAGAGATATTAAATCCAAAGCTTCACATCGCAACACTTGGAAAGGGTGCAAAGCTAAAGATCGAAATGCAAATCGAAAAAGGAGTTGGATACTCCCCTGCTGCACAAAGACAAAAAGAAGAAACAGACGCAAATCTAATATTGGTAGATGGATTCTTCTCACCTGTGAAGAAAGTAAGATATGACGTAGAAGCAAGTCGTGTAGGTCAAATGACAAACTTGGACAAGCTAACTGTAGAAATCCTAACGAATGGAACAATTACTCCAGAGGATGCACTAAAGTTCGCTTCAAACATTCTACAATCATACTTCAACCTATTCAATATAGATAACATCATGGTTGAAGAAGACTACATGTCAGACATCAAATCAATCATTGAGAAAGAAAAAGAAGAAGAAGCAAACAAACCAACTCAAGAATCATATACACCGATAGAGATACTGGGATTCTCACCAAGAACTCTAAATGCTCTAATAAACGGAGGTATTGGTTCAATAGAACAACTTTCAAAATGTACAGAAAGCAAACTTTCAAATCTTAGAGGCTTCGGTAAGAAGGCTTTAACAGAAGTAGCTGATGCACTAGAGAAAAAAGGACTTAATCTTTCAGAAGAATAAACATTAATTATGAGACATAGAGTAAAAAAAGTAAAACTTGGTTCAGACAAAGATCACAAAGTAGCTATACTTAGAAATCTAGCAATGGCTGTAATTATTCACGAAAGTATAAAGACTACAGCTTCTAAAGCCAAGAAAGTACAACCATTTATCGAGAGGCTGATAACAATTGGGAAAAATCCTGATAAAAGAAATGCAATCAGGAACATAGAAAGATTGCTACAACACAAAAGCAGCTCAAAGAAGATTTTAGAAGTCTTGGTAGACAAGTATAAAGACCGTAACTCAGGATACACACGAATTACCAAGCTCGGCTCCAGAAAAGGAGACAATGCACCTACTGTACAACTTGAACTAGTATAAAATGAAAACCCATATTGCAAAAAAAGAAGATATAAACCGAAAGTGGTTTATCATAGACGCAAAAAACAAAGTTTTAGGACGAATGGCTACACAAGTTGCCAATAAACTTAGAGGAAAAGACAAAAGCATATTCTCACCACACATGGACTGCGGAGACTTTGTAATAATCATCAATTCAGACAAAGTAAAGCTAACAGGAAACAAGTGGAGCAGAAAAATGTACCAAAGACATTCAGGATTCCCTGGAGGATTTAAAGAAGAAACAGCAGAAACTCTACACAAAAAGAAACCTACAAAAATAATCGAACTAGCAGTAAGTGGAATGCTACCAAAAAACAAACTTCGTAAAGTTTTTATGGAAAAGTTAAAAATTTATTCTGGTGAAGAACATCCACACGACGCACAAAAGCCAGAAACATTAGAAGTATAATCATTAAACAATGCCAGCAACTAAAACAACTACAAAGGATAAGACAAAACCAACTACTACACCAAAAGGTAAGTACATATACGCAAATGGAAAAAGAAAGACTTCAGTTGCAAAGGTAAGACTGTACAAAGGAACTGGAAATTTCACAATCAATGACAAAACACTAAAAGAGTTCTGCGAAGTTAAAATACACGCAGAAACAATTAAGTCACCACTAAAACTTACAGGAGATTTGAAAAGCTTCGATATATTGGTAAAAGTTCAAGGAGGAGGACACAGCTCACAAGCTGAAGCAATCAGACATGGTATTGCAAAGGCATTGATAGAGTCCGACCCTACAAACAAGCCAACTCTAAAACACGCAGGTCTTCTTACAAGAGACTCACGTACAAAGGAAAGAAAGAAATTTGGTCTAAAGAGAGCAAGAAAGGCTCCTCAATTCAGCAAACGTTAAAGTCCTTCTCAAAATATCATTCCGAAAGGCAGATTAATTTGCTAATATCTATTAGAATATCTGCATTTATTTCATGGAAAAAATAAAACAAAATCAATTTAGCGGTTTGAGCAGTAAAGAAGCTCAAAAAAGATTAGAAAAGTACGGCTATAACGAAATAGTCACAAAGAAAGAATTTCGAGCAATAAAACTGCTTTTATCTCAATTCACTTCTCTGCTTATTATCATTTTAATAATAGCAGGAAGCGTTTCTTTCTTTTTGGGCGAAACTATCGATGGAGCCGCGATTTTTGCAATAGTAATAATCAACGCATTCATAGGATTTACTCAGGAATACAAAGCAGAAAACGCAGTCAACGCTCTAAAGAAAATGGTAATTCCAATAACGATAGTATTGAGAGATGGACAAGAAACAGAGATGGCTATAAGAAATTTGGTGCCAGGAGATATTGTAATACTAAATGAAGGAGACAAAATCCCTGCAGATTTAGAAATAATAGAGTCATTCTCATTGAAAGTTGATGAAGCGATTCTAACCGGTGAAAGTGTACCGGCAGATAAATGCAGCTCAGGAACAGAAAAAGAAACAACACTATATAAGGGAACAATAGTTACTACAGGTAGAGCAAAAGCCATGGTGATACACACAGGAATAAATACAGAATTCGGAAAAATAATTAAGCTGGTATCAAAACAAGAAAAAACCCGCTCCCCTCTCACAATTCAGCTCAATGAATTAAGCAAAAAGATAGGGTTATTAATTTTAGTATTAATTTCAATACTGTTCATATTAGGAAAGCTACGAGGCATATCAACTTTGGAAATGCTAATGACATCAGTAGCATTGGGAGTTTCCGCGATACCTGAGGGAATGCCAATAATTGTCACACTTACATTGGCAATGGGAGTACAAATTTTAGCAGGAAAAAAGGCAATAGTGAGGAAAATGAACTCAATAGAAACATTGGGAGCAACTACAGTCATTTGTTCAGACAAGACTGGAACACTCACCTTAAACGAAATGACAGTCAAAAAAATTAATACAAACTTCAAAGAAGTTGAAATACCGGGAGTAGGATACGGCTTTAAGGAAAAAGTAAAATTAACAAGCCCTGAAGAAAAAAAACTGATGGATATATGTGAAAATTGTAACAGCTCATTCGTAGGGAAAAATATACTGGGAGATCCAACAGAAATCGCACTCAAGGTACTTGCCCGCAAAGCAAGACACGTAAACGAATACAAAGAAATAGATGAAAAGGTCTTCACGTCAGAAAGGAAAATGATGAGTACACTGCATGAAATAGGGAAGAAAGAGGAAATATTTACAAAAGGGGCATATGAAGAAGTTTTAAGAAGATGCAGCTATATATTGAAGAACGGAAAAGTCACAAAAATAAGCAGCGCAGATAAGAAGGAAATAAATAAACTAGCTTTGGCTTATTCGGAAAAGGCACTCCGCGTCCTAGCATTCGCATACAAGGTACACAAAAAGACATTCAACGAAAAAGACCTAATATATGTAGGAATAGTGGGAATGATAGATCCACCACGAAAAAGCGTAAAATCCTCAATTAAAATAGCCCAAAACGCAGGTATCAAAGTAAAAATAATCACAGGAGATAATCCTGTAACTGCAAAGGCAGTGGGAGAAAAAATAGGACTATCTGTAAAAAAAGTTATAACGGGAGATCAAATAGATAAACTAAACGATAAAGAGCTTACAAAAATAATTTACGAAACTGAAATATTCGCCAGAACAAAACCGGACCATAAATACAGAATTGTTGACCTGCTACAAAAGAACCATGAAGTGGTAGCGGTTACAGGAGACGGAGTAAACGATGCTCCTGCCCTAAAACATGCAGACGTGGGAATTGCTATGGGAATCAAAGGAACAGAAGCTACAAAGGAAGTGGCAGACATAGTACTCAAAGACGACAACTTCACAACGATAGTAAATACTATCAAAGAAGGCCGCAGAATTTATCACAACATCCTCTCCTTCATAAAATACATGCTCTCAGCCAATTACGATACGATAATGGCTGTAGGGGTCTTAACTCTAATGGGATTCCCTCTACCTATCTTGCCGTTGCAAATACTCTGGATAAACATCGCAACGGATGCCCTGCCAGCACTCGCCCTAGGAAAATCAGAAGCAGCCAAGGATATAATGGAACAAAAACCACATCCAAAAAAAGAAAAGATTTTTAGAAAATTCTTCGATTTCATTTTGGTTGCCGTGATCCTACAAACAATAGCGAACTTATTCCTATATTTCTACGGACTGGATATCGACACAAAAGCCGGAATGGATATCACAGACTTGGGAATTGCATCACACGCAAGAACGCTTGTATTCACAGAAATAGTGTTATTTGAGTTGTTCTTCGCATTCGTATGTAAGGAAGAAAAAAATGTTTCCATAAAATCATTACTATCAAATAAATCACTAATTGGCGCAGTAGCTATATCATTCTGTCTTCAACTCTTCATGATATACGCACCATTCATGCAAAAAGTTTTCAAAACAACTCCACTATCACTATCAGAATGGCTAATGTTAGCAGCATTCGCATCACTAGCCTTCCTAGTTCCACCAATAACAAACTACGCTAGAAAATTTTATAGAAAATAATATGCGATTCGACATTTTAACAATATTCCCTGAAATTTTTAACTCATACTTTGAGGAGAGTATTTTGAAACGAGCAAAAGAAAAAAACCTAATAGAAATCCATACACACGACATCAGAAAATTCTCAAAGGATAAACACAAAAAAGTAGACGACATGCCGTTCGGAGGAGGTGCAGGAATGGTTATGACTCCGCAACCACTATACGATGCGATTGAACATGTTAAAACGTTAAACAAAGGCCCGGTAATATATATGAGCCCACAAGGAAAGGTTCTAAGCCAATCAAAAGTGGAAAAATTCAGCAGCAAATATAAAGAAATTATACTGCTATGCGGAAGATACGAGGGAATAGATCAAAGAATAAGAGATACATTGGTAGATGAAGAAATTTCTGTAGGAAAATACGTATTAACAGGTGGTGAATTACCGGCAATGATAATGGTAGACGCAATATCAAGACTGATTCCGGAAGTATTAGGAAAACAAGAATCACACCTGGAAGATTCGTTCTCACTAAGCCTAGATAGGAAAAAGGAATATCCACACTACACCAGGCCAGCAGTGTTTAAAGGAATGAAAGTCCCAGAAGTTCTATCATCAGGAAATCACAAAGAAATAGAAAAATGGAGGAAAAAAAACCTTAAATAAATATGGAAAAAAATTTAATCTTACAAATAGTAGTAATAGTGCTATCCATACTCCCTGTTAGCCTAATATTGATAAAAGCTATTAACTATAAATACGATTCAAAACTGGGCAGTGCAGGGATAATATGCACAAACATCAGCGGAGTCTTTATAAAAAACTATTCAATAGTAAAAAGTATAGTCTTCGACAAATACAAAATATCTATAGAAGAAAACAAAAACATGCTGGAAATTGAAAACCAGGAAAGCAAAGAACTAATCTCCATAGATAGAAATCATCTAAGAAAAGAAAAAACAATGGAGTTAATAGCGAATATCACACACCTCTGCCACTACCCAAAGATGTCAAAAATAGAAAAAATCATCACTGAATTCCTTCATAAATGTGGATTAAAGAAAAAAGACAGCGAAAATAAATTCTCAATCATTGAAAAACTTCCATCAAGCAAAGAAAAGAAGCTTTCCACAATAGTAGCAAAAGACAGTGAAACTAATGAGGTTTTCGCATTCACAAAAGGAAATCCACAAAAAATACTCGAAAAATGTACACGCATACTTGTAAACGGAAAAAAACTTGAATTAAACACTCAGCTCAAAAGAAAAATAAGGAAAAAAATAGAAAAACTAAACAAAAAAGGACAAAAGGTTCTCGCATACGCATACAAGGGACTGCCATTAAAAATATTGGACAAATATACAGAACAATTCACCGAAAATGATTTAATATTTTTAGGACAGATAGGACTCGCAAACCCTATCAACTACGAAACTATTGAAACAATAAACAAGATAAAAAAACTAAATACAAAGATTTACATACTCAGCAGTATGAAGGAACGAAACTGCACAGCAATCGCAAAAGAATTAGAGGTTATAAACCCACACTATTTCGAATCCATTACAGGCAGCCATCTAAAGATACTATCAGATCAAAAATTAAAGAAAATGCTCTCAAACAAAGAGAAGGATCTGGTTTTTTCAGAAATGGCTTCAAAAGATCGCATAAGAATTATGCAAACACTAAAAGAATTGGGAGAAACAATTGCAATTACCAACAAAAAGCAAACTCACAGCCTAAAAGTGCTTTTTGAAGAAATAAAAAGAGGAAAAACAACAAACGCAAACAAGAGCAAAGTCACACAGCACGCAATTTCATGCAAGATTGCAGAATTCGCAGTAGCAATTTTTGCAATAATAATAGGCGTACCTCTTCCCCTCTCTATAGCTCTAATTCTGATAATAGATATATTCATCAACACTGGAACAGAACTTGCAATAATGGAAGAAAAAGGCACAACTAAACCAACAAAACCGCACAACAAAGTAAAAACAGTATTGAGCGGAATAATGATAGGAGCAATAATAACAGCAGCATATTATCTCAACTTAATCAGGTTTGGCTGGACATACGGAGACACAATTTCTAGTTCTGACCCAATCTTCATAAAATCAGCCACAATAGTATTTGCACTACTGGGAATAATACAAATACTAAATGCATTCATAATCAGAAAAGCTAAAAAAAGCTTATTCACATCAAACATAACAGCAAACATGCCACTAATTTTAGTAGCAACAATAGGCCTGGCAATAATCTATTTTTCAACTAAATTAGAAGCAATTCATTCCTTACTAAACACTAGCGTTTTATCTGTACTGGAATGGCAAATCATAATATTCACAATAGTACTCATGATATTTTTCAGAGAAATACTTAAAGTTTTTAAGAATGAAAATAAAACTAACAAATAACGGTTACTTGAGAATAAAAGTCAGACCCAAAAGTGCAAAAAACGAGATCACGGAAATAATGAAAGATCACAGTGGAGAAGAAACAATAAAGATACGAATCAAAGCAGCACCGGAAAAAGGCAAAGCAAATGCAGAATTGATAAAATTCCTAAGCAAAGAACTAGAAATCCCAAAATCATCAATAAGCATAATCAGCGGAAAAACAGATACACTGAAATTAATTAAAATCGACAATGGACCTATCTAATCCGGAAGAAATACAAGGATTGCTAAAAAGACATAATTTATGGGCTAAGAAATCCTTCGGCCAAAACTTTCTCATAGATAGAGATGCACTAGATTCAATTGTAGAGGCTGCAAAAATAAACTCAGAAGATCATATAGTTGAAGTAGGACCGGGGCTTGGAGTCCTAACAAAAGAGCTTGCAAAGAGAGCCAAAAAACTCAGCACCGTAGAATTGGACGAGAGTCTATTCCCTGCATTAGAGGAAACTTTGAAAGAATTTACAAACATAAAACTAATACATGGAGATGCACTTCAAATACCACCTCCCACAGGTCCGTACAAGGTGGTTGCCAACATTCCATACAATATAACCTCTCCACTGATAAATCATTTCCTACAGGCTGAAAACAGGCCAATTTCGATAACAATATTAATACAAAAGGAAGTAGCAGAAAAAATTTGTGTAAAAAAAGGAAAAACAACAATCCTATCACTACAGGTAAATTTATTTGGAACTCCAACAATAATAAGAAAAGTACCGGCAAGTTCATTCCTACCAGCACCAAAAGTGGACTCAAGCATAATCCACATCCAACTTATCCCAAAATCCGACGAAAACCATCTTTCAACAGAAGAAGGTCTAAAGATTCTAAAACTTGCAAAGAGAGCATTTTCACAAAGACGCAAAAAACTCTCAAACACCCTTCCGGATAAACTGGATACATTAAAAGAACTCGGATTCCTGGACAGTCGTCCACAAATACTCTCCATCAAAGATTGGCAGAAACTACTCTAAAGAACGGTGGCCAAATCCTCTCTCATATTGATACAAGCCTGTCTCGCAGCTTCTCCAAATTGCTTTTCCTCAAAGCCATCCAGCTTCTGGTAAGCAAAAATGATTCCTCTACTACTGTTTACCACAGCTCCAAGTCCATCTTTATTGAAACAAGGCTTCACATCAGCAGCTCCACCCCCCTGTGCTCCATAACCCGGCACCAAGAAAATACTCCTCGGCATCACACGTCTCAATTCCTTCGCCTGTGAAGGATAAGTAGCCCCCACAACCGCACCAACACAACTGTATCCACTCTCTCCAAGATCATCAGCTCCCCAGCTATCAACCAAATGCCCCATCATATTGTAAACACTATCAGCCTCTTTCAATTCCAAATCCTGAAGATCTCCACTACTCGGATTGGAAGTTTTTACCAAAATAAACATCCCGGTATCATATTTCCTTGATTCTTCAATGAAAGGCTTAATCCCATCTATCCCCAAATAAGCATTCAAGGTAATACTATCAGCCCCAAAAATAGGTGTAACCACTTCATCTTCCCCGGAAAACATCTCTACTTCACCCAAAAAAGCCTGAGCATAAGCCGCAGCAGTAGATCCAATATCATTTCGCTTCGCATCAGCTATAACAATAAGACCTTTTTTCTGCGAATACTTAATAGTCTCCTCATAAGCACGAACCCCCTCATGTCCAAAAATCTCATAAAACGCAATTTGAGGCTTCACTACAGGAACAATATCCGCAACAGCATCAATAATCCCCTTGTTGAAAGCAATTATCGAATCAGCAGCAGCAGCAGTAGGACTTCTATCTTTCCCTTCCAACGCCGCCTCTTTTATAAAACTCGGTATTTGATCCAGTCTCGGATCAAGTCCAACACAAATCGGATTCCCTTTCTTCTGAACCGCTTCAATTAAACGATCTGCAAAATGTTTAGCCATAATAACTTTGAATTAAATTTGATTAAAACCCCATTTTTTCACCCCATGCAGCTGGATCTTCCTTAAACTGCAAAACTGTTTCCAGTTGATCTGCAGGAATAATCCCATTCTCAGCAGCAAGACCAATAATATTTGTATAATCAGTTAATGTGGTCAGATTAATATTTGCCTCAGCAAATCTTGTAACTGCCTTCGGAATCTCCCAAGTCACAATCGCAAAAATATCCTCAACAATACATTTTCCCTCATTTCTCACAGCCTCTGCAGCCTTTACACTTGACCCACCTGTAGAAATCAAATCCTCAACAATCAAAACATTCTGCCCTTCCTCCAAATGCCCCTCTATTTGCTTCCCCGCACCATGTTCCTTCTTCTCAGGACGGATATAAATCATCGGCAAACCTAAGTCATAAGCCAAAAACGCAGCCCAAGGAATCGCCGCCGTAGCAGTTCCACCAATAACATCAGGCTTCAACCCCTTCTGATTCATTATGATTTTAAATCCTTCCACAACAGCCTTCCTTTCCTCAGGAAACGCAATCATTTTTCTGTTATCACAATAAACAGGAGATTTAATCCCGCTTACCCATGTAAATGGAGGATCTATACTAACCTTAACAGCCTCTCGCTTAAGTAAATTAGCAGCTATTTCTTTTGATAATTCCATAATATTTAAAGTTAAAAATAATGTTTCTTACCTTGTGCATCTCTGTGATATTTCCCAAATTCACCCAATTTCTTAACATATTTCCATGGCATCACAGGCCCCTTCTTGCAAACCAATTCCCCAGTATCATCCACAGCACACTGTCCACAAACCCCAAAACCACATTTCATATATTTTTCCACAGACATCTGACATTCAACATCAGCTTTTTCTGCTATCTCACCAACAGCTTTCATCATCAATTCAGGCCCACAAGCAAAAACCTTATCAATCTTTTTCTCCTTCAACAACTTCTCCAAAACATGAGTGATATATCCCTTATGCCCAACAGATCCATCATCAGTAGACAAATGTAAGTTAACACCACCAAGCCCTTTCACCCTTTCACGATAAAGCAATAAATCTTCATTCCTTGCCCCAGTCAAAAATTCCACCTTAACTCCCTTAGCCAAGGCTTCTCTTGTCACAAAATACATAGGTGCCGCACCATATCCACCGGAAATAACCGCAATATGCTCACCCTTTTTCACCTCATAATTAGTTCCAAAAGGTCCACGAATTCCAACCTTATCCCCCACCTTAAATCTAAACAATTCTTCAGTAGCAGGACCAACCTTACAAATAGTTAACCAAAACTTTTTCCCATCATCATAAGCAATGGAAAAAGGCTTTTCGTCAAAACCGGGAATCCATAGCATTACAAACTGCCCAGGCTTACCGTTTAAAGGATATTCAAAAATATAAGTATTCGTAGACTCATTTTCCACAACAATCTTCTTTATCTCTAAAGCAACCGGCCTTGTATCAAAGTTTTTCACATCCATTTGAAATATGTTTAAGGAATTACACCAATAATATCTTCAATATTTTTAACTCCATTTTTCTTACACCAAGCCTCCATCTCTTTCACAACTTTTCCAAACCCTTCAACCCCTCTATAATAAACCATTGTCCCCATTCCAATCAATCTCGCTCCAACCATCATCAACTCAATCGCATCTTCTCCAGTCATCACACCACCAGTTCCAATTATCGGCAATCCTGTCGCCTTATAAACATCATAGATATGCTTAACAGCTATTGGCTTTATCGCAGGACCAGAAATTCCTCCAACCTTATTAGTCAGAATAGGACGTCTAAGATCTATATCAATCGCCATCCCAGGCCCAACAGTATTAATCAGACAAAACCCATCCGCTCCCTCATTCGCACAAGCCTGAGCAATTTCCACAATATTATTAACATTCGGAGACAGTTTCACAATGATAGGCTTCCGTGTCTTTCCACGTACAGCTCTAGTAACAGATGCAGCATCTCCCCTATCGCAAGCGAAAGGTTTTCCATACTTATCCTCCACATTCGGACATGAGATATTTATCTCAATCAAATCCGGATCAGATATCGTAATCTTCTCAGCCAATTCACCAAAATCATCAATTTTAGAAGCAACTATATTCGCAATAATCGGAGCCTTTTTATCTTCGTTATATTCAGGAAAAGTTTCCTCCTGAGCCTTTGTAAGTCCGCCATCAGAAAGCCCCACGGCATTCATAAAATAACTGGAAGTTCCAAACATAGTAGGATTGTTATGACCAATATGCTCAGTCAACCAAATAGACTTAGTGGTAACACCACCAGCACCATTCCTCACAACATTCTTCAAAGAGCTTGCAGTAACACCTAAAACTCCGGAAGCAAGAACTGTCGGATTCTCAAAATGTACACCACAGAACTCTAGTTCCAAATTTGTCATGAAATTTACCTAAAAATATATTTACCACTCACACTATTACCCAAAAGCACATAAAGTCTCAAGCCTTTTGCCTAAAAATCTATTATCGAAATATGATATTCCTCATTCAACCAAACATTAATCATTTCATTATGAACAAAGAAAAATTTATCACTATACTCCTGTAGTGTTTCAAGCTCATCATCCAGCCAGTCGACTGAATAACCATTGTTTTTAATATCTTCAAAAAGCGTTTGAGAAAAAGCCATATATTCATCAAGATAAGGCTTATAAAAAGTATAGAACTTTTCATTCGCAATCTTTTGCTCTTCAGTAAATTCTGTTTCATCCAGAACCCGATTCAACCCATTGTAGGACAAAGAGAATTCATTAAAAACATAATTAACAAAATCAATCGCTATATCATTTCTAACCGAAAGTGCAAAATACTTGTTAATTTCACTAGTAAAATTATCTTCAGCAAGAAAGACTCTATCCATAGACCCCATAACCCTATCAAATCCAATCCTCTTAGCCACAAAAAAGTCACATCCTTGTAAAGCAAAAACTATCAGAATAACAAGAATGAAGAGACCACTCTTTTTAAGAAAAATCTTATTCAGTGGATTGCTCATTAACTGTATCTATAAGCTTATTGTGAGTATCAACAAAGTCTAAAGTATATTGATCTAGCTCGTCAAGGAATGGCTCCATGATTTCAAAAGAAACCCCTTCAGTCTCAAGTGCTGTCACAAATCCTTCAGCATAACTAATATATTCATTCACAAATGGTCTGTAGAAAGAATTGTACCCTTCTCTAAATATATTTTGAGAAGACGCAAATTCAGTTTCTATAAAGTAAGTATCCAAGTCAGCTGCTGCTGCTACAAAATCATTATAAAGACCTCTCAAAGCATCAGGAGTATCACCATCAAACAAAATAATATATTCCTGGAAAAAAGCCTCCTCAGAGTCCAAAACATTATCAAGTGCTTCAACTAAACCGTTGTGAACTGCAACTTCATCTATGAACATATCTCCAACACTACAAGCCGAAAGCCCAAGCAATAAGAACAAAGAAGATAATATTAATAATAATTTTTTCATGAGAGTAAGGGTTTAATAATTAAATCGTGAAATATCACCCCACAATTTACATTAGATATTGACTAAACACAAAGCAAAATGATAATTTGTTACACAATAGGGCTTCAACTACAACACATGGAAAACAAACTCCTTACAAAACTAAACAAAATTCGTAAAGGACGTAATTTATCCTGCAATGACCTAATAAGCATCAATGATCTCAAAAAGACAGAAATAGAAATGATCATGGAAATGGCAGAAGAAGCAGAAACCTTTCTACAAGGAAAAATGAAGAAGGTTGATTTCCTAAGAGGAAAAACTCAACTCAATTTCTTCATGGAAAACTCTACAAGAACAAGGACATCATTTGAACTCGCAGGGAAAAACCTAGGAGCTGACACAATAAACATAAGCTCAGATAAATCTTCAATGAAAAAAGGAGAAACACTCCTAGACACAGCGGTCACTCTCGACCAGATGCAACCGGAAATAATAGTAATGAGAACCAGCTCATCAGGAGCTGTAAGGTTTTTTGCAAAGAACGTAAAAGCAGCGGTAATAAACGCAGGAGACGGGTGGAACGAACATCCATCACAAGGATTGCTCGATCTATATACAATGAAGAAATTTGCAGGGAAAAATTTAAAAAACAAAAAACTAGTAATAGTGGGAGACATTCTACACAGCAGAGTTTTCGGATCACTAGCAAGAGTGGCCAAAATGTATGGAATGAAAATAGTAGTAACAGCACCTCGCACATTAATAAGACCTAATCTTGAAGACTGGGGAATAAAATACGAAGCAAAAATTGAAGACGCACTGGTAGACGCCGATGTAATCTACGTACTAAGACTTCAAACAGAAAGAGCAGCAACAGCATACGTTCCAACACTAAGAGAATACTCAAAAACATATGTCATAAACGCAGACAGACTAAAATTGGCAAAAGAAGACGCAATAGTTATGCACGCCGGACCGGTAGTCCGTGAATTGGATATCCACACAAACGTACTGGAAACAAAGGCATCAATGGTCACAAGACAAGTATTCAGCGGTTACTGCATACGATTCATACTACTCTGGTTATTCTCAGAGAAACGCGATATAAAAACCGTAAAAGAAAGATTGTTCTAACATAATTATAGAAGCAATGAAAAAACTACTCATCATAAACGGAAGAATCATAGACCCTGCAAATAAAAAGGATCTAAAAGCAGATATCTTGGTAAAAGACGGGAAAATTGCACAAATAGGAAAGGGTTTAGAAAAAAAACACAAAACAGATGAAGGTATTGAAATAATAGACGCAAAAAACAAAGTTGTATGCCCGGGATTTGTAGACATACACGTCCACCTAAGAGAACCGGGCCGTGAAGACAAGGAAACTATAAAGACAGCATCAAGAGCAGCGGCAAAAGGAGGAATCACATCCGTAGTCGCTATGCCAAACACAAGTCCGGTCGGCGACAATCAAGCAGTATTGGAATACATCCTTTCAAAAGCAAAAACAGACTCAGTAGTTAACATATTCGTATCAGGTTCAATCACAAAAGGAGAAACGGGAAAAGAAATTTCTGAAATATGGGAACTTCAACAAACAGGAGCAGTTGTAGTAACTGACGATGGATTCGACATACAAAATATAGATGTATATCGAAAAGCAATGCAGTACTGCAAGACGTACGACATGCCAATTCTCTCACACACAGAAGATAAGGATCTCAGCAAAGACGGACAAATGCATGAAGGTGCAGTCTCCAGCATGCTAGGACTAAAAGGAATTCCTGCATGTGCAGAAGACGCAGCCACAGCAAGAATCATCTGCCTAGTAGAAGACACAGGACATCAAATGCATTTCACACACGTATCATCAAAAGGATCAGTAGACCTAATCAGGCTGGCAAAAAGCAAAAAACTAAACATCACTGCCGACGTAACGCCTCATCATTTCTCACTAACTGATGAAGCAATAAACAACTACGACACATACGCAAAAGTAAATCCCCCACTTCGAAGTGAAGACCACAGAAAAGCTCTACTTAAAGGACTAAAAGACGGAACAATATCTGTAATAGCAACTGACCATGCACCACATCTCTGGACAGAAAAAGAGAGAGAATTCGATCAAGCTCCACCGGGAATAGTAGGATTTGAGACAATGCTTCCACTAGTAATAAGCAACCTGGTAGACAAAAAAGTACTATCCATGAAAGAAGCAATTGCAAAAATGACCGTCAATCCTTCAAAAATTCTAAAACTAAAAAAAGGAACACTATCTAAAGGAGCTGACGCAGACATAACAATCTTTGACCCAAAGGCAAAAGTAAAAATCGACAGAACAAAATTTGAATCAAAAGGACAAAACTCACCATTCCACGGTATGACACTAAACGGAGTAGTCACAGAAACAATAGTAAACGGAAAAATCATAGTAAGAGACGGCGAACTAGTAGAATAATCACTTAAGAAAAATGGAATTTCAGTACATAATTATTTTCCTAAGCAGCATAGGCATAGGAATAATTGGTGTTTTATTTGGTGGCTCAATGTTCCTCTCAATCCCTCTACTACAAACCTTCTTCCCGGGACTTTCATATGGGCAAATCGTAGGAAACATAAAAGTTGGATCTCTCGCTAGAGGAGTTGCCAGCACAATTGGAACATGGAAAAAAATCGATATCAAGGAAACTCTAAGTATAACAATTCCATTTGTCATAGCCTCAATAATAGGAACAGCAACAATTGCAAAAGTAGACCAAAGCTATCTAATATTCGCAATCATTGGAGCCATATTTTTATCTGAACTAAGCCCAAAGATAGCACATCTCATAACTCGCAAAACCAGAATAGTTTTCAGTATATTATTAGGACTCTACACAGGTTTTATAGGAGCAGGAATAAGCATATTACTGGTAGCCCTACTTCGAACTGCCTTCCCAAAAAACAAACAAATAGTCTTTGTAAAAATCCAAGCCAGATTCATAGAAACAATAGGAACAATATCAGTCGTTATCGCACACATATACTATGGAAACATACTGTTCCCACTATGGCTTTTGTGGGGAAGCGGAATGTTCATTGGAGGATATATCGGAGGCCACACACTAAAAAAGTCCATTCATATTTCAGAAAAAGCACAAAGAATATACCTTACAGTAGTATACTTCATTGCAATACTACCGTTTATCGTGAAATTTTTAAGTTAATAACACACACACAATGCCATCAGCTATAGAAAACATAATAGGACTCATTTCCACATTCATATTCCCGATCGGTTTTTTTGTCGGAGCATACTTCCTAGTTAAACAAATGATGGCAGCAAGCTACAACCACATAATAAAGATCGTCAAAAGTGATCCGGAAAAATTTAAAGCCAAATATTTAGAGGAAGGACAGAGAAACAAAGATCAAATCATGAGAGAGCTGGAAAGAATTGAAAAAGTAACAAAAGTTAAAGTTCAAAAACCAACTCCACCAAATAGCACAGTAAAAATACTGGCCACAACAATAGACGGAGGAAAATATTGGTATAAAATAGGATTCAAAGCCGCAAAGCCACCATCCGACATGAAAATAATTTCCATAGAAAAAATAATAGGAGAGTTCTTGCCTTGATATTCGTTCAACAGATCCTTAGAATAACGCTGATAAATTCAAACTAATGACAAAAGCAAAACTAGTACTAAAAGACGGCACAACATTCGAAGGAAAAAGCTTTGGAGCAGAAGTTTCCAGCGCTGGTGAAGTAGTTTTCAACACATCAATGGTTGGATATCCGGAAAGTCTCACAGACCCTTCATACAAAGGACAAATAATGACACTAACATATCCGCTAGTGGGAAATTATGGAGTTGGAGGTGCATGCAAAGACGACGACAATATTTCAAAAAGATTTGAAAGCGACAATATACATATAAAAGGACTCATAGTTTCAGAATACTCAGAAAACTTTAACCACTGGGACTCCAAAAAGAGCCTGGGACAATGGCTAAAAGACAACGACATCCCTGGAATCACAGGAATCGACACCAGAATGTTAACTCAAAAAATAAGAAAACACGGAACAATACTCGGAAAAATAATAATAGAAGGAAAAGACAGTCCAGACTTCTACAATCCAGATCTGGAAAATCTGGTATCACAAGTTTCAATCAAAGCTCCAAAAAGATACAAGAAAGGAGCAAAAACTATTGTATGCATTGATTGCGGAATGAAAAACAACATCATTCGCAGCCTACTTAAGCGAAACCTAAGTGTAATAAGAGTTCCATGGAACTATGACTTCATAGAAGAAGGATTGGAATTTGACGGAATCTTCATCTCAAACGGACCGGGAGATCCATCAATGCTAACTCCACTGCACAAAACTATAAAAAAAGCCTTAGAACTAAAGAAACCAATATTTGGAATATGCCTCGGAACACAAATTATGGCAATTGCATCAGGCGCAAAGACATACAAACTAAAATATGGACACAGATCACAAAATCAACCATGCATAGATACAGAAACAGGACGTTGCTATATCACTAGCCAAAACCACGGCTTTGCCATAGATGAAAAATCTCTAAAGACAGGTTGGAAAGTTTGGCTAAAAAATGCAAACGACGGCACAGTAGAAGGAATCAAACACGAAACTCTCCCCTACTTCTCATGCCAATTCCACCCGGAAGCCACACCTGGCCCAACAGACACAATGCACTTCTTCGATGAGTTTGCGGCAATGTTATAAAAAAGGGATTTATAAAGTTGCGAGGGGTCTTTTAGGACCCCCCAAGGTTTTCGACTACCGTCCGTCCGAAGACAACGGCAATCAGATTGCGAGGGAAACGCCTCGCGCGCCGTCAGCGTAGATGCTGACACTTTGTTCTTTTATACCTTCACGAGGTTCTCTATCGACCAGCGATAATCTCGCTGATCGATGGATGGTAATTTCGTACCACGACTCTTCGTGGTCCGGAGTGTGACCGCGCTCGATCCTAATAGCATAACGCATACCAGGATTATGAGCCGCAGCCTCGCCTACTGTTTCCAATAGTCCTACCTCAGTAAGGACGCCCCCAGATCCATCTAGAAGCCAGGCCCGATGCGAATCGAGACCACCTCCGTCCTCATCCTCAATGTAAGGACGAAACAGCAGAGATTCCGCGGGCACCTCAGCAATCGCCAGCTCCTGAATTTTCGTAGGGTCCGGAACCAATTCCAAGTTCCCAAGAAAATTAAAAGTTGCGATGAAACGATCGATAACACTGGACATAACACTAGACATAATGTCTCCCCTAGCACATCCCTGTGCAGGCTGTGAGGTAAGCACATTGCCACCTCAAAGTTAGGTTTGTACCCAGTCCGTAAGGAAGGGTCGTCTCGATACTAATGTTAATACAGAGAGGACCTCCACCTACGAACTTTATGCCTAGCTAGTGTAAAAGAACAAGTTCAAGCATTGAAAATGACTGAACAAAAAGTATAGCACAGGTGATAAACTTGTCAATGCCTAGGTCAAGACTACATTATAATTAAGACAATAAAAAAAACCCCGGCGAACCGGGGAACATCTCTATCAACGAACGGTTTTGGCCCGTTGAGAATTTTTGTTTTTGTTTTAATCCTGCAAGACTTTGGTGTTGTTTATAGCCGCACCACCGGCCGCCTGTAACCCCTTGTACAAATCCGAAGACCAGACAAGAGCAGAGCATTTGTTCAGTTTCACCTGAACGTGAGCGGTCATCCTACTCCGAGAAGTAGCGACCATCACCCAGCAAGGACAGAGAGAGGAATAATTTTTTATGCCCCTCATCTCTCACCACTGAGACTTTTTTGTTTTTGTTTCTTTTTTTCAACGTACGAGTGCTTTTCTGGGACGTTTTCTTTTCGAATTCCTATTGAATTCAGATCACAATACCTTGGGCCGCACGATTTGTCAAAAAACAACTCTGGACAGACCGCTTGACTGTTTTTTAATTTAGAACTGGTAAACTCCGCTTTTTTTCATTAGCATACAAGCATGTACGTATCACTAGATCTAGAAACCACAGGAGTAAAGCCAGAAAACGACAGCATCATTGAATTTGGTGCGGTAAAGTTCGACATGAATGGAGAAAAAGAAACTCTGCAATTCCTAGTAAATCCAGGAATAAAACTGCCGGATATCATTACACACATTACAAAAATCACTGACGAAGACCTAAAAGACGCTCCTCTATTCAGTGAAAAAGAAGAAGAAGTGCGCGCCTTCATTCAGGACTTCCCTATAATAGGGCACAATATCAAATTCGATACAGGATTCCTTAGAACCCATAACATAGAGGTAACAAACCCAGAATACGACACGCATGACCTGGCAAGCACACTGCTAACAGGCCTATCTTCATATAGTTTGGAAATTCTAAGCAAAACTTTTGATCTTCAGCATAAAGAAAAACACAGAGCCCTAGATGACGCAATTGCAGCAATGGAACTATTCCTCGAGCTTACTAAAAGATTTGAATCAATGGATCCGGATTTACTAAAAAAGATTCAAGGACTATGCAGTAAATCAAATTGGAAGCTAAAAGATTACTTTCTGGGACTAAAGTCAGAAAAAAAAGAGTACAAAACCTTAAAAACAGAAGAAAAAGAGAAAACAGAAAAAGCTAAAAGCGAAATAATAGACACAATTTTAAACGCTGATAGCACTACCCTATTCGAAGTCCTCCCTCCATACTTGGACCTTGCAAAACAGTTGGCTAACAAAGAAGACAAAGACAGTTACATAGCAGTGCCCCACCAACTATTCAAAACTGCCTGCGAAGAACTTGAAGACAATATCGCAAAGATAGACACAAAGAAAAACTATATATCTCTCAAGCGACTCGCAGCATTCGAGAAAAAAGAATTTTTTGAAGACCACGAAATAAGCGCAATACTCAAATACCTAATATGGAGTAAAGAAACCAAAACCGGACTACTTAGTGAAATACGACTATTGGGAGATGAAAAACAAACAATTCACAAAATAAACGCCGATCCCCTCATAGTTAATGTAGAAAAAGAACTATTCATAAAGAAAGCGATAGAAAAGGACAAAGACAACGCAGCAATCTGCAGTCACCAATACATACTCGACGAACAGCTGGAGGCCAAAAAGCTAATAATACTAGACTTCGATGACTTCATGCAAAGCTTTCACTACCACAACGTACTTTTCCTAAACATAGAGAAAATTACAGATCCGCTAACTCAACTTCAGGAAATACATCCCGAGAATCAGACAATACAAAGCCTGCTCTCAAAATGCACAATGATCGTAGGATTGGTAGGCATTATCTTTGAAAAATACAATGATCAAAACATATATGGACCACGCAGTATGGTAAATGAAAACATCATAAAGACTGCGGAATGGGAAGAAATCCAAAAAATCTTCTCCACACTTATAGAAATGTCCAAAGAACTAATAGATATTATTAATGAGGAAACAACCGGTTATCTACAAAACTGGAAAATTTCACTAAGAAACCTAGAAAAAGTATTCAAAAATCCAAAACTGGAAGAAAACATGATATGGGTTGAGAAAGACTATAACCTAAACCCCATCATAAGATCAGCACCATTATCACACAAAGAAATAATGGGAAAAGTCATAGAAAAAACAGGAAATTCTGTATTTGTAGGAGAAAGCATGGATTTAGATGACAACGGCAAATTCACTAAAAAACTATCAGGTCTGGATCAAGACCTCCCAGTAAAAAGCAGCCTAAGAAAAAACGAAGCACTGGAGATTTTTATAACGCAGGATACACCTGAAAGAGAAAACCCACACAACAAACACATTATTCCCAAATTTCTGCACGAATTTCTCACAAAAGAGAAAGGCAACACTGCAATAATATGTAATTCCAGAAAACAACTCGAATTCCTCACCCTAGAATTAAGCAAATCACTAAAAGAAGTCAAAGTCGTATCACAATTAACAGGAAATATCGGAAAAATATGCGAACAATTCAGCCAAGACCCGGAAAACTCAGTAGTTTTATTAACTCCGTATTTTTGGGACAAGTTCAAGCATCACAACCTTATAAAAACGTTATTTATAACAAAGATTCCATTCGCGCCACCAAGCAGTACATTCAACACCATAAACAGCAACCATTTTGATAACCCGTTTATGGAGTTTCAAATCCCTCAAGCAACCTTCGCATTAAAAAAACTGATCAATCGACTAGACAAAAACGGCGAAAAGAAAGAAGCAATCATCCTAGATTCACGACCCACAAAAAAAGACTACGGAAAGGCAATAATCCAAGCGATAGAAAAGATAGGCACAACAACAATAGTGAATCTCGCAAGCTTGACTCCTTAATGTCAAGTCAAATAGCTAACTGATTAGTCAAATATTCGTTTTGAGGATTGACTTTTATCAAATTCATTACTAAAATCACCTCCGGTAAAAATCATAAATCCTTAAGATCTCTACTCTAAGGATTATTTAAATTAACAACTTAAGGTATGAACGATAAATCACAAGGAAATCAGGGGCAAGACCCTATTCAAGCGATAAAAAAAGCTGAAGAATCGGAAAAAACACAAATAGAAAAAACAAATGTCGAACTGAATCAGAAAGAGGAAACATTCAAAAATAATCTAGAAGAAAAAACAGACGAATTTGCAAAAAGCCTAAGAGAGAAAGGACTAAAGAAGCTGGAAACAGTAAAAGGGGAAGCAAGCCAACTACTTAAGTCTAAAATGGCAACTGCAGAAAGCGAAAAAAACAAAATAATTTCAGAAGCAAAGGGGAAAGAATCTAGTGCAATCGAATTAATCACTACAATCTTTACTGATCACATAAAAGCATAAAAATATGGCCCTAGCCAAAACACAAAAAATACAGCTAATAGGACTTAGCTCCAAAAAAGAAAAACTTTTCGAAACAATTCAAAAAGCTGGAATTTTGGAAATTAAAGAAGTTACAGAAGACTTAGTATCAGAAAAAGAATTAAACAAGACAATTCACAAGCTACAAAAGGCTGAGCTCGATTTTGCAAATCTTGAATTCGCGATAAAGCTTCTATCTCCATATGGAAAAAAGCGAAGTTTCATTCAAGGACCAATAGAACTAGACGAAAAAGAAATAGAAGAAAGAGCAAAAGTCTTCGATTTTCAAACAATTATAGACGAATGCCTAAAAATCGAAGACACAGAAGTAAAAGCAAAGAACGAAATAGCAAACGCGAACAGCGAACTGGACATTTATAATATTCTAAGAAATTTAAAGATTAACCTAGAGAACCTATCAGGAAGTAAAAATGCAAACATTATCGTAGGAAGTATCCCTACTGAAGACTTAGAAGCAACAAAAAAAGAACTAACAAAGCTAAGCGATCTAGTAGATGTTCAAGTAATAAATAAAGAAGAAAAAGTAAGCCAAATATATGTAATTTTCTCTCCTGAACTGGAAAAAGACGTTAGGGCTACCCTTTCAGAACACAAATTCAGCGAAGTGGAACTACCTGAAGGAACAGGATCACTGGACGATTACTGCAAAAAATTAAACACAGTTATCAAAGATAGTGAAAAAATCATCAAAAAAGCAGAAGGAGAACTAAAAGAGCTATCAGAAAACATTGAAAACCTACAAATAGTTCACGACTACACACTATGGGAAAAAGAAAAGCTGGAAGAAATGAAAAAGGCCGGAAGCACAGAATATAGCTTTGTAATAAAAGGATGGATTCCAATCGCAAATATGAAAATGTTGGAAGAAGACCTAAATAAAGTAAGTAAAGAACTACTTATAGAAAAAATCGAACCGGACGAAGGTGAAACTCCTCCGGTAATAATAAGAAACAGTTCGTTTATGAGCCCATTTGAGACAGTTACAAAAATTTATGGATTACCACAATCCTCTGAAATGGATCCCACACCATACCTATCAGCATTTTTCATACTATTCTTTGCCCTTTGTCTAACAGACGCAGGGTATGGATTAGTAATGTTTGTTGCGACAGCACTTGCATTAAAATTCCTAAAATTACCAACAGGAACTAAAAAATTAGTAAAATTACTGATGTATGGAGGAGTTGCAACATTTATAGTAGGAGCACTATTTGGCGGATGGTTCAGTCTTACAACTGATCAAATTCCAGACTTCCTAAAATTCACAAACGATGCAGGGGAAACAGCATTTATAATGCAGAAATTTAATTCACTGACAGAGCCACTTACAATTTTGAAAATGGCTCTCGCACTGGGATACATTCAAATCCTACTGGGAACATTCATGAAACTATTCCACGGAATCAAACATCTAGACAAGAAAGAAGCGATTTTAGACACAGGAACATGGGCATTTATGCTTAGCGCAATAGCATTTACTATCCTAGCAGCAAGCAAGGTAATTCCAATCGAACTGCAAGTAGTTGGAACATGGTGGGTGATCCTGGCAGCAGCCATTTTAGTTACAACTCAGGGAAGAAATCAAAAAAGCATACCAGGAAAAATAATGTTTGGAATACTTAGCCTATACGGATTAATCGGTTACTTGAGTGACGTTCTATCATATTCACGTCTCTTGGCGTTAGGACTGGCAACAGCAATCATCGGATTAGCTGTAAACATTATTGCAGTACTAATGTACGACTTAATTCCGTATGTCGGATGGATATTCATGCTCGTAGTTTTAATTGGAGGACATTTATTCAACCTCGTGATAAACACTCTTGGTTCATTCATTCACTCAGGTCGTCTTCAATTCGTGGAATTCTTCGGACAATTCATGGAAGGCGGAGGAAGAGATTTTAAACCGTTAAACAAAAAAACCAAATACACCTTTATAAATAATTCATAACCAAAAATTTATATGGAAGAGTTAATTATTACACAATGGGACGGCGTAGCCCTAGCACTAGCAGGAGCTGCAATCGCAGTAGGTCTCGGAGGAATTGGTTCCTCAATCGGAGTAAGTTTGGCAGGACAAGCAGGTGCGGGTGTTACAACCGAGCAACCTGAAAAATTCGGTAAAGTACTTGTATTGGAAGCTTTGCCTGGTACTCAGGGAATCTACGGATTCTTAGTGGGGTTTTTGATCCTTCTTAACACTGGCATCATTAAAGGAGCAATGCTAGACCTCTCAATGGCACAAGGATGGCAGTTATTGTTTGCATGTCTACCATGTGGACTTGCTTGCCTATTCTCAGGAATTTACCAAGGAAAAGTATCAGCAGCAGGGATGAACATGATTGCAAAAGATGCTTCTCAAATGGGTAAAGCTATAGTTTTATCAGCGATGGTAGAGACATATGCAGTATTAGGTTTCCTAATCAGCGCACTATTGATTTTCTTCATCGACCTAACATAAATAACAACCATAAAATATGGCCTTAGAAGATATTTTAGAAAAAATTAAAAAGGAAACTGACGAAAAGTTAGCCAAGCTTGAAAAAGAATTTTCCGATAAGAAGAAAAAACTTGAAGAAGATGATGAAAAACGTCGTAGAGAAATAGATGCAAATCTAAACGACAAAATAGAAGAGAAAAGTGCAAAGATCCTAGAAAAAGCTGAAACACTAGCTGATAGAGAATCAAAGAATAAGCTACTAGAAGCAAAGAGAGCGCTTATAGAAGATTATCTTGATAAAGCTATCAAGCAACTAAGTGAATCAGCAAACTATGGAGATATGCTTGCGGAAATTCTGAAAAAAGCAAATATCGAAGGTGACGCAGTAGTAATTGCTGCAAGCGGTAAAGAAACTGTCACTAAAGAGGCTATAAAAACATCAGGGAAAAGTTATTTTCTCTCTGATAAAAGCGAAAATATTCAAGGTGGTCTAATCGTAAAAACTGACAAAGTCGAGATAAATAACTCTTTTGAGACAATTATCAAAGAACAGTTACGAGAAGACTTGGAGATTCAATTACATAAAATTCTATTTTAATGCTAGCAAGTAGAACAAAAAACAGACACGACTTTGCATACAGTGTAGCGGTAGTACGCACACTTGAGACAATGCTGTTAAGTGAAAACGAAATGGAAAGAATGATACTGGCAAAAAATGCCGCTGAAGCCTTCAAAATCCTTAACGAATTTGATTATTCAGACAACACGGCAGGAATTGAAGATCCATCCGAATTTCAACAAGTACTCGACGAAGGACTACTTGAAATAAAGGAACACCTGGAAAAAATTACTTCAGACAAAAATGTTCTCAATATTCTCTGGCACGATTATGACATTCACAACATAAAAACGATGTTGAAAGCAAAGCTGAGCGAAAAAAGCTTTGAGGATATTGAGCATTTGCTTAGTAAAATGGGGAAAATAAAGATAGAAAAACTACAAAAGTTCATTTTCAACAATGAAGAAGTAATATTCGGACTGGATGACAACATAGAAAAATATTTGAAGGAAAAAATTAAAAAAGTACAAAAACTATTTGTACAAGAAAAGAACAATCCTCAGGTAATAGATCTATACATGGACCAAAAGCTAATAAGATTAATCTATAAAACAGCGATCTACAGCAAAAACGATTTCCTAATCAATTATGTTAAAAAATTAATTGATCTGACAAACATAAAACTGTTCTTCCGAATGAAAGCTCAAGACAAAGAGCAAAACCTATTCGAAATCGCACTACTATGGAAAGGAAATATCGCAGCTAGCAAATTCAAAGAAGCATACAAGACAAAGCTAAGCGAATTCCCGGAAATAATGAAGGCTACAGCTTACGGAAAGATCGTTACCGAAGGATACAAGGCCTATGAAAAGGAAAACACTTTCATATTCTTGGAAAAAGAAATCGAAAACTATCTTACAAACTATATTAAAGCTGGAAAACTAACAGCTTTCGGACCAGAACCACTAATTGCATACTTCCTAGCAAAAAAGAATAACGCTTTAGTAATCAGAATGATTCTGGTAAACAAGCTAAACGAAATCGAGCCGGAAGAAATAAAAGAAAGACTAAGAGATCTATACCTCTAATACACAATAATGAAAAACAATTACTCAATAGCAATCGTTGGAAACAAAGAAACAATCCTAGGATTCAAAGCATTAGGCCTGAAAACATTTAATGCAAACACTACAGAAGAAACAGTAAAAATACTTTTCGAACTAAAAAAACAAGAAATAGTGGTAGATGAAAAAACCGGAGAAACTAAGCCGGAATACGCAATCATCTTTGTAACTGAAGACCTGGCAATGGGAATTTCAAAGGATGATTACAAAAAACTAAGCCAACAAGCACTACCTGCAATCGTACCGGTACCTGGAAGTAAAGGTGCCACAAACTACGGAATCCGAAGAATCGGTCAAATCGTAGAGCAGGCAGTTGGAAGCGATATATTCAAAGAATAATTACATATAAAACTAATCTCTTAAACTAACAAACAATGGAAAAAGGAAATATAGTAAAAGTATCAGGACCTCTGGTTGTAGCTAACGGAATGAGGAATGCAAAGATGTACGAGGTAGTAAAAGTATCAGATGAAAAACTAATGGGTGAAATCATCGAGCTAAACGAAGACGAAGCATCTATACAGGTATATGAAGACACAGTAGGAATAGGACCTGGTGATCCCGTATATCTAACAGGGGAAACAATGTCCGTGGATCTTGGACCTGGACTTTTGACATCAATTTACGATGGAATCCAAAGACCATTGCACCTAATCGAAAAAGAAGCTGGAGCGTTTATCACACGTGGAATTGAAGTACCTGGTCTGGATAGAACAAAAAAATGGGATTTCAAACCAACTAAAGCAAAGGGAGAAGAAGTAGAAGAAGGAGATATCCTGGGTGAAGTACAGGAAACAACTCTTATCGCTCATAGAATAATGGTTCCATCAACAATCAAGAAAGGAACAGTTGAAGAAATAAAAAGCGGACAATTCACAATCGAAGAAGTAGTAGTGGTAATTAAAGACAGCGAAGGAAAAACACACGAAATAAAGATGCTACAAAGATGGTCAATTAGAAAACCTCGACCATTCAAAAACAAGAAAATACCAAACGTACCTCTAGTTACAGGAATGAGAGTAATAGATACATTCTTTCCAATCGCAAAAGGAGGGGCAGGATGTATTCCGGGACCATTCGGAGCTGGAAAAACTGTAACTCAACAATCATTAGCAAAATTCTGTAATGCAGAAATTATCGTTTATATCGGTTGTGGAGAACGTGGAAACGAGATGACAGACGTACTAATGGAGTTCCCTGAGTTGAAAGATCCAAATACAGGTGAGCCATTGATGAAACGTACAATTCTTATCGCAAATACATCAAACATGCCGGTAGCTGCTCGTGAAGCCTCAATCTATACAGGAATTACAATCGCAGAATACTACAGAGATATGGGATACCACGTAGCTCTAATGGCCGACTCTACATCTAGATGGGCGGAAGCTCTTCGTGAGATGTCAGGTCGTCTAGAAGAAATGCCGGGTGAAGAAGGATACCCAGCTTACCTTGGATCAAAGACAGCAGAATTCTACGAGAGAGCAGGATACATAACATGTTTGGGATCTGATGAACGAGAAGGATCAGTAACAGCGATCGGAGCTGTATCACCTCCGGGTGGAGATCTTTCAGAGCCGGTAACTCAAAATACTCTACGTGTAACAAAAGTATTCTGGGGACTGGACGCAAAATTGGCATACAAGAGACACTTCCCAGCTATTAACTGGCTATCTAGTTACTCTCTATATGTAGATAACCTAGCTAACTTCTGGCAAAAAGAAGTCGCTGAAGACTACATGGAACTTCGTACCAATTCTATGAATCTTCTACAACAGGAATCTAAATTGGAAGAAATAGTAAGACTTGTAGGAATGGATGCACTTTCTTCAAAAGAAAAACTGATCCTACAGACTTCAAAATCTATTCGTGAAGATTTCCTATTCCAGAACGCTTTTGACTACGTTGACGCATTCACGCCGCAAAAGAAACAATATTGGATCTTGAAATGTATCATGACAATGTATCAAGAGGCATCAAAAATTATTGAAAAAGAAGGATTTGAATTTTCAGAATTGGTAAAACTTCCAATAATGCAAAAAATAGTAAAAGCTAAGGATATTTCTCATGAAGAACTGGAAAAATACGAAGAATTGGAAAAAGATATAATCGAAGCGATTCAAAATTTTGGTTCAAAATTACAAGCAGCTTAAATCATATTATTCAATTAAACACATATAACAATGCAAAAAGAATATAAAACACTGAAATCGATAGCGGGACCGCTAATCTTGGTTGAAGGTGTTGAAGGGATCAAGTATGAAGAACTTGTGGAAGTAATAACTCCGGAAGGAGAAAAGAGAATGGGAAAAGTACTGGAAGCAAACAAAGACACTGCTCTTGTACAGATGTTCGAAAGTCCGCAAGGATTGAAAACAGAAGAAACAAAAGCTAAGTTCTTGGGAAAACCACTAGAAATAGGTGTTTCTGAAGACATGCTTGGACGAGTATTCTCAGGAAGTGGAAAACCGATCGATGGAGGACCAGACATCATTCCAGAGAAAAAATTAAACATCAATGGTGCACCAATTAATCCCTACTCACGTGATTTCCCAAACGACTTCATCCAGACAGGGATATCTTCAATTGATTGTCTAACTACATTGGTACGTGGACAAAAACTTCCTATCTTTTCCGGAGCGGGTCTTCCTCACTCACGTGTGGCAGCTCAAATCGCTCGTCAGGCAAAAGTAAGAGGTGGTACTGGAGACTTCGCGGTAGTATTTGCTGCTATGGGTGTTACATTTGAAGAATCAGAATATTTCATCAACGAATTTAAGAAAACAGGAGCGATCAATCGTTCAGTAATCTTTGCTAATACAGCTGCCGATCCGGTAGTAGAACGTATTGCTACACCTCGTATCGCACTTACAACAGCTGAGTACCTAGCTTTCGAAAAAGGAATGCACGTACTTGTAATTCTTACTGATCTTACAAACTATTGTGAAGCCCTACGTGAAGTATCAGCAGCGAGAAAAGAAGTTCCGGGACGAAGAGGATATCCTGGTTACCTATATACCGATCTAGCGACTTTGTATGAAAGAGCTGGACGTATTAAAGGAAAGAAAGGATCAATTACACAAATCCCCATTCTAACTATGCCGGAGGACGATATTACACATCCGATTCCCGATCTTACAGGATACATTACGGAGGGACAGATTGTACTTTCCAGAGACCTGCAACGTGAAGGTATTTACCCACCAATCAATGTACTTCCATCACTTTCTCGTTTGAAAGATAAAGGTATCGGTGAAGGAAAAACTCGTGAAGATCATGCAGGAGTGATGAACCAGTTATTCGCAGCATACGCTCAAGGAAAAGAAGTAAAAGAGCTTGCTGTAATCCTTGGTGAAGCCGCTCTTGGAGAAGATGATCTTAAGTTCCTAAAATTCGCAGAAGAATTCGAAAAAGAATTTGTAAGCCAAGATGAATACAAGGACAGAGACATCATCGACGATACTTTGGACATTGCATGGAAACTACTTGCAATCCTACCAAGACACGAACTAAAACGTATTAAAGAAGAGTACATCAAACAATATCTACCTAAACAGGAAAAATAATCATGGCAAGACTCAACGTCAACCCAACTAGAATGGAGCTCCTTAACCTAAAGACTAGGACTAAGAGCGCAAAACGTGGACACAAACTGCTCAAAGATAAGCAAGATGGTCTAATGAAGACTTTCATGGAAATCGTGAAAGAAGCGAAATCTCTGCGTAAAGAAGTAGAAGAAAAGCTATCAAAGGCTTTCAAGAACTTCATGCAGGCTTCCTCCATGATGACTCCGGAAGTATTGGAATCAGCACTTCTCTACCCTTCTGCGAAAGTAGAACTGGAGGTTAAGACAAAGAATGTCATGAGTGTGTACATTCCATACTTCAATCTAAAACAAGAAGGAGACATCCTAAACTATGGATACCTTCAAACTAGCGGAGAATTAGACATCTCACTATCTGCATTTCAAGAATTATTCCCATCTCTTATAAAGCTTGCTGAAATTGAAAAACAAGCTGAAAGACTGGCTGCAGAACTGGAAACAACTCGAAGACGTGTAAACGCTCTTGAGCACAAACTGATTCCGGATCTTGAAGACACTCTCAAGTTCATTACAATGAAATTGGATGAAGCAGAGAGAGCAACCAAAGTCGGAACTATGAGAGTTAAGGCAATGATTGAAGCTGCAGAAGCTGCAGAAGCTGCAGAAGCTGCCGCAGCTGTCTAATACAAGAAAGATGAAATTTGATTTTAGATCATATATCCACAAGTCTGCTAAGTATTTTGTTGTAGGATTGATAACCACTTCAATATTTATTGGTGGAATATATGCGTTAACTGAATTCTTCGGCATATACTATCTCCTATCCAACGTCATAGCGTTCACATTGGCCACTGTCGTTGGTTTTCTTGGACAGAAGTACTTCACCTTCAAAAATCACGGAAAGAACTACTTGGGGCAATTAATACACTTCACAGCGGTCGCTATATTGGGACTTGGAATCAACACAGGAACAATTTACCTTTTCGAAGAGGTCTTCCAATTTGGATACATGCTCGGAGCAGTATTCAGTAGTGGAATAGTTTTCATGATAAAATTCCCCCTAAACAATTACTTCACATTCAAACCTGTATTAGTAGAATCAGAAGATTCAGTCTAGAACTCCAGATCATTCTTTGAAGAAACTATATTCACATCAGTCAGGCCTTCCAGATCTGTCATCTTTTTTATAAATTCATTCAAGTTCTCTGAATCCTTCAAGCTGATATTGAAGGTAAAAGCCAAAACAGTTCCCCTACTCTTTGCTTCCACATTTAAAAGAACCTGCTTTTTCAAATAAGTCCCCATAACTCCATCAAAAACATTATTGGAATGATGTTTCGCATCCATTTTGAAATTAAGAATATATGCCAACTTACGAAGCCCTCCAAAATTAGTTTTATGCAAAACAAAAATCAGACCGGAGATAAAAACCACACCAACAATCCCCGCAGACAAATACTCCACACCAACCGCAAGCCCCGTAGCCAATGAAAAGAAGATAAACGCTATATCACGAACATCCTTAACCGCAGTACGAAAACGAATAATAGAGAAAGCACCAAAAATACCAATAGCCCTAGCAATACTGTCCTCTATCAAAATAATAATAAGAGTAGTAATCACAGTAATCAAAACCGTAGTTATGCAAAAAGATTGAGAATAAGAAAATCCCCTATGAGTTTTTCTATACGTCCAAGCAATTATCAGTCCCATTGCCGTAGAAATCAAAAACAAAAACAAAAGATGAATAGGATCTCCCAAAATAGCTAACACTGCTTTTTCACTAAATATATCCATAAAATTTATTAAAAATAACTTGGTATTCCATAACGATCCTCGATCCCCGCACAGTATTTAGAAAAAGTATCTTTCCTAAGCCCATAATCTTCAACTACTGCATGGTGAAACCATCTTGGCATAGCACCGTTGAATTTCACCTCCATAATTACGAGATCATCATATGCAACTTGGTATTCTCCGTCAAAACTAGCACCTTGCGGCCTTGCAAAACTTAAGTCATAATCAAAAGTTACCCTGAATCTAGGATCAAATTTAGAAAAAAACGGCTTACGTTTATAGTTTACAAGAAGCGAAGGCTTCATATTATTTGAGGAAAATTCATACAAAAATTCATTCACAAAATCTTCATCCCCCTTCAGAGAAAAAGGGTCATTCACAAAATCAGCAAAAGCATCAGCCCCAACAATTATTCTATCCTTCAAAATCACTTCACCACTTCTTCTCTTCAGCTCAAAAAAAACATCATCTCCCTTCCCATAACTTCTCACTCGGAGCTTCCTCCTAGTAAGAACACCATCCAATTTGTCATGAAAACAAGCAAAGTCAGAACTATCCATATACAACGAAGTCACCTCATATCCATCATCACCTTCAGCATATTCATCCCAAATCATATAATTCATCAATTCAGGCAAAATCCTATCAGCAATCGCCCTAGGCAAGTGATATTTAAACTCAAAACGACGAAAATGTAACTTTGCCGGACTTTCAATCAGGTTAATCATTTATAAGTTCATAAGCTTGTAAATATTTACTCTTTGAAGCGGGAACAACTTCGATTCTCTCAGCAATTACAGACATTATAGTCTTCTGATCCTCCAGGAAAGCATCCCTAATCACCCCCAAATCTTCCCCAGCCAATATATCATTGTCCAATTTCTCAGACACATTCCTTTCAAACTCAACTTCCACTTCCATAAATTCACCAACAAGATCATCTCCATCATAAACATAGGAAGTATCAAAACTGATAATAAAAGCTTGATCAGGATTCGGCCCGCTCCCCCATGGAGTCACCATATTTAAATGCTGCCTTTGTCTTTTTGTAAGAATCCTGAGTTCCGGCTCAAAAACAAGATGCGTCTCATCCGTATATTCAGGAATCAAGTAATCAACAACCGATTTTGCCGGCCAAGTATAATACTGCTTGTACTTCCCCGCCTGAAAATAAGAAATAAATTCATCTAAATCCCAAGGAGCTCTCGGAGCCGGATTCAAAGAAGAAAAAGGCTCAGACTCATCACGAAATTCAAAGCGAGATTCATAAACAGTACTAAACCCATCCCCCAATTCCTGCCTATCCACCTTCGCCTGAAACTCCATCCTATATGGCTCACTCTCCATGTCTTTGAATCGCTGCCTCAACCTATAAGAAACTGCATTTTTGTAATTCAACTTATCCTCAGTATCAAAATAAATATCTAAATAAACAAATTCCTCCACCTCCTCATCAAGATAATAACTACTCCCAACAATTCCAGGAGCCTGCCACAAATCACTATCACGAACAGCCTTTTTCAGATCAAAATCACCAGACTGCACAGAATATTTAAACTCCCTTTCCAAACGTGGTGGAGTCCCCTCAGCATCAAGTTCCTTCAGAGCCACAGAATGAGAAGACGACGAAGTCAACTGTCCACAGCCTGCCAAAAACAAAATAATAACTACAAAAAACCGTTTCATAAGCCTATTGTAACAGCAATTTCTGATGATACAATTCACACATGAAAAAAAGGACAATAGCCATCGCAGTCATCTCCACATTAATCATATTAGTGACCATTCCAACACTAATACTTTCTCTCGAAGAAAACAAAAGAATGGGAGAATTGTATTACTTCTTAGCGGAAAAAGCCTTCTACCAGCAAGACGAAGAAAAAGCACGAGATCTGCTCAAAATTTCATTAAAAAACTATCCACAAAACGATTTAGCAGAAGAATTAAATGAAAAATTCACAGAAAAACTAAAAATCCCCAGCAATCTAACGATAAGTCATTCAGTATTCGATAAAATACGAAACAGTCAAAACAAGATTCTTTCAAAATTCTACAAGCCATCTGACGACATACCCATATACAACATAGAAATCACCGACGAAAACTATGACAAGCTCACAAGCAACCTGCCAGCGTCAGGGAAAAGCTATGTTAAAACAAAAGTTACACTTCCGAATGGAGAAAAAGTAAAAGCGGAAATCAGGCTAAGAGGAGACCATTATTGGCATTGGGAAAATGAAAAAAAATCCTGGAGAATCAAATTGGACAAAAAAGAAGACAATCAAAAAATATTAAACCTAATCAATCCAAGACACAAAAGTCATGTCATATACAACATAGGCTATCACTTGGGAGAACAAGCAGGGTTACTATCCCCTGAATATAATTTTGTAGCCCTAAATATAAATGGAAAATATCAAGGAGTTTACATACAAATAGAACAAGTAAATGAAGACTTTTTAGCTAATCACGACAAAAAACCAGGTGATATATATTTTGGAGAACCAGCCATAGGAACCACAACATCCTTAGACCTAGAAATAGGAGTTTATGCAAACACAAATCTCTGGCAATACAAACCGGCAAACGAAGAAGACACAGGCGACAAAAGAAAAAATCTCGAAAAACTCCTAAATACAGTAAACAAAGAATTAGACTCTTCATTTGAAAAAGAAATTTCAGAAATAATAGATCTGGATCAAATGATTAGATACATAGCAATACAAGATATCATTGGCTCAAACCACATAGACAGCTTTCACAACTTCAAAATCTACTTCAACCCGGAAACTCAAAAATTCGAACCAATCGTTTGGGACTTGTTCGCCTGGGTAAACCTCAATCCTGTAAAAAGCGTTAACAAAACAAATAACATATTATTCAATAAGCTCCTACTCATCCCAAAAATAAGAGAAAAAAAGAACCAGTACATATGGGAATATATCCACAATTTCGCAGCACCAGAGAAAATCAACAATTTTATCGATAACGAGACAGAGCAGATAAAAAATCCGCTATTTTTTGACCCAATTAAAGACTACGCAGACGATAGAATCCCCCAAATTCTAGAGCAACATCCAGTCAGACCATTAAGCTACACGCAGTGGGAAAAAAGCCTAGATTATATAAAATTCTGGTACCAAACAAGATACGAATATCTGATAGAAAAATTTACTGAGAATGCAATCACTGTATATTACGATGGTGCAATTATAACATTTGATCTAAACGGAGAATCTCCCTACACAATCACAAAGGCCCCCCCAAGTCTAAACGGAGAAATACTCTATCCAGGTTTAAAAGAAAAAGAATGGAAAAAAGACGAAGAATCAAGAATAGTAAAATATTTTGAAGAAATGTCCCTCAGATACCAGTTCGAAATAAGAAATTTAGAACCTCAAATTGAACTAAAAAACAACATCACAGGAGAAACATTCAAAGCAGAAATCATAAGAATAGAATCCTCTTCAGAACTTCCACTACTAAATTAGATTTAATAATTTTTTAGCAATTCCATCCCAATCAAAATTTTCCTCAACATATTTTCGCGCCCTCTCCTTAAGATCATCTAATTTATCCAGGCCTGCCACAACAAATCTGATTTTTTCCAAAAACTCTTCTTCATTCTCAGCAAAAAACACTTCCTTACCATCCTGAACATCCATACCTCTCGCCCCAAATTTGGTAGTAATAACAGGAATACCGGCACTCATATACTCAAATATTTTCAAATTCGTACCAGAACCACTAAACATTGGATTTAAAGCTATATCGCTCATAGAAAGTAATTTGTTTTTTATTTCATCATTCACAACAGCAAAAAGTTTAAGATTTTTTGGCAACTCTTCTCTCGTTCCCAACTCCTCTATAAGTCCATCGCAAACACTACCCACAACAAAAAACAAAACATCAGGCAATTGCTTTGCGACCCCCAAAAGAAACTTCAAAGACTCAATATTAGGTTGATGCCAACTACCAACAAAAAAACAAACCGGAATCTCTTTAGGAATCTCTATCCTATTTTTCAAAGCTCTCCTCTCATCAGGCCTAGTAAAGTTAATCAAATCGTTATCCACACCATTCGGAACAATAACAATCTTATCTCTAGAAATCCCAAGATCCTTCACATAACTTTCAGCATGCTCCTGAGAAACAACAGTAATGCAGTCAGATTTTCCAGCTATACTCGCTTCCATCTCTTTAAGATCTTCAATTATCTCCTCAGATACAGCACCATCTCCATAAATGTCTTTCTTTAACAAATATTCAACATTATGAGACCCAAAAATTATTTTTTTGTTATCTACATCCTCAATCAAATCATACAATTTTCCCATATAAGGATGACTAAAAACAATCACATCAACATCTCTAGAAAGTTTTTTAAATTGCTCAAGATATTCTTCATTCAAATCACTATTATAAATATTCATCAAATCAAATAATCCCCTTCCTACTTTTCCTTCAAGATCCCCCCTCTTAGAAGCCTGCTCATAATTTTCCTTAACCAACACTTCCCTTAAACCAGAAGAAATAAACCGATCATCCGACAGCTCATCAACGCCAACCAAGGATAATAAGGTTACATCATGTTTTTCTGCCAATCTCTTATAAAGACTCCAAACACGAAGTTGTCCACCACCACGAACCGGATAGACAGAATAAGTATTAAGAACCAAAATCTTCTTCCTTTTACAATCCTCAGAATTTAAAATCTTCTCATAAACATTCTCCCAACTAATACCTTTCACCTTTTCACATGCAGCTAACCCCATGGACTTAGCCTTATCAGGATACTCAGATATATAATCTATTTTTTCGTATAAATCATCCTCCTCACAAACAAATCCAGTTTTCTCATTATCCACAAACTCTAATACTCCACCACTATCCTTCAATGTCAAAACAGGCTTCTTGCTCTTCATTGCCTCAATAGTAACAAGCCCATAATCTTCATCATACGGAGTAAAAATAACCGCCAAACAATTCGCATAAAGATCCAACAATTTCTCTCCATCCACAAATCCCAAAAACTCTATTCGATCATCATCTTTGGCCAAATCCTTAAGCTCTTCTTCACACCCACCAGTCCCAACAATCAAAAGCCTTCTATCTGTCGTTGATTTCTTGAACTGCACAATAATAGAATATACTCTTTTATGACTTTCCAAACGAGAAACAGCAAGAAAATATTTAAATTCTTCACATTTATACCCACTCAGATAGGTAGCAGGATAAACGCATTCAGGAGAATTAGATTCCAAAAAATAGTCAGCCCTCCCCTTCACAGTCTCAGAAATACAAAAGAATTTTTTAACACCAACATACCCACATTTATCAAAAAAATGTATTAATTCACGAATAAAAGGCCCAGGAAAAACGCTAAGCTCAAGACTTTCAATCAACTCCCTATTTATCTCCAATAATTCCAAAACCCTAAAGAAATTATTCCTAGAATACTGCTCAGACCTAATCAAATCAAAAACTCCATTCAATTCTTCAGAATATTCTTCAACTTTTTCAGGCAAATCGGCAAAAGAATAAGTATCATACAATCCTCGCAAAGTGTGCAGTAAATAACAAATATGATTAGGATGATTAACCATCCATGCCGGATATTTTGTCGAAAGAACAAGATCAAAACGTGACAAATCAAGCTCCGCAAACTGTTTATAATTATAGACAAGATTCCAAAAATCACTCTCCAGACTATCCAATTTAATCAATTCCACACTATGAGAAGTGTTTTCTTTTAAATAACCAATAAGCCCATCTAAAAGAGCTTCAGCACCACCATAACAATATGGAACAGGATTCGGTGCAACAATAGCTATCTTCATATTTTTCATTCTATTTTCTAACAATTACAGCATAATCCTGAGGACCATAGAGAATATTGTTGAGCATATCAACATTTTTTCTATAAGCTTCATCGTCAATATCACCATATTTCAACATATCATCACCCTTAACAAAAGAAGTGTATGCAATTTCAGCTTCAGTGAAACCCTGAGATTCCATCAAAAACAACAAAGCTTGAGGATGAATTGGATTCTTGTGCGACAAATCAATATAAAAGGAATTAACAAAGACAGATAATGCTTTCGGATTTGGAGTTTCAAAAACCAGGCAAGCCCCTTTCTTAAGCTTTTTATAACAAAGAGTAATCAAATCAATTAAATATTTTTTATCAAGATGCTCAATCACCTGAAAAGCTGTAATACCGTCCAAAGAATCATCCTCGAGCCCAATCAAATACGAATTAGCATCAACAAACTCAACATTAGAATTAGCCTTAATACAATGGTCAACAAAAGTCGCATTAATATCAATCCCCTTAGAAGAAATTCCTTTCTCCTTCAGTAACCTCAAAAATTCACCTCTTCCACAACCAATATCCAAAACATTCTCCACCCCTTCAAAATATTTCAGATACTTTCTCTGCATTTCCATAATTTTCTCCTCAGAACCACGAAATTTATTTTCAAATTTAAAATAATCAATAGAGACATCGTCCTTGGCCACAACCGCAGCAATACTCTCACGCAGGTCAGACACTTCAGAATCAACTCTTTCACTCTCAAGCTTAATACTCTCAGTCACAGTAGCAAACTGAGAAGCAACCTTTTCATTATAACTTTCTTGAGAACTAACAATCCCACCCATAAAATTTTTCACAACCAAGAAAAGTTTCCTCAAAGCAAAATCTGCAAACCGTTTTATCGGCCCCTTCCTATGAGAAGGCGGTAAATTCCATTTATCATTCAAGCTTCCCAAATGATCAAACGATGGAAGATCATAATCTCTATCCCTCGGTTTTGCTCTAAGCCTATGGACATCACCATCAAGCTTTTCCAATATCTCCTCAGCTGTTAAATCAAAATTGTTCATTTTACGATAGATATAAATTAATCATTTCCTCCGAACTACCCATCCCCTCCATTTTTCCATCCTTCATGTACAGAACACTATCACAAAAATCTTTAACCGAATCAAGGTTATGGGTTACGTACACTACCGTCTTGGCATTTTTTTTCAAGTTCATAAATTTCGCATAGCACTTATCCTGAAAATCCTTATCACCAACTGCCAAAACCTCATCCAACAAGAAAATATCCGCATCTGACTGCATCGCAATCGCAAATGCCAATCTCACATACATCCCAGAAGAATAATTTTTCAACTGTTGGTCCATAAATCTCTCCAACTCCGCAAATTCAACAATTTTATCATATTTTTCAGCAATTTCACGCTTAGTCAGGCCAAGGATTGTCCCACTTAGATAAACATTATCCCTTCCTGAAAGTTCAGAATTAAATCCAACTCCCAATTCCAAAAAAGGAGCGACTCTACCAACAGTAGAAACCTCTCCACTACTAGGCTCATACACTCCAGCCAAAATCTTCAACAAAGTAGATTTACCACTCCCATTTTTTCCTATAACTCCAAGAAATCCCCCCTCCTCCAAAGAAAAAGACAAATCATCAACCGCATTAAAAACTTCATATCTGGGCCTATTAAAAATATTCACAAAACCTTCACGCACAGTATCCCTCCTCAAATGAGGAATTTTGAATTTCTTAACCAAATTGTTTACTTTTACAGCTTCCATTAAATTTTTTCAGCTATTGATTTTACAAGTTTTTTAAAAATAAAAGATCCAAAGAGCAAGATAGCTACAACAAACAAAAATAAGTACAAAGTTCCACTCAAATCAGGAATTTGATGGTTAATCAACACATCCCTAGAATACTCAATAATGCCCGTAATAGGATTCAAATACAAATATTTCCAATAATTTTCCGGAACAATAGATAAAGGATAAATCACCGGAGCCAAAAAGAATCCAGCCTGCAACAAAACATCCCAAATTTGAGACACATCCCTATATCGAACCTGTAATACACTTAAGAACAGTGAAGCTCCAACAGACAAAAAATACAAAAGCAACAAAATCACAAAAAACAAAAGCATAGTCAGGTCAAAACTCATACCTGAAAACAAATAGATCAAAAGAAAAACAAATAAATTTAAAAGCAAAGTAATAAACGCACTAACAGTAGATGCAAGAACTACCAAATATCTGGGAAAGTAGACCTTTTTTATAATAGAAGCCTTAGAAAGCAAAGAATGAACCCCAGCACTTGTCGATTCAGCAAAGAAATTCCAAAGAATAATTCCAAGCAACAGATGTAACTGATAATTTTCAACATCCCATCTCATCAATACAGAAAAAACCACATACAAAACCAAAAACAGCAACAAAGGCTTGAGCAAAGACCAGAGATAGCCAAGAACAGACCCATGATATCTCATCTTGAAGTCAGTTAATGCAATCACCCAAAGCAAATGCCAATTATTAGTCCTTTTCTTCACAAAAAAACAGGTTTAAATTAAAATCGATAACATTTTAGCGCATTAAAGCAAATCTTTAAACATATGCACATAGTCATACTCGCAGACCCGATAGACAACCAAAGCGCAGGCGTGCACTTCTACACAAAAAACCTGATAGAATCATTGTTGAAACTAGATACAGAAAATAAATACACCTTCATTCACCGTAAAGAAAATAATTTTTTCAAAGACAAAAACCACATAATAATCCCCAAAAAAAACCGCCTAGGCTACGAAAGCTACAGAAAATTCTTTCTAATCCCAAAAGCACTAAACGCAATAAAACCGGACATAGTGCTTGAACCGTCACACATTGGCCCATTTGGATTAAGCAAAAACATAAAAAGAGCTGTATTCATACATGACCTAACACCAATACTCTTTCCACAATTTCATATAAGAAAAAGTCCACGTACTCACAAACTATTACTCCCCCGCATACTAAGAAACGCAGACCTAATACTCACACCATCAGAAAACACAAAAAAAGACATAGAAAAACACTACAAAACATCCGCTCCAATCAAAGCAATCTATGCAGGAGTAAATAAGCCTAAACTTTTTCCCGGAAAACCTGAGATAAAAGAACCATACCTCCTATGTCTAGGAACCATAGAACCCAGAAAAAACCTGGGAACACTAATAGATGCATTCCTCGAACTAAAAAAAGAGAAAAACATTCCACATAAACTAGTACTAGCAGGCGGAATCGGATGGAAAACAAAAGAAATCCTCAAAAAAGCATCAAACAAAGACATAATTCTCACAGGATACATAAGCGAAGAAGAAAAAAACTCTTGGATTGCTCATGCAGACATTTTCATATATCCATCTTTTTATGAAGGCTTCGGAATACCACCACTTGAAGCCATGAACTATGGAATCCCAGTCATCTCATCAACAGGAGGAAGTCTAAAAGAAATCTATAAAAACAAAGCTCTCCTATTCGATCCAAATGACAAAGAATTACTCAAAACTCACATAAAAAGACTTCTAGGCAATCAAGAACTTAGAAAAGAATTAAAGGAAAAAGGACTTAGTCACGCAAAAAAACTAAACTGGGAATCTACAGCTAGAAAAGCAATAGATGCATTTAAGTCAGTAGTTCTTTCATAGAATTAACAAATCCTTCACGAGAAAAATCATTCAGAGATATATGACAATTATTTCTATATTCCTGATAATTTTCCAATAGTTTGATACAGGAGTCCGCAAAACCATCGACATCCCCCTTTTCAACAAGTAGAGAATTTTTTCCATCCAATAGCATTCCATCATATGCCTCAAGATCATAGGCAACCACAGGAGTCCCGGAAGCTAATGCCTCCAAAATAATTATTCCTTGTCCTTCAACATAAGAAGGCTGTACCAAAACCTTTGCCTTCGCCAAAAGTTGCTTAAGTTCATCAGCAGTACAACATTCTTTGCAAATAACATCCTCAGAACTAAGACCCAAGTCTTTTTTGCACTGATCAAACAAGGACTTAATTTTCTTATACTCCCTCGGCACAACAAACACAGCCTTATAATCAGGATATTTCTCTTTTATCTTTTTGATCGCCTTCAAAACATGCTCCGGATGCTTGTACCCAATAAATCTCCCAACAAACAAAATGAAATTCTCCTTTTCCATATCTGAAATATAATCATCAGAATCAATAGGATAAGGATTTATAACTATTTTTTCTTCAACAGATTCACCCAAAACACCAAGAATTTTCTCAGCACTTCCATTTGAGACAGTCATAATTTTACTCGCATACTTCTTGTCAAATCGAAGCTGCAACCTCTCAACAAAACGACCAAAAAATCCGGTAAAAAGGCCAAACTGCCTAAACCAAAAGACAGACTCGTTGTTTTTATAAACATCATGAATAACAGCCACACTGTGCTTCTTTTTGAGCCACGGCAAAATCAAATGAGGGCTAAATTGATTAAGGAAAACGAAATCATAATCTCTAGAATCCTTCAAAGCCTTTTTGAGATATTTCACCAATTTAAACGAGGACCTAGACTTAACATCCATCCTTCTATAAAGAACTCCATCAATAATTTCATCAACCTTTTGCTCCTTGAATTCCCTAATAGAAAAAACAGTAGGCTCAATCCCAAGGCTAACAAGAGTTTTGGCTATATTATGAAAACAAACCGCTCCTCCCCCTCTGGCAACTAGATTATCCCCATCGTCCTTATAAACTGAGGATTCCGATACTAAAAGTGCTTTTTTCGCCAAAACCTCAAAGTTATTCAAGTAAATCTTCAATTTTCAAAAAAATAGCATAAATAACTCTATAAACTTACAAATACTCAAGTATTCGGATTGAATAAATGCCCATATTGTGCTAAAATAAAGGGAAAACTATATTATGCAAGAAACGAATCCAAACAATCAGGGAATACAATCAACTAGTGAAACTGGAATTACAACTCCGGCACAACCAGTTGCACCCGTCTCGGCACCTACGGTAACAGTGCCAGATAAAGCGCCACAAGCAGCTCAAGCACCTACAGCTACGCCAGCACCAAGCTCTACCCCTGCACCTACAATTACTACAACTTCACAAACAGCAGTTCAAACAACAACAATGCCAGCGGCAACAACAACAAATACTGCAGTTCCTACAGTTAAACCAGCACCAGTAGCGACAACAATAGCAGTGACGCAAACTAAACCAAAAATAAAAACACTCACAATCGTAAAAATAGTTCTAATACCGCTAATTGTAGTCATATTAATGTACGTAGGATATAGAACAGTACAAGGAGTTTCAGAAGAAGGAACATTATCTATAGATCAAAATGAAGCACAAACCCCTGAAGAAAACTATGTCAAAGATGAATCAGGTGTGACAAACATAGTAACTGAAGAAAAACCTAAAGAAGAACCATCAGAATAGACATTTCAGATCGTTGAGTTATATCCCCAAAAATGTTATATATAAAGGGATTTTTTTAAACTCTTCCTTTGACAAAAAAAACGAAAAAAAAGCTGCTTTTATTTTTTCTCGGAATTCTACTGGTAAAAGTTTTTTTAAGCCTATTTATAAAGAACATAATAGTATATCCGGATGAAAGTTGTATCATCCAGAAAGCAAGCTTCTTTGCAGAACATCTCGCATTAAGGAACTGCGGAGAAATCGCCCACATGCCAGCGGGTGATCCATTTCCATTATATTCAATCTTACTAGCTCCAATATACTTATTTTCCAAAAACATATTGGCATTCAAGCTAACATTAATCTTCAACGCAATCCTAACTTCCACATTAGTTTTCCCAATATTTCAAATACTCACAAAATTTATAAAAAAAGAAAAAACAACATTTTTATATACTTTCGTTCTACTTTTCATCTCACAAGTTCTTCTATATGAAAAAATGCTAATGAGCGAAAATCTCTTCCTCATAACATCCATTTGGTTCCTGTTTTTCTACATAGAGTCATTCGGAAAAAACAAAGCAAACAAAACAATAGCTCTAATAATAGCAATACTCAGCATATTTATCAGACCATTCGGGTTCATTCTTCTACTGGCAATGGGAATCAATGAATTCATACACACAAAAAAGAAAACAACAGCAACAATCATTTTCATACTAACAATAGCCGCCCTTTTCTTTGTTCTTCAAATGTTCATCCCGGAAATTGGACAAAATCTATACCAAAAAATCGCCAGCCTTAGCGAGCCCAGAAACATATTACTCCTAGGCAAAGCTCTCAAAAACCAATTAAACAGCCTAATAATAGCAACATTCTTCGTGCCACTAGTTATTTTCGTTAGCAACATAGGCAAAGACAAAAGCAAAGCAATGAAAAACATACGATATTTTCTAATATCTTTCATTGCGTTGAATTTTCTCATAACTGCCCAACACATCTACAATTATTATATTCGCGGAGCAGAACAAGACTTGATTATCAGGTATCTCAATGTTTCCAGCTTCTTTATAATCTTTTTCAGCTTCATCTTCATAGAAAAAGTTAAAAAAATAAAAATAAACACCGCAGTTCTAATAATATTAGCACTGCCACTACTATTCCTAAGTTACGACACTCTAAACCATGCATTAAATTTGGAGCTTTCACCATATTTCAAAACATTCGATGGTTTCATAAGCGGAGATATATTTTTCAAAACAATATTCCTCCCATTGATATTTCTGCTAGCAATAGCAATGATATTTCATAAAAGAAAACTACTAATAGTCGGCCTTATAAGTATATTGCTACTAAACTCTATAGCAATATTTGCATGGCAAACAAAATATACAAAAAACGAATTTGAAGATCCGGTATTTCAATATTTCATAAACAAAAACGACAACATTCTTTTCATAGAAAGCGCAATGAACAAAGACAAACCAAAGAATATAAACTTCAACTACTGGAAAATACTGGCATTCACGGATTTGAGTCCGACATCAATTACATACAATGATCTAAACAAAGAAAACGTATCCCTTGATATCAACAAAGACATTCCAAAAGAATTCCTAAAAAATAAGGACTACATAGTCACAAAGTACGAATTAAATCTACCATTAATTATTGACTATCCATACTATCCCAAAGTATATAAAATAGAGCAAAATCAAGAATAATAAATGAAAAAAAACAGCACAAGAAATTTAATTCTTCTATTCCTGACAATATTCGGAATAAAGGCAATAATAAGTTTTTTCTTTACAGGGACGTACTTCTATTCAGATGAAGCCTGCGTAGTTCAGAAGGCTATATACTTCGCACAAAACTTTAAGATAGAAACATGCTCATTCATAGCAGAGGCACCGGCAGGCGACCCTCTTCCATTTTATTCAATTGTAATTTCACCAATATATTTATTCCTAAAAGGACTAGACGCATATCATGCAATCCTATTGTTAAACAGCTTGCTGATAGCGTTACTGACTTTCCCACTCTACAAAATCATTGAAAAATTCATCGAAAGTGAAAAAATAAATTACCTAATAATCTTCGTAACACTATTTCTCCCACAAATAATAATTTACGAAAAGATGTTGATGACCGAGAGTATATTTGTAGTAGCAAACATATGGACGCTCTACTTCTACATGGAGTCATTCAACAAAAACAAGATACGAAACAAGTCTTTAGCCATTTTATTCGCAATTTTTGCAGCACTCATGAGACCTTTCGGGTTCATAGTCTTATTCGCTATCACCATAAACGAGTTCATTACATCTAAAAGCAAAAAATTCGCATTAGCCGTTCTTCTTCCACTCTCAATAGTTACACTGCTAATAGCTTTTTCAATGCTAAATGGAATAGGAGGAGCACTCCTAAACAAGTTTATGAGCATGACAGATCCAACATTCATAAGGGAAGGAATAAAAGCTATGAAAGACCAAGTAAACAGCTTCACAATAACAACATTCTTGATTCCAATCATTCTGTTCTTCACATACATAAACAAAAAAGATTCAAAGGACTTAAAAAATATAAAATATTTCCTTCTAGCATTTCTATTTCTAAATTTCCTAGTTAGTGCAAATCATATGCACGGATATCTCTTAGAAAACAACAGGACAGCACTACTTACACGATATATAAACATAGCAATAATATATTTCAACTTATTTGGATTAATTTTCTTCTTCAGGTACAGAAGATTCAAACTAAACACTTTAGGCACTATCGCCCTGATTACAACCATGGGCTCACTCTTTTTTCTCGAATATCAGGCAGCAAAACATTCCCTCAATATAGACCTATCACTCTTTTACAATACAGATCATTTCGTAGGGGCAAACATCGCACAGGACAATGGATTCCTTGCATATTACTTCCCTCCAATAATATTTGTACTCATCACGTTACTATTTCTGAACAAAAGAAAATTGCTTATAACCAGCCTTATAGCAATATTCCTGATCCAAAGTGGCATGTTGTATATATGGGAAAGAGACTTCGGAAACAAGCAACAACAAGATCCTACATTCCAATATTTCAAAGAAACAGAATTCAACATTCTCACTATAGAAAGCTACAATCGCAGACTAGTAGACTTCACCTTTTGGAGATTACTGACTCTAACAAAGAATGATACCGATTCAATATATTTCAATGACCATAGGTTCGACCCAATACATCCAAATTTCAACTCAGAAAAAGGAAAAACTCTATTAGGAAAATATGATTATGTAATTTCAAATTTCAATTTTAATCTTCCAATAGAAACGTCATTGCCTGACGGCACAAAAATATACAATGTGAAAAATTAACGAATGCAAAAAAACAAAGTGACAGTTATAGGACTGGGCTATGTAGGGCTGCCTTTAGCCATTGCCATTGCTAAAAACAAAAAATACAAAGTGTATGGACTGGATACAGATAGAAAAAAAGTTGAACTGATAAATCAAAAAAAAGCTCCATTCAAAGAAGAGTCAATTAGAGAAAATATTAAAAAAGTAAAAATAAAATGTTCAGATAATCAAGAAACCATAGAAGATTCTGAATACATAATTGTTTGTGTACCAACGCCGGTAAAAGACAACAAAACCCCAAACCTAAACCCAATAAAAAGTGCCAGTAGGACAGTAGCCAAATACCTAGAGAAAGGACAAAAAGTAATAATAGAATCAACTATAAACCCCGGAGTATGCGAAGAGGTAATTCTACCAATACTGGAAAAATCAGGACTGAAAGGAGGAAAAGATTTCACACTTTCCCACTGCCCGGAACGAATAAATCCCGGAGACCAAAAATGGAACGTATCAAACATTCCAAGAAACATAGGATCACTAAGCCAAAAAGGAAATAAAATAGTAGCAAATTTCTACAGATCATTTTTGAAAGCTGAAATAAACGAAGTTAGCTCCCTAAAAGTAGCAGAAGCAACAAAAGTAATAGAAAATACATTTAGAGATATAAACATTGCCTACGTAAACGAACTAGCAAAATCATTCGATCTAATGGAGATCGACCTTCCCGAGGTCATACAAGCGGCATCAAACAAACCATTCGCATTCATGCCACACTTTCCAAGCTGTGGAGTTGGCGGACATTGTATACCCGTTGATCCATATTACCTCATAAACAAGGCAAAAAAGGTAGGATTCGACCATGGATTCCTACGAAAAGCTAGAGAAGTAAATAACTCAATGCCAAGTTACACAGTAAAGCTTTTGGAAAAAGAACTTAAAAAAATCAATAAATCCCTCAAAAACAGCAAAGTGGGATTATTTGGATTAGCATATAAAGCAGGAGTAAGTGACCTAAGAGAAAGTCCAGCATTGGAAATAGAAAAAATACTCAAAAAGAAAAAAGCAAAAGTTAAGAGCTTCGACCCGTTTATCCCGGAAAAAAGCGATGTAAAAAGCCTAAACAAACTGCTTGAGTATTCAGATTTTATAATCATAGCTACAAACCACAAACAATTTCAAAAAATCACAAGTCAAACACTCCAAAAAAACAAAATAAAAATTGTAATTGATGGGAAAAATTGCTTAAATAAGAGGGCTATCCAAAAAGCAAACATTATTTACAAGGGTATAGGGCATTAAAATATGAAAACAGCACTAATAACAGGAATTACCGGTCAAGATGGATCATATCTTGCTGAACTACTATTGAAAAAAGATTATGAAGTACACGGAATTATTCGACGTTCAGCAAACTTCAATACTCAAAAAATCATCCACATTTTCGAAGACCCTCACAAGCCTAATCCAAAGCTAAAGCTACACTATGGAGATTTAGCGGACGCAAGTAGTATAAATCGAATCATAGAAAATATTAAACCTGACGAGATATACAATCTAGGAGCACAAAGCCACGTAAGAGTGTCTTTTGACATCCCTGAATATACATCAGACATAGATGCACTAGGAGCCTTGAGACTTTTGGATGCCATGAGAAAGTCAGACATTAATGCACGATTTTACCAAGCATCAAGTAGCGAATTATATGGAAAGGTCCAGGAAGTACCTCAAACAGAAGACACACCATTTTATCCTAGAAGCCCATATGCAGTAGCAAAACAATACGCATACTGGATCACAAAAAACTACAGAGAAGCCTATGATATATTCGCATGCAACGGAATTCTTTTTAATCATGAATCAGAAAGAAGAGGCGAAACGTTTGTAAGTAGAAAAATCACTCGAGGCCTTGCACGAATAAAACTTGGAAAAGACAATAAGCTATACTTGGGGAATCTAAACGCAAAAAGAGATTGGGGCTATGCAAAAGATTACGTATACGCAATGTGGCTAATGCTTCAACAAGAGGAGCCGGAAGACTTTGTGATAGCCAGTGGAAAATCCCATTCAGTTAGAGATTTTATAGAAAAAGCATGCAACCATTTAGAAATAGACTTGGAATGGAAAGGCAAAGACTTAGAAGAAGTCGGAATAGACAGAAAAACAGGAGAAACAATAATAGAAATTGATCCACGCTATTTCCGTCCAACAGAAGTAGATGAATTATTGGGAGATGCATCAAAAGCAAAAGAAAAGCTGGGTTGGGAACCAGAAACAAGTTTCGACGACTTGGTAAAAATCATGGCAGAACATGATTTAAAAAATGAAGCAAAAAACTAATGATCAAACTAATAAAATCCAGTTTCTTTAATGAAAAAGAAACAAAAAAGGAACTAGTGGATTTCATGCTAAAAACAGAAATATTCAGCATGAATAAAGAATGTGAAAAATTTGAGAAAGCATTTTCCAAAAAACAGAAAAGAAAATATTCTGTATTTGTAAACAGCGGAAGTTCAGCAAACCTGATACTAATACAGGCACTTTTAAACCTAGGATTAATCAAAAAACAGGACAAAGTGGGGTTTTCAGCTTTAACATGGGCAACAAACGTAATGCCCTTAATACAACTCGGACTAAACCCCATAGCCATTGACTGCGAAAAAAGATCACTAAATATTTCAAGCAAAATACTAAAAAAACACATAGGCAAAATCAACGTTCTATTTCTTACAAACACTCTTGGCTTTGCTGATGACATAGAAGAAATAAGAAAACTATGCAAAAAACATAAAGTGATTCTCTTGGAGGATAATTGTGAATCCCTAGGATCAAAGGTTAACGGGAAATTACTTGGAAATTTTGGACTAGCATCAACATTTTCATTTTTTATAGGACATCACATATCAACAATAGAAGGAGGAATGGTCTGCACAGACAATAAAGAGTTATATGAAATGCTCCTGATGGTTCGCGCACACGGATGGGACAGAAACCTCGAAGAAAAAAGCAAAACCAAACTCAGAAAGAAGCATAAAATAGACGAATTTTTTGCAAAATACTCATTTTACGATCTCGCATACAACTGTAGGCCAACAGAAATAAACGGATTCATTGGAAACACACAAATAAAACATTGGAATACAATAACTAAAAATAGAGAAAGTAACTTCAAAAAATTCCACGAAGCAATGAAGGAAAACAAAGACCTAATTCCTATTGAACTAAAACAAATGAGCCTTATTTCAAATTTCGCAATGCCAATAATCTGCAAAGACAAAAAAACATTCGAAAAATTCAAAAAAAGGTTTGAAGAAAAGAAAATTGAAATTCGCCCAATCATAGCAGGAGATATCACAAAACAACCCTTCTACAAAAAATACGTTAAGATAAAAAGTGACTGTCCAAACGCAAAATTCATACACAAACAAGGCTTCTATTTTCCAAATAATCCGGAACTCACTGAGAAGGAGATAAAAACTATTACAGAATTACTCAAATGAACAAAGATTCAAAAATTTACATATCGGGACACAACGGAATGGTGGGAAAAACCATGCTAGACCTACTCAAAAAAGAAGGATACACAAATATAATCACTAGAGATTCAAAAAAACTGGACCTAAAAGATCAAAAAGCGGTCGAAGAATTTTTTAAAAGTAAAAAACCAGAATATGTATTTCATTTTGCAGCAAAAGTGGGAGGAATAATGGCAAACATAGAAAATCCTGCAACGTTCCTATACGACAACTTAATGATCTCCAGCAACGTTATTCACAGTAGCCACAAATTCAAAGTAAAAAAGCTAATAAACCTAGGATCCTCATGTATTTACCCTAGAGAATGTGAACAACCTATGAAAGAAGAATATTTACTCACAGGAAAACTTGAACCAACAAACGAAGGCTACGCACTAGCAAAAATAATAGGGCTAAAACTTTGCGAGACATATAACATTCAACACAAAACTGATTTCATTTCACTCATGCCATGCAACCTCTATGGAATAAACGAACGCTTCGACATAAATCACTCACACGTTCTGGCAGCCCTGATCATGAAGTTTCACAAAGCAAAAACAGAGAATCTTCCGTCAGTTACACTATGGGGAACCGGAAAAGCCAAAAGAGAATTTCTCTACGTAGAAGACCTAAGTAAAGCCATTCTTCATTTCGCAACAAACTATTCATCTGAAGACTTAAACAACGAATTTATAAACATAGGCTCAGGGGAAGATATCTCAATTAAAGATCTGGCAGAATTAATCAAAAAAATAGTAGGATACGAGGGAGAAGTAGAATGGGACAGCTCAAAACCTGACGGAATGCCAAGGAAATTATTAGATATTTCCAAAATGAAAGAATACGAATTCACCCCAGAAACAAGCCTAGAAAAAGGAATCAAAAAAACATATAAATATTATTTAGAAAATGCCTAAACAAAAAAGAAAATTCATTCTCGTCCTACTAACATTAAATGAAATCGATGGACTTAATGCAATTTTTCACAAAATACCATTAAAAGAAGTCGATGAAATATTCGCCGTTGACGGAGGATCCACAGATGGAACACTGGAATTCTACAAGGAACACAAAATAAAAGTGGTCAAACAAAAATCCCGAGGAAGAGGAGAAGCATTCCGAATTGCAATGAAAGAGGCAAATGATGATGATGTACTAATATTCTTCAGTCCTGACGGAAACGAAGACACAAAAGACATTCCAAAGTTTAAAAAATATTTTGAAAAAGATTACGATATCGTAATCGCATCCAGAATGATGAAGAAATCGCACAACGAAGAAGACGACCAAACTTTCAAATGGAGAAAATGGGCAAACAACGCTTTCAACCTCATGGCAAATGTTGCATTCAGAAAAAAGGGCCCCTACATAACAGACAGCATCAACGGATATAGAGCAATTTCAAAAAAAGTATTTGAAAAAATCAAACCAAGCAGCGACGGCTACACAATCGAATACGAAATGACGATAAAAGGACTCAAAAACAGACTAAAAATAGGAGAATTCCCCACACATGAATATGAAAGGGTAGGTGGAGAAAGCTACGCAAAATCAATCCCAACAGGAATAAAATTTCTAAAATTATTCTTTAAAGAACTAACATCATAATGAAAATAAAAAATTATAAATGGATACTTATAGCAATTTTACTAATTGCACTAGGAATCAGACTTATAAACATAGACTGGGGAATAACTCCGGATAGAGCACAACACTCATATGTGCCTGATGAAGGCCCAGGATACGTATCCGCATTCAACATAAGACCATTTTCGGGAGAACTGGATCCGGGAGATTGGACACTAATAAAAGGAACCTTTTACTATGAAATAGTGGGGACAGTAAATCAAACACTGGAAATAACAGGACTCAAAAACCTGATTCTTCCAAACCCTGAAATGACAGAATCTGTAGCTGTTTACAACAATTACTTACTCGGACGATTCGTATCAGTAATATTTTCCCTCGGAACAATAATTCTAATATATTTCCTCGCAAATATATTATTTAAAAAGAAAGAAATTGGGCTTCTATCAGCCTTTACTTATAGTATTTTCCCTCAAGAAATCCTGTATTCCAATCTATTAACAGGAGACATCACATTAAGCTTTTTCACAGTAGGAGTAATATTATTCTCCATCAAATACCTAAAAACTAAGAAAACCCAATGCCTAATAATGGCATCACTATTCGTAGGATTCGCAACCGCCACAAAATACACCGGAATAGTCACAGCACTACCAATAGCTCTAAGCTTTTTCTATGTAGCCTTCAATAAACCCCAAATTCAAGGAAAATTAATACTACCAGCACTAAAAAAAGCATCTCTAGCTCTACTCGCATTCTTAGGTGGAATAATCATTGGAGTACCTGCCTTAATCTTTAAATTCAGCAGTTTCATACAAGGATTAAAAATACAAAAGGCATATCAAACAGGAGAATTTCTAGACGGACAAGCACAACTACCAGGATTCATCTTCTATTTCAGCAATATTATGCTCTATGGATTAGGAATTGTATTCATAGCCCTAATATTAATAAGCATTTTCTATTACTTCAGCGAAAAACACGAAACAAAAGAGGCACATATTATCTTTAGCTGGCTTGTTCCCTACTACATAATGATAAGCTTTGCCAGTTGGATGACAGTACGATATTCACTACCACTACTCCCAATCTTCGCAATCCTAATAGGATTTACAATTCACTCAATCTACAACAAAACAAAATTCAAAAAAATATGCCTAGCAGCAATAATAATTCTCTATACATACAACGGACTTTTCCTTTTCAATTTCATAGATGCAATACATCAACCAACAGTACAGGCAAAATTCACAGATTATGTAGAAACAAATATGGAAATAAACCCTGAAGATACTGAGTTTACATTCATCGTTACTTATCTCGACGGCCTTAGCCATCCACCATATTTTTCTTATGCAGCAAACGTATTAATAACAGAGGACATAAAGGAAAAACCAACACTGAACATTCCTACAAAGTACATGTTATTTTCAGATCTCAATACAAGAAATTAC
>JAUUZY010000049.1 GCA_030592015.1 Candidatus Peregrinibacteria bacterium | reverse complement strand
GCGACTTTGACTGTTATAAAAAATGTAATTAATGATGATGAAGGAACTGCTGTTGCTAGTAATTTTACAATGATAGTAAGTGGAACTGGAGTTTCTGAAACAAGCTTTGCAGGGTCTGCGACAGGAGTGACTGTTACTTTAGAGCCTGGTGATTATTCAGTTAGTGAAGTAAATGGAGATGGGTATCTTGTAAAATATTCTCTTGGATGTTCAGGTTTAGCTGAAGCAGGCGAATCTTATGAATGTACTATCACTAACGATGATATTCTTTCTGAAGAAGGATCAGCAACTTTGATTGTGAAAAAGTTTGTTGTGAATGACGATGGAGGTGAAGCTCTTCCTGGAGATTTTACAATGGCAGTGATTGGAACTGATGTTTCTGAGGAAACTTTTCCTGGATCTGAGGAAGGTACTGTTGTGACTTTGAGTCCTGGAGAATACAGTGTTGATGAAATTCCTAGTGAGGAAAATTATAACTATGCAAAGACTTTGGGGAGTGGCTGTTCAGGAACAATTGAGGCAGGTGAGACTATTACCTGTTTTGTTACAAACAATGACATGTTTGATACTGCTTATCCTGATGAGCCAGCTCTTTTGATTTTTAAACATGTGGTAAATGACAATGGTAGAACTGATGTATCAAGTGATTTTACGATGGTAGTGACTGGTGCAGAGGAGTTTGAAAGCAGGTTTGAAGGTTCAGAGGAAGGAACTGTGGTTATTTTGACTGCTGGTGAATTTGAAATAGGTGAAGATGAAGATAATAGATATATAGCTAGTTATGAAGGTGACTGTTCAGGAACGATTGAAGTTGGACAAACATTTACTTGTATTATCACTAACGATGATACGCCTAGCTCTGGAGGAGGAGGTGGTGGAACTACAGGTGGTGGAGATGATGGAGATGATGATGATGGTGACAATGGCGGTGGAGGAGGCGGTGGTCTCTTGATATTGCAGCAAGATCCTACACCGACGGATGATGGAGGTGAAGTACTTGGAGAAACTGTATGTACTGAATATTTGAAAGGTTTCATTGTGATGGGGGCTGACAATGATGCTAATGATGTTTATAAGTTGCAGTTATTCTTGAATGAGCACATTGAAGCTTCTTTGGGGTTAACAGGGTTTTATGATCAATTTACTTTTGATGCAGTGAAAAGGTTTCAAGAGTTGTATGCTGATGAAATACTGAATCCATGGGGTATTGAAGAAGGAACTGGATTAGTTTATTTGACTACAAGAAGATGGATAAACATGATTAAGTGTCCTGAGTTGGATTTGCCTGTGCCAAATCCTTTAGTTCTATATTCTCAGAGATAGGCTAGATTGATTGAGTTTTTAGGGGCCTGATGAAAAATCGGGTCCCTTTTTGTTTGTGCGTTGTAACGTTGATCTTTTTGCGAATTTGTTGTATAATTAGGCTTGGAAACAAAAATAAATATGAAAAAAATAATTACATCGCTGGGGATTTTGAGTTTGATTGTATCTGCTGTTTTTTGGGTTTATTTGGGGGATGAAGGCTCTGATATTAACGAGTCTTTGATTACCTCTATTTCAGCTTTAGATATTTTTGAAATGGAGAATGAAGTGAGGATTGAGGAAGATGTGACTCCTTTGGTCTATAGTGATGTCTTGAGTGCGGCTGCTCAAAGTAAGGCTAATTATATGGCTTGGGGAGGGTATTTTGCCCATACAAGCCCTGATGGAGTGCCATTTTGGCATTGGGTGATGAAGTTTGGATATGATTATCTTTATGCTGGGGAAAACTTGGCTGTGAAATTCAAAACTTCGGAGGGAGTTTTAAATGCCTGGATGGATTCAGAGGGACATAGGAATAATATTCTTGATGAGGGTTTTGAGGAGACGGGGATAGGAATTGCTAGAGGAGTTTATAAAGGGGTTGAAACCGAGTTTGTGGTTCAACTTTTTGGTAGTGAGATGCCTAGTTTTGAGAATTAGTTAAGGGATCGATAGAATCGTCCCAATATGCCCCATTGTTTGAGGCATTTAATTAGAAGTCCCTGGTTAACATCTTTTCCTGAATGAAAAGGGATTGGAAAACGACAGCCATTTACCCCTTCATAAATGTGATGGCTTCCACGAATCCTCAATGGTTCGCCTAAAAAGTCCTCTATTTTTGATTTTACCTCTCGAGCACTAAGGCCTGAGAACTTGGAGAGGTCTACGCGATTTTCTTCTGTTTCCTCGATAGTTTCTGGAGCAGTAGGGGCGGTAGGGTCTGGTGCATAAGGTTTGTACTGGTAAGTAATTGTTTCACTAAGTTCTTCATTCGTTTCTGTTTGGATTTCCGGAGGAGATTTTTTTTGTCTTCGTGGATCGAGGTATTGCTCAATTTCATCTTCTTGTTCGAGTAATTGTTGGACAAGGTAGGTAAAAACAGTGTTTTTTAATCTTTCTATGATTTGTGGAGGAAGAAATCTTTCTCCATCAATTGAACTGCTATTATATCTTATGTTGCCGATACTTCGGTCAATATTTAGCACAAATCTTTCTCCAGTACTAAAGGTAATGACAAAGCAGCAGATGACGGAGAAGCGGGTTATTTCGTCAATTTTGCTCTCACTTTCATCAAGAATTTCTATTTTTAAATTTTCTGGAGTTTTAAAGGTTGAAGCCTTTATTTTTCGGAATAATGATAGATCGCGAATTTTTTCTAGAAGTTCGTTATTGGCTTTTTTTAGTTCATCTTCCTCTAAATCTGTGCTTGGCAACTTTGAATCTATACGAGCTGTCTCGTATTGGAAATTTTGGCCTATAAAGTGTGTGCTACTAGATTGTATTGCAAAAATATTCGCAGCTCTTTGATAAAAAAAGCATTTTTCGTCTTTTATACTTAGACATTCAAGATTAGAAAAAAAGTCGAACATTTGACTGCGAACTCTATCTGAGTGCCTTTTTTCAGCTATCTTTAGGGATTCGAATACTACTCTTTCCAATACATAGAATCTCAGTTCTGTTAATTTTGCTCCCATGGTGTTTGCAAATTCATTTATACTTAGGTATTTAACTAAGTCATCAAGACAAATAAAAACGTCTCTTAGTTTTCCGTTGGTGAAATTTCCTCTGCGATCAACAGATCTTTTAATTTTATAGGCTAATTTTTCCTGAATTGTTCTCATCATCTCGTCTCCAATTGCAAGAAGTTCGCGACGAATTTCTTGCAATTCTGGAAGTGCAGTCAAATATTGTCCCACTTCACGTTCGCTTAATTCTCCACTTGCGAGTAGAGCATCGATTCCTTTGATATATTCAGAATTGAAAACTGCAATTAACCTTTCGATATTTTCAGCACCCAGTACGTGTTTAATCACGCTGGGCATGGGGGTGCTTAGTGCTTTTTCGATAATGGCAATTGCTGAATCGTAATCATATTCTTTGGGGTCTTCGATTGGCGATGTATCAGATGTTTCCATTTTGCTTAGTTAAGGTGGGATTATAGTGGTTTTGGGGTGAAGGTCAAGGATGAGGAGGTGGGGGAGGTGTTTGACTTGCTTGATTTGTGGTGGAGGACGCCCTGTTGACGCCGCCCCCTTTTCATACTATAATTCAACACTGTTTAACTAACTAATTAAATTTTAAATATGGAAAATCAATATAAGGCTATGCAAAGGGAAGGGGTGAAAATGATAGGAGGGGCTACTCTTGCTGCTGTAGTAATTGTGGGTACGTTGAGTCAATGTGCTGAAAGTGAAACTGTGGCTGAGCCAATTAGTCGTAGTGTTAGAGAGCAATGTGCAGCAATAGCTCCAACTGAAGTGAAAGTCCTAGAGATGATTGGTGTGAGGGATGGAGATTGTGACAGGATTGAAGGTGCGTCTGCTAGAATACATTGTATTGGATTGGCAAATTCAGTGAGAAACGATATGTTTTCTGCATGTATGACGGGTAAAACGGGAGTGCCATATAATTGTAAGCAGCGTAATGTAGGTGTGTTTGATTGTGAGGTCGATAAGGGGCTTGATGAATAGTGTGTGGTGAAAGAAGCCAGTTTAGTTTACAAGTTGTTTACAATAGGCTTGTTTTTAGTTTACAAGTTGTTTACAATGCTAAGTGTAATACTTTATAAGTTGTTTACAATATGAGTTCTGTGAAGGCTAAAATTCTGGAGTTTGCTAAAAAAAATAATTCTTTTGCAACAAAGGATGTTTTGACTTTTTTGAAGCATAAATATTCGCGTCAGTATATTGTTCAAACTTTGCGGAAATTGATGGAAGAGGGTGAGATTGTGAAGACAGGAAGGACTAATCGAACGAAATATTGGTATAAGAGCAAATTTGAGGCGAGTGGACAGCTTTTTAAGAAGGCGTATATAAATAAAGGACTTGAGGAATATAAGGTTTTTCAGGAAATTGAATCAGCTTTTTCGATACTTAAGTTGGTTTCGGAGAATGTACATAGTATTTTTGTTTATGCTTTTTCAGAGATGTTTAATAATGCAATTGAACATTCAAAGTCGAAAAAAATTGACGTCACTATTGTAAATTTTGAGGATAGTCTGAGGTTTACGGTTAGGGACTATGGAATTGGCGTTTTTAGAAATATTATGAAAAAGAAAAAGTTGGCTTCTGAACTTGAATCCATTCAGGAATTGATGAAGGGGAAGGTCACCACTCAACCAAAATCTCATAGTGGGGAGGGGATATTTTTTACCTCTAAGGTTGGTGAATCTTTTGTTTTGAATAGTTATGATTATCAGTTGCGTGTTGATAACTCTATAGATGATGTTTTTGTGAAGAAGATGGATAAAGAGGTTAAAGGAACGGAAGTTATCTTTGACATAGAGTTGACTCATGAAGGTCATTTGAATGAAGTGTTTGAGAAATATTATACGGATCCGGATGAATTGGCTTTTGACAAGACTGAGGTAAGAGTGAAGTTATATACGATGGGAACTGTTTATATTTCTCGTTCTCAGGCACGAAGGGTTTTGTCGAGATTGGAAAATTTCAAGAAGGTTATTTTGGATTTCGATCAGGTTCCAACTGTTG
>JAUUZY010000066.1 GCA_030592015.1 Candidatus Peregrinibacteria bacterium | reverse complement strand
CCCAGGTGTGCAGTATAGATACCATGCCTGTTTTGGCTCCCAGGTATTTAGTGTCAGCGGCAAAGGTTTGAATGGTTTGCCATGAGGCAGTAAACAGGGCGTTGTAAACAGCTTTGTCATGAACAGGTAAAAGCTCTTTGAAATGATCAGGTAGGGTAAAGACAATATGATAATATGGAACGGGTAGCAGTTCGCTTTCCCGATCTATTATCCATCTTTCTTTATTGATCACCTGACACTTTGGACAATGTCTGTTTCGACAGGAGTTGTAGCTGATCAATTCCTTGCCACAATGCTTGCAAGTAGTAACATGTCCCCCTAAAGCTCTGGTCCTACATAAGGATAATGCTCGCAGCGTTTTCCTGACTTGTACAACTGGGTCAAATCGTTGTTCAAAGTGTGTGGCATGAAGACGGATGATGTCCGCTACTTCATGCTTAGGCTTCAGCGTCCTGACCGTAAAGCTTGTCGAATGGACTGTGTACTAATGACTTTTCGACCTTAGCCACATGCAGATACATCATGGTTGTTTGAATGTGGGCATGTCCGAGTTGCTCTTTGATCGAGACAATATCTACGCCTTGTTCGAGCAAATGTGTAGCAAAAGAATGTCTGAGGGTATGCACGCAGGCTGCTTTTTGGATCTCTGCTTTTTGCATGGCCAGGCGAAAGGTTTGTTGTACAGCACTATGTCCTAGTGGGGTACCCTTCTCTCTTCCATTGAACAGATACACTTTGGGTTTTGATCCCTTGATATACTGAGTAAGCCCTTTAGAGATATATTCACTCAATACAACATATCTGCTTTTATTGTTCTTTGATTCTCGTACATGGATTTGCTTTCGATCAAAATCGATATCGCTGATCTTGAGTTTGCACACTTCACTTACACGCAGACCTGCTGAGTAGGTCAGGCACAGAACAATACGTTGCTTAAGCCGCTGAGGAGCTTTGAAAAGTCTTCTAAGTTCTTCTTGTGAAAAGACTACTGGTAGCTTGCGGTTGTTTTTCAGGTTTGGAAGACGAATAGCCCGGTCTTCCAGATCATATACCCGATAGAAGAACCGAAGTCCGTAAACGGCATGTTTGAAATACGTGTCACTAAGATCTTTATCGCTTTTTAATGAGAATAAGTAGCTATTAATCTCATCGGCATCAAGGTTCAACGGTGATTTTTTGAAATAAAGACTAATCTGCGCAATAGATCTGGAATAACTGAAAACAGTACTTTCGGAGTAACTCTTGATGGTGATTTGCTCTTCAAATTTGCCAATGTGTTCTGCAAATCCAGGTACTTCGCGTTTAGCTCGTTCTACTAAAGTTTTTGCTGAATTGGGACGGGTTTTTAACCAACCATAATTTTTTCTTAATTTGCTCATAATATTATTTGTTTTATTATGAGCTTAACTTACGGTAGCTATCGCTCTTTAGCTACCGGAGGTTGAGTTCAACAAAAGTTAAACACAATGTCCTACAGGACACAAGCGTTTAGCCAAAACGATATCACCAAATATGAAGATAGTTACTTGGAATTGTAATGGTGCATTAAGAAAGAAATTTGAATCAATTGAAAAGTTGGATGCTGACATATACATTATTCAAGAATGCGAAGATCCTGCAAGAACAAAAAATAAGAATTATACAGAATGGGCGGACAATTATCTTTGGATTGGAGATACAAAAAACAAAGGACTGGCAATTTTTTCGAAATCTAACATCTCTCTTAAAAAACTTGATTGGTCAAATTCATTTAGAGACCATTCAGTTAAATATTTCTTACCCTGTATTGTCAATGATGATTTTCAATTATTAGGTGTTTGGACTCATAAGAACAATTCTCCAAACTTTGGATATATGGGACAGTTTTGGAAATATCTTCAAACCAACCTCGAACTATTTTATAAAATCATCATTGCGGGTGATTTCAATAGTAACGCAATATGGGATCAATGGGATAGATGGTGGAATCATTCAGATGTGGTTAAAATCCTTGAAGAAAAGAACATTAAAAGTGTGTACCATTTAAACACTGGTGAAGAACAAGGAAAAGAAAGCGTGCCAACATTCTACTTGCAAAAGAATGAGGAAAAACCTTACCACATTGATTATTTCTTTGTTAGTTCAGGTTTTCAAACACCAAAAGATTTTGAAATTGAGAAGCGTGTGAACTGGATGGAATTCAGTGATCATGTTCCATTAATATTTGGAGTATAATGGGAAAGAAATTAACGGTTTATATGATTGATGGGACCGAATATGGTCCACGGCTAGCTGAAATTGGTAATTGGGTAGGAAAGGCAATATTCAGTCCAAGAGCATCTGTAAATAAAATCATGGGAAGGCAAGAATTCGATAACCCAGGAATCTATTGTCTTAAAGGTGACCCAACAGACAATGCCTTTGATGAAAGAATATACATTGGCGAGGCTGAAAATATCAAAACAAGATTAAAACAACATCTTAGTGATCCAAATAAAGATTTTAAAGAATTGATATTCTTTGTCAGCAAGGACGAATTATTGACAAAGACTCAAATTAGATATTTGGAATCAAGACTTGTTCAGCTTGCTCTTGACGCCAAATCAGCACAAGTGGAAAATGGTAATTCACCAAGTTTACCTACTCTCCATGAAGCCGATATTTCCGACATGGAGTATTTTCTTGAGCAAATAAAATTGATACTACCTGTTATGGGGTTCAAATTCTTGATTTCTTCCACGGCAACACAAGCAACTAAGGAATCAACTGAATCGAAAGATTCGGTTCATGAAACTTATATAATTAAGACTAGAACTTTTAATGCGACCATGATTGAAACTGACCAAGGTTATATTGTATTAAAGGGAAGCGAGGCAAAAAAAGGTCTTTCTAACTCTTGTACAGAAACTTATCGAAATATGAGAAGAAAGTTGCTTGAAACTAAAATACTTGTTAAAGAAAATGAGAAGTTGATTTTTGCGGAAGATGCAGTTTTTAACAGTCCAAGTGCTGCTTCAAATATGATCCTGGGAAGAAACTCTAATGGATTTACTGAATGGGTCACAAAGAGCGGACAAACATTTAAGGACGTTCAAGAAAAAATAAATAACTAATGCCAACATTATCCTCCCCCCCCTCCACATCTCGGCGAAGCCTGATGTTGAGGTTTCCTTTTCCCTGAATTATTAAAACCTCTATTTATTCCCTTCCTTAGCTAAGCCTCACCATCCCCTCCACCTTGTTGCGGGAGATGAATGGCTTCCGGAAAAGAAGCCAGATAAAATTCCCTGTGTAATTTCAAGAGTTGGAGTCTGCCTTTTGGGCAGTCATTTTTATCCGTTGGGAAGCTTACAATCCAATAGAATGTTTTTGCGTTTATGCGTGAAAATTGCCTGTTTATGATGAGCTTTACGAGTAAACCCGGATTATGTAATAGACTTCGTAGTGAGGGTCAAAAATGGCTGAAAGATGAGTGCTCGCACAGGATTTTCCAACGAAAGCATAGCACCGCTACGGTTGAAAATTTTAACGCAGTAGAAAGGAAAAAGAGAGCGAAAATAGTGAATGAATTTAGTGATTAACACACTGGTGCTTAGATTTCAGTTAGTTTTGGGCCGTAATAGATTTCTATTGCATAATCCGGGTTGAACATACTATTTGACAATCTTATTGATTTTTTCTGAAATTGATGACTATTAACATACACTCGTGATGAAATATT
>JAUUZY010000022.1 GCA_030592015.1 Candidatus Peregrinibacteria bacterium | reverse complement strand
TCATTTCCTGCAGCATCAACTTGAGTAACTTTAAACCAGTATTCTCCGGCTGTAAGACCACCTACTTCATATTCGGTAGTGCTAGGCTCAAGATCAGCTTCTTTTACATAATTGCTTCCAAGGTCCTGACTGATATACAGAAATTGTTCTGCCACATCCGCTAGGTCTTCAGCTGAAATAGTCCAGCTTAGGTTTACAACATAGCCTCCAGCCTCAAACATTTTATCGGCAATAAAGTTAGCTACATCTACAGGTGCAATAGTATCAGGATCCGGAGTTGGCTCGGGGTCAGGAGTAGGCTCAGGGTCCGGAGTAGGTTCGGGATCAGGAATTGGCTCCGGGTCAGGAATTACCACATCGCTAATACCTACAAATGTTCCATTTGCCTGTGAAGAATTCACAGGGTTTCCAGATTCATCTTCAATATCTATAGCAACAAGTATATATGATTTATCTTCCTGTGGGACAGTAGTCAAAAACACAGCTGCACTCTCTATTCCTTCATCGTTTTCTCCTACATCAATTGTAAGAATCTCCAATACATTAACTGCATTGTTTTCATCAATAATACTAAAGTTATCAAGCGGGTTTATGCTTAGCCTGATAGTTTCGTCAAAGCTAACTATAAGATGTGTACTATCCACAGCTTCAATATTTGTTAGTTGAGGTGCAGTAACGTCTTCAGCAGGTTTTTCCAAAGCACTTCCAGTAAAAATAGCAGTATCAGAAGTTCCACTAATAATCGGATTACCGACCATATCTTCAACTCCTATTCCAACAGTCAATTTGTATGGAGCATCTGCAACCTGTACTTCAGTTGTAAGGATTACAGTTTTTCCACTTAGATCGTCTTCATCAATTTCTGCCTCAATAATAGACAAAGGTTCAAAAGTATCTTCATTTTCAATTAAGAAAGCAGCATATGCATCTACTATAGGAAGAACAACTGCTTCGCTGAATACTATTTTGATTTCTTCTCTATTTATTGCCTCTCCTAAAGAAACCTGAGGTGCATCTGTATCATCAACCATTCCCGCATCAGTACTGGGGATAGCAGAGATTTCAGTAGCCCAGAATGAACTCTCATTTCCAGCTGCATCATAAGCGATCGCTGAGAAATAATAGCTAGTGTCATTCTCAAGGTCTGCTAGCGTAAATTCCAAAGTATCACCCACATTTTCCACGAAAGGATATTCCTCTCCATCCTCAGTTACTGGCTCCAGTCCATAGTGAATTTGATAACCGGTTACAGCCACATCATCAGTTGCAGCAGACCAAGTCAAACGAACTGAACCATCCAATGGTGTAGCAGATAAGTTCTCTACATCACTAGGATTTTCATTGTCTTCTACATCTTGAGCAAATGAAGTTACTGACATAGAAATTACTAGCAAGAAAGCGAGTAATATTAAGGATATTTTTTTCATGGGTTTTGTTTTTATTTTTAAATATATCGTATTAGTATAGCAAAAACAGCTGCATAAATCAACACCCATAACTAAAAACCCACTATTTTAAGATCTTAGCTTTTCTCTTTTTCTTGATGCTTGCCTTCTCAATCATATTATTATCCATCTTTATAATTGTAATTTTCGCCCTAGGAAGGTCAATAACTTCACCTTCACGCGGGAATCTATGTAAATGTTCAACAATCATAGTATTTATAGTATCGTGTTCATCCTCAGCAATTTTTATGCTAAAAAAACTGTTTATATCCTCAACAAGCAGGTGCCCGCCAACAATAATCGTGTTCTTGTTAACAACTTCAATCGGATCCTCGGGAGCATCAGATTCATCCACAATGTCACCAACAATCTCTTCCAGGAGGTCTTCAAGGGTTACAATACCAGCAGTTCCACCATATTCATCCATAACAACAGCAATGTGCACGTGTTTTCGCTGAAACTCACTAAATAATTTATTGATTTTCTTTGAAAGCGGAACTTCAATAGGTCTAAAAAGCTTCAAATCCTTCAGTTTTCTAGACGAATTCATTTCATCAAAGTATTTCAGAAGCTCCTTTATTGATATAATCCCTATAATATGGTCCAAATTTTCCACATATACGGGGATTCTGGAGTGTGAATGACTAATAGCAAAAGCCACAGCTTCCTTTATGGTCATTTCACTATCAATCGCATCAATATTTACCCTAGGAGTCATAACATCCTCAGCTTCTATATCATTAAATTCCAAAACATTTTGAATGAATTCCTTCTCATGTTTCTCAATACTTCCTTCCTGAGCACCAATATTCAACATTGCCACAAGTTCTCCCTCAGTTACAGAATATGCCTTCTCTGAGCCAAGAACTTTATTGACAAGGTGAACTACTTTTTCAAAAAGCCAAACAAAAGGGAAAAAGATGATCTGTAAAAGGTAAATAGGCTTCGCCATAAACAGCGAAACACCAACTGAGTGCTGATGAGAAAAGGATTTTGGACTTATTTCACCAAATATAAGGATCAAAAAGGTCATAACACCGGTGGCAATTCCAACCCCGCTAGAACCAAAAAGCTCAGTAAAAAGGACGGCAGCATAAGCACTGGCTCCAATATTTACGACATTATTTCCTATAAGCACCGTTATAAGGAGTCTATGCGGATTCCTTGTAAGCTTTTTCAGAAGCCTACTGTTCTTCTTCTTTTCAGAAACTAATTGATCAACTTTTGACTTTGTTAAGGAAACGAGTGCCGTTTCACTCCCAGAAAAAATAGCGGATAAAACGATTAGTACTCCTAGAAACAGAAATTTTGAAGTCATAAATTAATTATAGAATAAAATCAGATTAGAACTAGTATTTCAAAATAATTTTATTTAGAATACAGCAAAAGAAAGAATAACAAGATTTTAGTATGAAATTCAACATTGATTCCAAAATTTTCGAACAATACCCTGATTTCAAAATGGGCCTAATAGTGATAAAAGGCCTAGACAACTCACGCAGGGTATCGGCTATAGAAAGCCTGCTTCGAGGGGTTGCCGCACAGAAAACAAGGGGACTAAAGGGCAAAAATATTGATGATGACTTAATGATAAAAGTATGGAATCAAGCATACGGAAATTTGGGAATAAACCCAAAAAAGATTCAACCATCTGTAAGAGCATTAGCGAAAAGAGTTCAGGATGGCAAAGAAATTCCACACATAAATTCACTTGTGGACCTATATAACTATTTTTCTTTGAAGTTTTTTCTGCCAATAGGTAGCGAAGATCTGGATTGGTTATGTGGAGATTTAAATCTTACTTTTACAAAGGGGGAAGAGCCATTTAGACCGATGGGGTCTGTAGAGGTTGAGCAGGCTGGAGAAGGAGAAGTGGCATATATGGATGATGGGGGAATAACGTGCAGATATTGGAATCACAGGGAGTGCGAAAGGACAAAGTTGACCAATAAAACAACAAATGCAGTTATTTTTATAGAGGATCTAAGCAATATGCACCTAGACGAATTTGGAGAACTTTTAAACGAAATCAATACGACTATACAAAAATACTTGAGCGCAGAAACCACCATACATGTACTAAATGAGGAAAACGGTTCTGTGGAACTTGGCGTTCAAGGTAGACAAAATATAGATGACTCAAAAGTTTCGGCACAGGAAAAAGCATATCTATCAGCAGTAAAAAAGAAAAAAGAGGAACATAAGAAGGTTAAGGAACAGATACAATCACAAAACAATGGAGCAAAACCAATTCCACTCGAGAAAAAAGAGCAAAAAAATGAACTAATGGCTTTGATGGATGAATATAGCCTAAAGGAAAAGATTCGATCTGTAGTAGAACAATCGATAGTTAAGGCTTTTTCAAAGCCAATGCGTATCAAGGTAAACGTGGAGTATCCAAGCTCAAATGAACATGGTGACTATGCGTCAAATATAGCTATGCAGTTGGGAAAAGAGCTGGGAACACCGCCTCGTGAAATTGCCGAAAAACTAAAAGAAAACATTTCAAAAGAAGATTTTATTGAAAGCGTAGAAATAGCAGGACCCGGTTTTCTGAACTTTTTTATAAGAAAGGACTACCTAGACGCTGAAATTGATACAATATTAACCGAAAAGGATGATTATGGATCCAGTAAAATAGGGGAGGACAAAAGTATACTAATTGAATACAGTTCGCCTAATATTGCCAAACCTCTTGGAGCACACCACCTAATTACAACGATTCTGGGGCAAAGTCTGGCAAATATATACGAAAAAATTGGTTTTAACGTAGTGAAGAGTAACTATATTGGAGATTGGGGTACTCAATTTGGAAAACTTATTTACGCATACAAAAACTGGGGGGACAGAAAGAAAATTGAGGCGGACCCGATAACAGAGCTTCTAAAACTATACGTACAGTTTCATGATGAGGCGGAAAGAGATCCGGAGCTGGATGATCAAGCAAGAAGGGAATTCAAGATTTTTGAAGAGGGAGACAAAGAAAACCGAAAAATATGGAAATGGATAGTAGATGAAAGCTTGAAGGATACTCAAATAACTTATGATCTGATTGGTGGAATCAAATTCGATAATTATCAGGGGGAATCATTTTTTGAGGACAAACTTGCTGACACACTGGCTGAAGGAAAGCAGCGCGGGATTTTTGTAGAAGGGGAGGAAGGATCTTTTGTTGTGAAATATGATGATGAAAATATCCCACCATTCCTTGTTCAAAAGAGGGACGGAGCAACTCTTTATTCGACAAGAGACTTCGCAGCACTAAAATACAGAATTAACGAATGGAGACCGATAAAGATTCTATACATTGTAGATATTGCGCAAACACTTCATTTTAAACAGTTATTTGGAGCTGCCAGACGTTTTCCGTGGTATCACGGTGAAGGAGCTCATGTGTGGTTTGGAAGAATGCACATGAAGGACAAAAAGATGAGTACACGAAAGGGCAATGTGATTTTGCTAAACGAAGTCTTAAAGGAAGGGGTTGAAAGAGCTAAAAAAGTAGTTGATGAAAAAAGTAGGGACTCCGGACAAAAAGACAAAATAGCAAATGCCGTGGGAATTGGAGCTATCAAATACAACATTCTTTCTCAGAATCGAACAACAGATATAACATTTGATTGGGACAGAATCTTGTCTCTGGACGGAAACAGTGCGCCTTACCTACAGTATTCATATGCTCGGGCAAAAAGTATTCTCAGAAAAGCGGACGATGTCACAGAGGATAAAATAAAAGATTCAGAAGGTGTGGCAGAGAAAATAGAAAACCTCATAAGACTTTTCCCAAAGTTTAGAGAGGCGATCACAAATGCCGCACAAGAATATAAACCAAATCTTTTAGGGAATTATTTGTACGCAGTTGCACAAGAATTTAATGCCTTCTACAACGCAGTTACAGTGATTAGGGCGGAGAATCTACTGGATAGAGAGTATAGATTGAGAATTGTTGAAGCAACAAGCCAAATACTCAAAAACGGTTTGGATTTGTTGGGGGTGGAAGTTGTAGAAGAAATGTAAATTTGAATTGCTTTTTATCAGGCATTTTCATATATTGATCAAGCGTTAAAAACCACGGAGAGATGGCTGAGCGGTCGAAAGCGATAGTCTTGAAAACTATTGTGGGGCAACCCACCCAGGGTTCGAATCCCTGTCTCTCCGCCACAGAATTTGGAAAGACAGCGGGGCTATACGCTCCGGTGGCTTTGCAATGTCTACGCAGTAGACCTAGGGTGAGAACCTGCCGATAGGCAGCGTTCGCCTCGAAAAACGACCGATAGGGAGTATTTAAGAGCTCGACCTCGCAGTCGACTTTGGTCGACGAGAATGTAAGAGTATCCCCGTCTCTCCGCCAAGGTAATGGCGAGGTAGCCGTCCCAGAGCGGAATGGTATGCGAATTTAGAATACTTATAGCGAAGGAGGAGCATGTAAAACAGCCCTTGACATTGTCCGGAATAGTGTTAGTATGTTTGCTTACCGACTGGTAAGTAAACATTGCTAATTACAGAACATGCAGGTGCAAAAATTATCAAAAAAACAGCCAAAAACTATAAATAGAATTCTAGATGTAGCTGGAAAATTTTTTTCAAAAAATGGCTACCTTGGAGTCTCAATGACAGATGTTGCAAGAGAATGCGGTATTTCAAAACCAGCTATCTACCATTATTTCATTTCTAAAAAAGAATTATATCTAAGGCTCATAGAAAATGCGGCTTCTACCCTAGAAAAAGAAATAGAAAAAATCCTTAAAAAAAAGACCTCTCCAATAAGTAAATTAGTAAATTTGATAACAGCTTATCTTAAATTTGGATTAGAAAAAAAAGACATTATAAATTTAGTCTTTCAAGGGGAATCCCAGTTAGATCAAGAAATCATCGACTTTTTAACAAAATTTCGTCAGAGAATTTTGAACAAAATTGTATCTCTATTTAAGCAAATAGACACTAAACAAAACGATTTAGTACTAAAAGTCACTCTTCTAATTGGTATGATGAACAGTTTTATAATTTCACAAAGTTTCAATAAAAATCACAAAAAAATATCTACAAAAAAAATTGCAAAAGAAGCTATAAATTTATTTATCAAATAATGCACATATCAACACTCTCAGTTAGAAAACCGATTACAATAATGATGATGACACTTGCCATTGCAATAATTGGTTTTGTGTCTCTACCCAAATTAGGCCTGGATTTACTGCCAAAAATTGAATATCCAGCTATTACGGTCATGACATCATATCCTGGAATTGCACCTGAAGAAATTGAAACACTACTTACAAAGCCCATAGAAGACGCCGTAAGTACTGTGAAAAATGTTAAAAATGTTCGTTCAACTTCTACTGAAGGTATGTCAGTTATTGTAGTGGATTTTGAATGGGGGGTAGATATTGACCTTTTGTCTCAAGACGTACGAGACAAAATTGGACAAATTCAAGATAGACTTCCCAGTGAAGCTTCAACTCCATTAGCTCTCAAATTTGATACTTCAGGATTTCCAATAGCTATGTATACAGTTACATCAGATAGCATTCCTCCACTTGAGCTAAAACAGCTTGTCGAAGATCTATTTGTAGATGATCTAAAAAGGATTGATGGAGTTGCTCAAATAAATGTAACGGGTGGGCTGGAAAGAGAAATCCAGGTATTGATCGATAAAATGAAATTGGATGGCTATAACTTGCCGATCAATTTGGTAATAGCCGCTATCGCTAAGCAAAATATAAATATTTCAGCTGGCCATCTTGAAATTGATGAAAGCGAATATTTAATAAGATCAAAAGGAGAATTTGAAAGTATTGAAGATATAAAAAAGATTCCAATAATAAACTTTGATTATCTCAATGTAATATATCTTGAAGATATTGCTGAAGTAAGGGATACACATGAAGAAGTTAGGGGGATTATTGAGACAGACGGTGTTAGCAGCATTATGCTGATGATAAACAAAGAATCCGAAGCGAACATTGTAGATACAGTAGAAAATATTCAGCATGCAATACCCGAACTGTCAAAAAAGCTTCCTGAAGATACCAAGATACAGTTAGTAATGGATCAAAGTGAACTGATTGTGAATTATTTTAATAACGCAACGAAAAGTGCGTTTATAGGGCTTATATTAGCTGGTCTAATGATATTTCTTTTTTTAAAGAACTGGAGACCGACACTTACAATTTTCTTAACCATACCTCTTTCAGTCTTGGGAATTTTTATAGGCATGGTAAGTCTTGGCTATACATTCAATATGATGACACTTGGAGCTCTTACACTGGGTATTGGTATGCTTGTAGACAATGCCGTTGTAGTTATTGAAAACATCTTTAGAAGAATGGAAGAAAAAGGAGAAGATCGCTTCACTGCGTCTGAAAAAGGAACTACACAAGTAATTCATGCTATTACAGCCTCTACAATGACAACTGTTATTGTCTTCCTTCCAATGGCTCTTGCAGGAGGGATAGCAAGCAAGCTCGCACAACCACTTTCCTTCACAATTATAATAGCCCTTCTGGCGTCTTTATTGATGGCTGTTACATTTGTGCCAATGATGGCATCAAAATTATTTAAAGCTTCAGACAAAAGCCTTATGGAAAAAAATAAGGAAGGCAAAATCATGAATCTACTCAAAAAACTATATCAAATAATATTGCGAAGAGTATTGAAACTCAAATTTTTGTCATTGCTAGTTATACTAAGCGTATTTGTAGGGAGTTTATTTTTAATCCCAATAATTGGAAGTGAATTTATGCCAACAATGGATCAATCAATAATGATAGTTGATGTAGAATTGCCACAAGGGAAAACTTTAGAAGAAACTGAGCAAATTACAAACAAAGTAGCTGATTACATACAAGAAGAAGAGGGGGTTGAAAGTGTCAGTACCGTCATTGGTGTTGCAGGATCAAGTGATACCATAGTGATATCAGGAGATACAAAGGGGGTAAATACAGCCTCCATTTTTGTAAAGATGGAAAATTCTGAAAACCGTGATCTAAGTTCTGCCGAAATAGCAAACAACATAAGACAAAAAGTCTCTTCGATAGAAGGTGCGACTATAAAATTTCAAGACATGGGATCTATATTATTAGGAGGCGGAGAAAGCGATATAGAAATAAAAGTGTTTGGAAAAGATCTTGAAACTCTTAAAGCAATATCAAATGATATTAAAGAAATAATCTCGAGTATAGAAGGAGTTGAAGAAACTGATACTTCATTTCGTGAAGGAGCAAAAAAAATCGAAATAAAAATAGATAGACCTTATGCAGGAGCCTTTGGAGTTTCCTCTTTAGATATTGGAAGTACAATCAACACAGCTTTTTTAGGAACTGTTGTTTCAAAGCTTAGAGAGCAAGGAAAAGAGGAAGTCAACATCCGATTGAAATTTAGCGAAGAGGATACCTTAACAGCTTATGACATTGGGAAATTACAGATATATACTTCCATGGGGGCACAAATTGATATAGGCCAGGTAACAAGCACTGACCTAGCAGAAAGCCCGGCAAAAATATTTCGAGAAAATCAATCACGTAAAGGAACAATTACTGCAAAAATATTTGATAGGGACCTTGGAACTGTAATGCAGGATGTAGAAGCAGCACTAAGCACATATGAGCTGCCACAGGGGTATTCAATAGAATATGGAGGTACATATGAAAATATGCAAGAAACGTTCTTTTCGCTTTTTATAGCACTAATAATTTCCATCCTACTATTATACATGGTAATGGCCGCCCAATTTGAATCTCTAGTTCACCCACTAACAATCATTACAACTGTTCCACTGGGAATAATTGGTGTTCTATTTGCACTGTTTATAACAAATCTTCCATTATCTCTACCTGCATTTATGGGATTGATAATACTGGGAGGGATTATCGTAAATAATGCAATTGTATTCGTGGACTTCGTTAAATACCTGAGAACTAAGGGAGTTAACAAACTAGATGCTCTAATGCAGGCAGGAAACACAAGGCTCCGTCCAATATTAATTACAACTTTGACAACAATTTTTGGAATGTTACCAATGGCTATAGGCATTGGTGAAGGAGCAGAAAGCCAACAACCAATGGCAGTCGCTGTTATAGGAGGATTAATCGTAGGAACCGTACTGACTTTAATCGTAGTTCCAATTGTTTATACAATCTTTGATGATATCTCAGAAAGAGTGAAGTATGGGGTGGATAAGGTTCTGCATGGTTAGAAATTCAATTGTGTCATTTATTTTATTAAATTAGTATTAATACATATTAATCATACTATCTATGAAAAATATTTTCACAAATCTCAAAAAACTATTAGAAGAAGCCAAAAAAGTTATTATAATTAAAAAAAATGGAAATCTTCAAAAGCTAGAGCAAATTAAAATTCGATTTTCCAAAGAAGTCGATCAATATATTGATCGGTTTTATAAAAAAAGAAATTTTGTAAAGGAAGCCATAAAGGAAAAATCAAAACTTAGAAAATTCAAAGTCCCATTTTTAAGATATATCTTGGCTATAAGAGTACGGTTTATCATAATTATTCCATTAATCGGATCCATGATTATTCCAGCGATAGTACTTCACCTATTTCTAGAGATGTACCATCGTATCTGTTTCCCCTTATTGGGAATCCCTACCTTAAAGGCACGTAAATATTTTGTTTTTGACAGACAGCATCTTGCTTACTTAAATTGGCTTGAGAAAATATTTTGTATGTATTGTAGTTATTTTAATTGTTTACTTGCTTATGCTAGGGAAATTGCTGGACTCACTGAACTTTATTGGTGTCCCATCAAGCATGCTAAAATGGTTAGCGGAGCACATAATCAATACCATGAGTTTGTTAATTATATTGAAGGAAAGGAATATAGAGAAAAAAAGGAAGCATTGCGGTCTGTTGCAAAAAAAGACAAAAGAGAAATCTGAATTTAGTATTCCTTACATTCGGGATTGATGAACTATATTTTATTTTAAAAACTGATCAGGATTTTCGGCCGTGTGGGAGCTCAATATAAGCGTATTTGTTGAAATAGTTATTATCTAAAAGCTGTATTAATAGCGTTGTAAATCATTTTGATATTACGTTGTCCTTTATAGAGAGGGGAAACCCTCTTATTTAATTTTAGAAGAGAATAAACGCCTATTTGCGCCGATCTAACCGAAAGTTCTAATGTAAAAGATATTTCATTCGGGATTTCACAGTATTGCCCTATAAAGGCAAAATTAGTTGATCTTTTTGGGATGACTAGGGGGCGATCACCATTTGATCTCGGCAAAAATTGACTTGTTATATAGGGCATCATAATTGGAATACAAATGGCATCTTCAAGGATTAATGTCATTTCTTTATTGAATCCAAGGTGAGACAGTAATTCAATTAATATTTCTTTACCATTACACTCAGACATCTTCTTTTTTACATAGTTTCCTTTTCTATCTGGAAACAAGCCATATCCCCAACAAACTGTTACATTTTTAGCCTGATTAATGAAATGAGGTTGATGAGGCAAAGCCATCGACATAAGCCAGTTAGAATTCTTAAAAGTAATTACGCCTTCTGACCCCGACTTATTACCAGTGAATTTCTCAATTAATTGAAGAAATATCGGATTTTTAAAGGTAACCGTGAATGATTCCCATTTTGATTTATCAATATGATTGCAAAAAACAGCAGGCTTTCCAAAATCAGGCTGATCCTTAGCAATATTTTTCCAAAGATCCCAGGAACCATTCGATTGCCCAGTCGAAAGACGAGGAGCTTTGGTCATAGATCCAATACTGGAATTTGCCACCATAGAGCCCAAAGTAGCAAAAACATAATCGCTATTATTGAGTACAATTTTTTTTTGTTTCCCTTTGTGGTTATAACAAATGTGTTCGACTGTCCTTCCATTTTTATTTTGCTTGAAATCTAAGTTTGTAACTCTGTAATTTGTTTTAAAACAAACACCTTGTTGTTTTAACCATCCTATAAGAGGGAGAACCATAGATTCATATTGATTATATGGAGTGCTTCTTATGCACCCTAAGGTATTAATAATAGGAGCGTTATGAATAAATCTTAGGGTATACCTTCTGAATTCAGCTAAACTATGCCAAGGCTGAAATGAAAAAATAGTACAGAATTCAGTCCAAAAATTGCTTTTAAAAAATGAAGGAGAAAAATGATCATTGATTTGTAGATTACCCAGAGAAGACTCTGAAGAAGTCATAACTTTAAACAGGTCATTCCTATCTTTCATCTTCAACCCCTGTTTATATGAATCAATTATTTTTCCAGTTTCAACTAACCTGGACTTGGAATGGGTTTTGATTTTCTCGTTAAACTCAAATATTTCATCTTTCACCGTTTTTTGGGAATTATTCAACGAAGGAATAAAAGACAAAAGATCAAATGTGCATGTATATACCTTTTCTTCGAGCATTCTAAAACCACGCATGATGTAGCCTTCTACGGAAGATAGCGCATAGCCATCCAAGCTGCCACCAAGCATCTCAGATTCTTCAAAAATAGTGATGTTCTTTCCAGGAATAGAGCCGTCTTTAATAAGATAAGCAGCACTGGCCAGCGATGCTAGGCCACCACCAACCAAATAGGCTTTTGATTTTTTTGTATCTGCCTTAAAACCCATAAAATCGAATAATAACAAACTTAAATTCACTTAAACAAAAATCAAAGATCTATGCAAGGAAAAGGCTTTATAAATTGCTGCAATCAATAATTAAAGCAAATTGAATTGATCTGTAACCCGTTTAGTCAAAACCGTCTTTGCAAACACGTCAAATTTGGAATGACGAAGCTCAATGACAGTTCGAACATCGTCCACGACTCTCCGCCAAGGTAATGGCGAGGTAGCCGTCCCAGAGCGGAATGGTATGCGAATTTAGCATACTTGGAGCGCAGGGCTTGATGATGGAAATTTTACGACGGCCAGGAGTAAAAAATTTCCTTCAATCCAGAGGTGGACCCTATTGCAAAAATAAATTATTTGAGCTTCGTAAAAATGGCTAAAAGTTGGGTGTTAACATAGTAGAGAGTACGACCATGCTTATACGATGTAACTAAGCCTATTTTTTCCAACTGCTTCAAATGTCTTGAGGCCGTTTGTCGATTCACTCCTACGGCTTCAGAGACATATTCAATTTTTGTATATGGATGAGAAAAAATTGTGTTGATCAATTCGTGACTATATATTTTTGAACTATCCCTCTTAAGGACTATTTTGAATTCGGACATAAGCTTTTTTATTGTCTTAACCGTTTCCATGGTATCACTGGCTGTATATTCAACGGCCTTTAGCATAAACAATATCCATGCTTCCCATTTTCCTTCGTCCCTTACTGCCTGTAGGAGCCTGTAGTAAGCCTCTTTGTTTAGAATGATATATCGACTCAAATATAAAATGGGGATATCCAGCAATTTCTCCAAAATCATGAAAAGGACACATAAAATTCTTCCAGTCCTACCATTACCATCATAAAAAGGGTGGATGGATTCAAATTGGTGATGAATGATGGCTACTTTTATTAAAGGATCAAGAGTAGATAGCTCGGTTTCGTTAATAAAACTGATCAAATTCTCCATTAATAGAATAACATCATCTCCTTTTTGTGGTGGTGTGTAAACAACCTTTCCATCAGTTGTTTTAAGAGTTGTTCCAGGAGTATTACGAAAACCTTTATCTCGTTTAGTGATGATTTTTACCAAATCGATTAATAAATTGCTGGTTATTACGCCAGTCTTTTGAACTTTGCCGAATCCGTAATGTAGAGCCGATGCATAATATTGCACTTCCTTAGTTTCAAGCGAGAACTGATTGGGGTGATGCACATCGTATTTAAATAGCTCATCATGAGTAGTAACAATTTGTTCAATAGCAGAACTATCTTTTGATTCCTGCAGGATTAAAGTATTGACCAAAATGGATTGATTTGGAATAGTTTTCACTGTTCCTTTCAACTCAGCAAGCATTTTATTGGCTTTTATCACTTGCTTCAAAACCACTTTTGTTTCTAGGTCTTGAGCAAGTGGAAGAGATGGGATTTCATAATTTTCCATGTTTCTATTTATATTTCGCATCAATCATAGCATATATGTTCGAGTTATTCAAATATTCGAACATATATTTATAATATGTTCGAATACAACAGCATTTCAAAATTATGGATTTAGCCCCTATTCCTCCACATTCAAAACAATCTCCTTTATCTCATTCGATCCTCTGTAAGTATAAACTCCACCTGGAAGCTCTTTTACAAGTACGGCCTTCACTTCGTATAGAACACTGTCATAGTAGTCTAAATCGAAATCAAACTTAATCTCCAAGGCATCACCACGCTTAAAGAGTTCCGCAAAATAAAAGCCATCATCATCATCCAGAATAAATTCACCATCCTCATTTTTAGTGATTATATAGTCATCTCCATCCAAGCAAGGATTTATTCCATCATTTGCATATGGATAACAAAGGTGAGCTGCAACTTCATACATATCAGCTCCGGTTTCAGCAAATTTTAGGATAGACTTGTCCTCAGTTTCCTCAGCAGGCTCAAGAATTTCCGGTTTATCAAGTTTTTCAAGATAGGGGATTGAAATAGAGTCACTAGCAATGCTTCCGTCAGCAAATTCAACTTTTAGGTCATAGGAATTCCCTCCCTTGCTTATGCCATCTTCCCCCAAGCTCACATAGCACAAAGCCGGATAAAAATGCTTCTTGCAGATAAGTGCTTCGTTTTCAATGGATACAGGTCGAAGAACTTCAGGCAAATTATTCACAGCAAGGTTTTCATCGCTACGCGGTTGCTTTAGTGCAAGATCAGGCCTTTCCATATAAAATTCAAACTCCAGAACATCGTCAGTCAGGTAAACGGAACTCAGTTCAAACTCAACATCCGCTTCAGTAGCAGGCACACAACCGGAAAGAAGAATAGCTATAAATAAAAATAATACTTTGCGCATAATATATTGGTTAGTTATCTTTCACAGTATATAGAAAAAACGCCTAGACTTTAAATGGTCTTTTTCCTATATTTACTAAGCTCAAATACGGAGAGGTACCCAAGTGGCTGAAGGGGCGGGATTGCTAATCCTGTAGGTCGGGTTTACCTGGCGCGGGGGTTCAAATCCCCCCCTCTCCGCCAGTTTTAACATGTTTTAACAATATCCTCAGCTGGCCTCTTTAATTTCTTAATAGGACTCTTACTCACTTTATTCAATAATTTTTGAAAGGGTTTTTTCTTTTTCCTCAGAGAAACAAGTTTTTTCTTAAGCATTGTATTTAGTTATTTAAAGGGCTGATCAATTATATCAGAATTATGTATCTACTCGAAAGGACTTCTAATCCTTTTCAGGACAGAGTTAGACACCTGAGTGTATCTTTGAGTGGTAACAATATTTCTATGTCCAAGAAGTTTTTGTACAAAACGAATATCTACACCATTTTCCAACAGGTGGGTTGCAAAACTATGTCGGAGTGAATGGAAACTAGCTTTTCGCTTAATGCCTACATGATTTAAGGCAATTTCGAAAACCTTTTGAGGAGTTCTGGTGGAAAGCTTGCCACCCCTTTCACTTGGAAATAAATAGTCCGATCTATTCCTTAGGGCAGCAAAGGGCTGAATGTCCGGCAAAAGCTTTTCAGGAAAAATCGTAATTCGATCACGACCACCCTTTGCTTCTTTAAGGTGAATTGTAAGCTCGTTCAAATCCAAGTCCTCAATTCTAAGTTTCACAACTTCACTCACTCTCAGACCTGCTCCGTATGCCAGAGCCAGCATAAGGCGATGCTTGCGATTATGGATAGAAGAAAGAATTTGATTGATTTCCCCTCTTGATAGAACGACAGGAAGCCGCCTAGACCTTTTCGCAAACTTAATTGGAATTTGGATAGGCGATTTAATTATATGTCTATAGAAGAATTTGATGGCGTTCAGGTGTAGATTTATAGTTTGTGGCGCATAGTTCTTGGCCTTTTTATCTAGAAGGAATGACTTTATCTCCTCAACATTTATCCTCGCCAAATTACCGGCAGAAAATCCAAAGTACTGCTTCAGCGAGGAAAGATAGCTATCAATGGTCTTGGGACTATAGTTTCTAAGCATTAATTCCCGCTTCATAAGATTTAGATAATATTTCATAGATAGTTCACAACAAAACAAATTCATTGCAATTCTAAACACATCACTTAAAATATTAATTAAATAATTCTAAAAAAAATCTGAACTCACGGCAACGAGTTGTCAGAAATGAAAAAATATTTTATTATGCCAAAGACAATTCTAATTAAAAACTTCTAAGCAAAAATCATGAAAATCATGAAAATAATATTTATCATAAATTTCACAATACTGTTAATTTTCGCCATAATTGCAAGTATTTATGAGCCTATATCTAAACAGATTTTTTTCTTTTTGTTTTTCTATCTAATCGCAGGATATGCAAACCTAAAAG
>JAUUZY010000014.1 GCA_030592015.1 Candidatus Peregrinibacteria bacterium | reverse complement strand
AGTATGAATATTATTAGCAAAAGTATAGATAGTTTCCTGATATGCACTTGTGTACTGCAAAGCAATTTCCACTAGCCCCTCTTCCATATCTTTTTCTATATAAACAACAGAACCAATACTATCCTTGGTTCTATTCAAATGTTGAACATAAGACTTAAGCCCTCCTTCAAAATAGAATCTATATCTCTTATCAACTCTCTCATCATAAATAGAAATCGTAACCCCCTTAGTCAAATAAGCCTGCTGGCGAACACGATTTAATATGGTCGGCAAATCAAACTCCACAGTATCAAAAATCGTTTTATCAGGATAAAAAGTAATATCTGTTCCTCGTTTATCCGTATCCCCTACTATCTCCAATTCAGCACCAGCATCTCCACAATGATACTCCTGCTTATATATCTTCCCATCTCTAAACACTTGAGCAATAGTCCTTTCAGAAAGCGCATTAACTACAGACACTCCCACACCATGCAACCCTCCGGACACCTTGTATCCACCTCCTCCAAACTTACCTCCGGCATGCAAAACTGTCATTACAGTCTCAAGTGCAGACTTACCAGTCTTTTTATGCTTATCAACCGGAATACCACGTCCATTATCATAAACTGACAATCCACCATCTTTCTGTACAGTAACCAATATATCCGTACAAAAACCCGCCATTGCCTCATCAATTGCATTATCTACAATCTCCCAAACCAAATGATGAAGTCCAGTAACATCAGTAGAACCTATATACATCCCAGGCCTCTTTCTAACGGCAGAAAGACCCTCTAAAACTTGTATCTGATCAGCACTATAACTTTGCGTAACACTTTCTGTCATATAAAAAGCTTTTAAAACTAATTTAAGCAGAAAAAATCTAGCACAACTTGTCTAGATTGTCAGGTGAAAATTGAAAACTATAGTCAAAATTACTCACTTAGCTCCTCTTCAACCACTTCATCCTCAACCACCACTTCATCCTCAACCACCACTTCCTCTTCAACCACCACTTCATCCTCAACCACTTCATCCTCAACCACCACTTCATCCTCAACCACCACTTCCTCTTCAACCACCACTTCATCCTCAACCACTTCTTCCTCCTCAACTTCTACAACCTCCTTGAGATAACTGGAGAAATCATCTTCAGCAATAATCAAGTCTCGTAACTCCTCTAACGAATAGTCTCCATCCAAAAGAACAGGCTTACCGGAAACAACCAAGAATAGATTTCTAACTCTTTCCTGATCACTTATGGCATAATCAAAAGTAACCAAAACATCTTTATAATCAGTAAGGGTAGTTTCAGTAATTCTATATATAGACAGTTCCTCATTCACAAGCTTCAAATCCTCAACTTCAACAATAAAGCCAACATCGGAAATTTGTTTTGTAAGATAATTACGAGCAATCCTTTCCGCATGCGTTTCTTCATCAAGATCCTCTAGATCATCCAAATCAACATCTGCAAGATCGGCAAACACAGCCTGCAGCAAAGTAAGCAAACTACCAATTTTCACTGCTCTTTCAGAAATTAGTTGATCCTTAGAATAAACATTTTTCAATGATTCATAGTATCGATCGTAAACTCCTTCAAAACTATATCCTCCTATAGTTCCCTCAACATCAACATAGCGCTGGTCTATTTCCGCAATCTTGCCAACCTTGATCTCATATATACTTGGGTTTTTCATGAAAATATCTTCAACTTCCGCGATAACATCAGCTTCAGAGAATTCGATTTCAAATTCCTCACCTAAGACATCTTGTTGAACATTGATAAAACTCCAAATTTTATCCTGTTCCTCAAGATAAATATCATAACGTTCCTCATGAGAAGGACCATAAATACTAACAGAGCTATATTCAGGAGAATTCAAGTAACCCCAGAAATTCCCAATATCTTCCAATTCAGTTTCAAACAATTCTATTACAGCAACATTCTTTCCTTCTTCAGGCATCAAATCATCAACCTCCTCAACCAAACGTGAAAAGATATCCTTTGCAGCATCAATTCGAACTCTTCCATCAAAGAAAAATCTTCTAAGTCTCTTTAAAAACGAGATCTTATTACTAATAAAAGCCTGCATAAATTCATCCTTAAGCTGACCATCTTCATATAAACTAAGCAATTCTTGTTCAAGGGTGAATTTGATAGAAAAATAGGCATCCTTATAGAACACATCATATCTTTGCAAAAGATTATCAAAAAGCTGATTCTGATAAGTAATATACTTAAGATAAAAAGCTTCATCCTCTATATCATCAAAAGTTGAATCCAGGTAAGAATAATATTCACTCAAAGCTTCTTCGGCTAAAACTGCATTAACACTTAACCCAGAATAAACCTTCAACCAATAAAAATTAACCACATCATAGACATCCCTTCCTTCAAAGAACTTTCGACTAAGTAAATCATTCAAGACATCATATTGAGCATCACCCGGATCAAAAATCGAAAGATCACTAACATAACTTTCATAACGATCATAATATTCATCCCCTTCACCAATATCAGCAGGCAATAAAGCTAAATACTTATCGAACTCCTGCAAGTTTAGATTCATCTCTTCTAGATCCCCTTTACTTGCATAAAAGATTGCATCATCCAAATAGTCAAACAAATGACTAAAAACTATTTTTTCCTTCCTTACAGGCACAAATGTGAGATTTTCTTCAGACCAAAATGCCCAATTACTTAGAAATCCATCATTTACCTTAGTTCCAGTCTGAATAATATCAGATGAAAAACTTAGCTTAATAGATTCAAGATATTTACTATCCTTTCTCAAATTATCAGAAACCCATTCATCTGAGCGCATAGACGAGGAAATAGCTCCATATCTAAACTCCTTAACTAATTTGGAATATAAAATAAGACCAAGCTTATCAGTTATCTTGGATAAAGGGACATTAACCTGACTATCACGAGGAACAAGCAAAGTATTAATAAATATCTCACTATATTCATCAGTATATTCATCAATTTCTACCCCATCATCCAGAAACCCTATATAAACATCACCTCCATATACAGACAAATCTATCTTTGCTCCATCAAAAGACAAGTCAAAACTTGCATGATTCGGAATCATTACCACCCTACCAATCAAAATATTTACATCAGCATCACTTGCCGAAAAGTTTCCCCATACCCTTCCTGAATTCAAAGTAAATAAGTACTCATTATCATCTGTTTTAGATTTTAATTCCATAGAAGGTGCAATACCTGAACTTTCCTCATCAGCAAAACGTAAAACAGCATTACCGCCAAACTCATTTTCAACAGTATAATTAATAGCAAAAGCCTCCTCGGCAAGCATTACATCGCCATCCACCATAGCTGACTCAAGAAAAAAGGTTCCCAGAACCAAGGCAAACCCAAGTATAAAATATACAATTGCCTTAACATAGTTCCCTGCAATAAAGCGTTTTTGCGGCTTTACTACAGCTGGCTTCACTATTTTTTGATTTACTTGTTCTTCTGACATAAACTTGAGTTCTATTTAATCAATAAATTATACCATTTATAAGCCGAAAAATAAAGACCAGCACCCCAGGAATACAACCTACGAGAGATACGTCAAGACCTTTTGACCAAAAAAATTAAACAATAATATAAGGAATAACCTAAAGTAAAAAAAATATATCACAATAAAATATGAAAACCCTAGTTAAACTAATAACAGCCTTTCTAGCATTAACAGTTCTCACAAACACTACTTTTGCCTTCTATTCAGACGTTCCAAGCAATCACAAACATTACGAAGCTATAAAAGAACTATATGACATGGGACGACTTGCAGAAGAAGAAAACAATCTATTCAGACCAGATGACACGGTGAAAATCACAGATTACTACAAACTGCTAATAGCATTTAGTGGTACTTCCCTATCAAAAAACATAGATTTACCTTTTACAGACACAGAAAACTTTGCCGATTATTCAAAATACCTTCAAACAGCATTGGACCTTGGAATACTGAAAGCACAAGGCGTTGAACCAAAAATCGGAATAGATCAAACAATAACAAAGCGCAACGCCCTGAAAATAATGTTTAAATCTCTAGGAATAGGAACAAGCTACTTTTTCGACAAAGACAGCTTTTATTTCATAGACCTGGATCCATATTCAGATACCGCAGCGGTTGCACAAAAAGCAGCAGAATTAGGCATTCTTGAGACTAAAAGCCCAAACCTATTCAAGATGGCAAAAAGAGTTACAAAAGGAGAAGTTGCGCAGTATCTACACACAGTACTTATAAAGTCTACAAACGCAGACAATCTGATTATTGCCACAGCAATAAAAACAGAAAACGACTATAGCGCAATAGAAAACGATCTAATACTAAGTGACGACTTTTTCATCTTTCTGGACGTATGGACAACCCTACAAACAGACTATATATATAAAAACGATATTAACGACGCTGACCTTATAATGGGAGCAATTGGTGGAATGGTAAACAGGGTTGATGACGATTACACTAATTTCCAAGAAAGCTCGGAAGCTTCAAATTTTCTAGAAAGCCTAAGCAACGAATATGAAGGAGTTGGAATGATAATAGAAATAATCGACAACAATATTACAATCATTTCTCCATTCAAAGATTCTCCTGCAGAAAAAGCGGGACTTAAACCAAACGACATAATAGTAGAAATAGACGGAGAAAATATAGTAGGACAAAACACCAACTATGCTGTAAGCAAAATAAAAGGACCTGCAAACACTATCGTAAAAATAGGAGTACTTAGAAACATGAAAGAATTGACCTTCTCAGTAACAAGAGAAGCAATACAGATCAGATCAACAAATTACGAATTACTAAGTTCAGGATCAAAAAAAATAGCCTACATAGAGATTCTAAATTTCAGCGATGACACATATGAAGAATTTTTGGAAGAAGCAAATAAAGCAATAAATGACAATGTAGATGGGTTAATTATAGATCTAAGAAATAACCCTGGAGGATATATGGGCACCGCAATAAGAATTGTAAACTTATTCACAGACGAAGTTAAAACAGCTGTAATGTTGGAATTCGCAAATGGAAACACAATTGACTACAAAACTAACGGAAATGGGTTATTAGCAGATTACAAAACTGTAATACTAATAAATGAAGGATCAGCCTCGGCTTCAGAAATACTTGCAATCGCAGTTCGAGATTATGGAGTTGCAACAATCATAGGAACTCAATCATTTGGAAAAGGAAGTGTTCAAGAAATCACCCAATACAACAATGGAGCCTTATTCAAATACACCATTTCACAGTGGCTCAGTCCAAACGGAACAAATATAAACAATATTGGACTCACACCGGATAGTATTATTGAAAACACCGAAGAAATAGACTGGCAACTTGATACAGCCTTAGAAGAATTCTAGAACTACTAATTAAGAGCTTCCCCTTCCTTTGCAGTTAAAATCTCTTCAGGATCTGTAGTAACAATTTTGTCTTCAGTATAAGAAGCAATCACCTGGATAGCCACATGCTTCAAACCAGCAAAGAAAAGACCTTGTCCAACACCACTATTGAGCAGCACATATTTCTCCCCCTCGGTTAAATTAAAGACTTTCGCCAAAACATTCACAGCAGATGGAGCCTGTTTGAGCAATAACTGTAGAGAAGAATTGGTAATTATAGATTTACCATAATCACTCTTTATAAAGTCCTCTACATCCTGAGTAATGGTAGAAACACCAAGATAATATTTTCTAGCCCTTTTCACCAAACCAAACAAGAATTTCGCACTATCCTCATGCTGCATCATAGTCCATGCCTCATCCACAACCAGTACTCTCTTTTTTAGCTTACTTCTAACTTTATTCCAGATATAATTAAGGATTATATACATCGCAATCGGACGTAGCGCATCTTCCAAATCTCTAATACAGAAAACCATCATTCCTGAAGACAAATCAATATTAGTAGAATGATTAAAAATTCCAGAATACGAACCTGTTGTAAATTTAGACAACCTCTGGACGAGCTCGGAAGTCCCCTCCATAGAGTTCAAAATCTCATACAAATCCCCCATCGTTGGCGGTTCATAAATAGATGGATCCACCAATTGCATAGTAATTCCCTTAAGAGCATAAACATCTATCAACGCCTTATCCAACACACCCTCTTCGTTTGGAGTAAGACCACCCAACATCAGCTTTAGAAGCCCTTGAAGAGTAATAATGTTAGACCTAAGCAAATCACCAGCTTTCACGTCCTCCCCATCAACAGGTTTCGGCAAATCAAAAGGATTAATTCTCCTATCACTATTCAAACTAAGATTCAAATACGATCCACCAACAGTATTTGCAAGTGCCTCATATTCATTCTCCGGATCAATAACTATAACATCAGTTCCCATCATCATTAGTCTCAAAATCTCAAGCTTAACAGCATAAGATTTACCTGCACCAGATTTAGCAAACACAACACTGTTAGCATTCTCCAGAGCAAATCTATCAAAAATAATCAAACTATCATTATGACGATTCAGTCCATACAAAACCCCCTTGTCAGAAGTTAAATCAGAAGAAGTAAACGGAAATGTTGTTGAAAGAGGAGAAGTATTCATATTTCTCACTGTATAAAGCTCATCCAGACACATAGGCAAACAAGAATTAAGACCATGTTCAGCCTGAAGTTGAGCACGTTTTGTCATAACCAATTTCCCTGCAAGCAAACTTTCCAGCTGCTTAGCAATTTTTTCAAGTTCTTTCTCACTTTCAGAATAAATTGTAAAATAAAGAGCAAATTGGAAAAACTTTTCCTGCCCTCTTTGAATTTCTGTACGTAACTGGTCAGCATCACCCAAGGCTGTTTCCAGACCAGGATCACGCACCTGTCCCTTTTCCGCATTTATCCGAACACTTGATTGCATCTGAGCCACCTTCTTTTTCAGGGTTTTCATAATAGACGCAGATTCGATTGGATATATAAATTGTGAAACATCCATAGTCACATCAAAATTCACAATAGGTGCAAGCCAATTCGCATCCAAATACCTAGGATAAGCAAAGACATAAAAAGACCGAACATAAAGCCCATCAAGCCTCAAAGAATCATACTGAATCTCCATAGATGACGGAGCAATCAAATCCTTTATAGAAGCTATTCCTTCGTTATATATTTTTTCAGCATCTATATATTCTTTCCTTTCCTTTTGAGAAATTTTAGATCCAGTACTTCCCTTAGAGGAATCTACCTTTTCAACAGTATTCTTAGACTTCTTAGTATTAAAAGCAAAAACCGACTTCATCTTATCAAAAAGAGATTTTCGTTTTTTGGCCTTTTCATCATCAATCTTAAGTTCTGCTACTTCTTTCTTAACTACCTTCTCCTTTATCTTCGCCTCAGGACGTTTACCTGTCTTCGGATCATATCCGGCAACAGACATTTTTCCAGCAGCACTAGAGTCAACCTGCCTAATAACTTCAAGTGAAGGAGTCACAGCAATATAAGAATCGGGGTCTTGCCCCAAGTCAACAGCACTTGGCTTCTCTGTCCTAACATTAGGCAACACAGATCCAAACTGTGCAGCACTATCTGCATCAGGAAGGTTAGATATTTTTTCATTACTTTGACCACTTGCATCACTAAGCCAACGAGGCGTTTCAGCACTTCCATCTTCATTCTTGGAAAAAACCGCTTTACCACCAGGGTTTTGCGCAACCTTCTTTAGTTCCTTAACATTTTGTTTTTTGTTTTCAGCCATTAATATATTTATATCTAAATATCTCCATATTTTAGCAGAAAAAGGGCTTTTTTACAAGCCACATACTCACCATGAGTCATTTTTATTACACCAAATAGAAATTATATGCTAGTATCCGCAGGTAAAATTACACCAGTAACCTAAAATCGACGTGTCAGAAAAAAACTCAGAAGAAGAAAACTCAAAAGAAAACGAAGAAAAAGCAGAGCATAGAGAGAAGCCTGAAGACAATCTTGAACTATTCAATGATACAAACGTAAAGAAAATAAATATTTCAGAAGAGATGGAAAGTTCCTATTTGGAATATGCCATGAGCGTAATAGTTGCACGTGCGCTACCAGACGTAAGAGATGGGTTAAAGCCTGTTCACAGACGAATACTCTTCGCAATGAACGAAATGGGCCTAAAGTCATCAGCAGGCTTCCGTAAGTCAGCTGCCGTAGTTGGTGAAGTTTTAGCTAAGTATCATCCACATGGAGATACTGCCGTTTATGACTCAATGGTAAGAATGGCTCAAGACTTTGCAATGCGATACAGGTTGGTAAGAGGACAAGGTAATTTCGGATCAATTGACGGAGATAGAGCAGCCGCAATGCGTTATACAGAGGCAAAAATGGAAAAAGTTTCAGACGAATTGCTAGCAGACATAGATAAAGAAACAGTAAGCTGGCGTGATAACTATGATGGAAGGCACCGAGAGCCAACAGTTTTACCGACAAGACTTCCACAATTACTTTTAAACGGAACAACAGGTATTGCTGTAGGAATGGCCACTTCTATACCTCCACACAATCTTGGAGAATTAATAGATGCAATAATGCACCTTTCAAACAATCCTGAAGCCAGCATCGAAGATTTGATGGAATATGTAAAAGCACCCGACTTCCCTACCGGAGGAATAATCTACAATATTGAAGACATTAAAAGAGCATATACAACAGGTAGAGGCGGAATGGTAGTTAGATCAAAAACTGAAATTATAGAAATGAAGGGAGGAAGGTCAGCAATAATTGTAAGTGAAATCCCCTACCAAGTTAATAAATCAAATCTCATAAGCAAAATGGCAGATTTGGTAAGAGATAAAAAAATCGTAGGAATCAGCGACATTAGAGACGAGTCAAACAAAGACGGAATACGAGTAGTAATCGAGCTTAAAAGAGATACATACCCTAAGAAAATACTAAATCAATTATTCAAATTTACTCAACTTCAATCATCATTCAACATGAATATGATTGCACTTGTTGACGAGATTCAACCGCACCTGTTAGACCTTAAACAGGTACTTGAGCACTTTATCGACCACAGAAAAATAGTGATAAAAAGACGTACCGAGTACGATCTAAAGATAGCAAAAGCAAGAGCACACATATTGGAGGGGCTAAAAGTAGCATTAGACAGTATCGATGCAGTTATAGCCACAATTAGAAAGTCTGATACGAAAGAAATAGCTCTCGAGGCATTGATAAAAAAATTCAAACTAACTGAAATTCAAGGAAAAGCCATTCTGGAAATGAGACTACAAACACTGGCCGGACTGGAAAGAAAAAAAATAGAAGACGAACTGGCAGAAAAACTAGCTCTGATAACAGAATTGGAAGGAATCCTTGCAAGTGCAAAGAAAATTCTTGAAATAATGCAAGAAGAATTAGCAGAGGTAAAAGAAAAATACGCAGATAAAAGAAGAACTGAAGTTGTCCTTCATGCTATCGATTCAATTTCTCAAAAAGATACAATTCCAAATGAGCAAATGATCGTAATGCTTAGTAGAGAAAACTACATCAAAAGAATCTCTCCTTCATCGTTCAAAGCACAAAAAAGAGGAGGAAAGGGCATAATTGGAGGCAGAACAAAAGAAGAAGATGAAATAAAACTAACAAGGTTTGCATCAAATCACGACGAATTACTTTACTTTACAAATAAAGGTAGAGTTTTCAAACTAGCCGTTTATGAACTGCCAAAAGCATCAAGAACAGCAAAAGGACAAGCAATTGTAAACCTATTGCAGCTTCAAGACGGAGAAACTGTAACCGCAATTTTAAATGCAGGAGAACAATTCTCCGGACAATATCTATTCATGGCAACAAAGAATGGAACAATAAAGAAGACGTCTGTAGAAGATTTCAAAAACGTAAGAAAATCAGGACTAATAGCTATAAAACTAAGAGACGGAGACTCACTGGAATGGGTAAAGGAATGCTCTGATGGTGACGAAGTAATGATAATCACAAGAAATGGAAAATCCATAAAATTCAACGAAAAAGATTCAAGACCTATGGGAAGACCATCAATCGGTGTTCGAGGAATAAGAGTAAAAGAAGGAGACACAGTGGTAGAAATGGATGTAATTAAAGATGCTGAAACAGCAAAACTTCTTGTAGTTATGGAAAACGGACTAGGAAAAATGACATCAGTTGGAAGCTACAGAAGCCAAACTAGAGGAGGAACCGGCGTAAAAACTGCAAACATCACATCAAAAACAGGAAAAATCATCGGAGCTAAAATAATAGAAAAAACAACAGATGCAGACTTGATTTTAGTTTCAAAATCAGGACAAGTTATAAGGCTACATTCATCAAACATTCCATCTCAAGGAAGAGCAACACAAGGGGTTTACCTGATGAGAATGAGACCAAATGACAAAGTAGCATCTATTTCTTTGATAGAAAACATTGACCTAAGCAACATAAAAGAAGAAAATAAGAACGAAGAACAACAGACACTAACAGACGAAAAATCAGAAAAAAAGGCTAAAGAAAAACCAAAAAAGGAAAAGATTTCCTCATAAAAAAACTCACTCACACCTATGAAGCTAAAAAATAAAGCAGTTATTTTTATTACGGCATTTCTGTTAACAGGAGCTACAGTATTTGCGTTTGACGGAGATATCTCCATAAATAGCGGAAGTATAAGCTTTTCTACATCAAACTTTCTAGAAGGAGCTGCTACAAGAATTTATGCATCAGTAACAAACCACAGTCAAAAGGACCTTCTCGGAATAGTAAGATTCACAGACAATGGAAACCAAATAGGCGCAGATCAGGCAATATCCATATTTGGAGGAAGTAGCGACGATATATTTGTAGATTGGGTACCATTATATGGCGATCACAGAGTTGCAGTAAAAATATATCCATGGGAACCGGAAATAGACAACCCAAACAACAACTGGGCAGTAACAGAAATATTTGTAGCCCAAGACACGGACCACGATGGAATTACAAATTCACAAGATCCCGATGACGACAACGATGGCGTTATTGATATAGAAGATGATTTTCCATTAAATTCAAGCGAGCAATATGATACTGACGGAGATGGAGCTGGAGACAACAAAGACAACGACGACGACAACGATGGTGTTCCTGATGAATATGATGACCTACCATTAGATCCAAACGAAACAATAGACAGTGACGGTGACGGAATTGGAAACGTAGCAGACACAGATGATGACAATGATGGTCTTAGCGACACAGAGGAAGAAAACATGAAAACAGACCCAGTAATGGAAGATACTGACGGAGACAGCTTCAACGACAAGGAGGACGCCTTTCCACTAAACCAGGAAGAATGGCTAGACACAGACAACGACAAGATTGGAAACAACCAAGATACAGACGACGACAATGACGGCCTGGGCGATGAACAAGATGAATACCCATTAAATAAAGGACCAATTATTAAGCTTGAAAAAGAAGAATATACAGTTGGGATTTTGGAAAAAGAAAAATTCGACGGATCACCATCATATGACGAAGATGGAGAAATTGTAAGCTACATATGGGAAATAAATGGAATTCAAAAAGAAGGCAACGCTATCAGTCACATTTTCAGAACAAAAGGGAAACATACGGTAAAACTAACTGTAACAGACGACAGTGGAGAATCCAGAACAGCTGAATTTCAGGTCAATGTAATGAACCTACAACTCTACAAACAACTAGCGATATTGTTGATCATAATTATGCTTGCAATGATACTTTATATAAAGTATATTGCTGAGGCTAAAAATTCAGTAAATTGACCTTAAAGCCATGCAAAAAGGAATTCACCCAGAAATGTACGATGTAGTGTTTATTGACACATCAAGTGAAGCACAATTCATCAGTCAATCAACTACAAAGAGCGACGAAACCATGAAAATTGGAGGCAAAGAATACTACGTAATTAAAGTAGAAATAAGTTCAGCAAGCCATCCATTCTACACTGGTAAACAGAAACTAATTGATACAGCTGGAAGAGTTGATAAATTCATGGCGAAAATGAAAAAGGCTCAAGAATTAGCAGCAGGAAAAGTAAAAAAGGTAGAAGAAGGTAAGAGCGGAGAAGAAGCAGCAGAAGAAGCAACAGAAGAAACCGTAAAAGAAAAAACTCCTGAGAAAACTAAAAAAGAAGCTCCTGAAGAAGCTAAAGAGGAGGCTCCTGAAGAAGAGGAGACTCCTGAAGAAGAGGAGACTCCAGAAGAAGCTAAAGAGGAGGCTCCAGAAAAAAAAGAAGATTAAAACCACAAATATATTGAGTCCATTTGTAGCTACTCAACTTTTTATATGTTCGAATTTGAAGTAAAACATTCCTCAAAAGAAGGAAACTCCCGCACAGGAACCTTCAAAACAGCACACGGAGACATAAATACACCAATATTTATGCCTGTTGGCACAAAAGCGACAGTAAAAACCCTCTCAAGCGAAGATTTAAAAGACTTAGGAGCAGAAGTCATACTTGCCAACACATATCATCTATATATGCGGCCAGGCGAGAAATTGATAAAAGAAATGGGGCAACTGCACAAATGGATGAATTGGGACAAACCAATACTCACAGATTCAGGAGGATTTCAGGTATTTTCGTTAGGTCAGAAAAAAACCTATGCAAACAAAAATGGAATAAATCTAAAAGTAAGAATCGATGAACAAGGAGTTGAATTCAAATCCCACATCGATGGTTCAATACACTACCTAACGCCTGAAAAAGCAACGCAGATACAACATGACCTTGGAGCAGACATCATAATGACCTTTGATGAATGCGCTCCGGCAGACAGCAGCAAAGAGTATTTTGAGGCAGCAATGAAAAGAACACATAATTGGGCACTAAAGTGTAAAGAAGAACATGAAAAACTCTCTGAGGAGACAGATAGACCACAAGCTTTATTCCCTATCGTCCAAGGAGGTGTATATAATGACTTGCGAATAAAGTCAGCTAAATTTATAAACAGCCTAGATCAACCGGGCAATGCTATAGGTGGACTTTCCGTGGGAGAAAGTAGAGAAGAAATGCATGAAATGATTGAAAGCACAGTCCCCCATCTAGATAGAAAGAAACCGGTATACCTAATGGGCGTAGGAACGCCCACAGACCTCCTTGAATGCGTAGATAGGGGGATAGACATGTTTGACTGTGTTCACCCGACTCGTATGGGCAGACACGGAGCTTTTTGGACTCTAAACGGAAGATATAGCATAAAAAACGAGCAATTCAAAAGAGATAGCTCCCCACTTCAAGAAAACTGCAAATGCACAACTTGCAAAAACTATAGTAGGAGTTATCTACGACACCTAATATTCGAAAAGGAAATTTTAGGGTTACGTCTAATGACTATCCACAATCTACACTTTTTGTTAAACTTGATGCGAAAAATCAGGGAAAGCATTAACGCAGACGAATTCAAAAAATTCAAAAAAGATTTCCTGAAAACATTCCATCAACGAAAATAAAAATATGATCGCTCACCTAAAAGGAACAATTCTCAAAAAAACAGAAAAAGGAATAGTATTAAGTACTGGAGACATTGGATATTTTGTTTTTATAACAAAATATATTCTTGCTGAAACAAAAGAAGAACAATTAATAGAATTTTTCATTCATCATCACATACGAGAAGACCTATCAACTCTATATGGATTCTCAGACTACGAAGACTTGGAATTTTTCAAAATCCTAATAGGGATAAGTGGAATTGGGCCAAAGGTAGCTATGGAAATATTAAATATTCCATCAGCGAAAATGAAAAATGCAATTATAAATGAAGACACTGCATTTATCTGCAAAATTCCGGGAATAGGACAAAAAACCGCAAAGAGAATAGTACTCGAACTAAAAGGAAAAGTGACTGTAGACGTCCTTGAGAGAGAACATGGAGCAGTTTATCAAAATATGAACGAAGACATAATAGATGCACTAATGAAACTAGGATTCCAAAAACACCACATATTAAAGACGCTAAAAGATCTTCCGGAAACAATGAAAGAAGACGAAGAAATCATTGGATACTTCCTGAAACACAACTAGAAAAACTATGAAAGCTTCCCTTATTACAAGTAAGTCCAATATTCAATATTTATCAAATTTTACAGGATCCAGTGGATTCATGCTCATAGCAGGAAAGAAAAAATACCTATTCACAGATTTTAGATATATACAAAGAGCAAAAGACTCAATAAAAAAAGGAATTGAAGTAACAGACCCAAAAAAGTGGCAAAAAATAATAAAGAAACACAAGGTTACAGAATTGGGAATTGAAGAAGATTTCATGACAATAAGTCGACTGAAAAAATTCAAAAAAATTACAAAAAAAGTGAAATTCTATAATATTTCAGGTAAAACAGAAAAAATCAGAGAAATAAAAACAAAGGAAGAAATCTTTTTTCTAACAAAAAGCCAAAGAATAAACGAAAAAGTTTTCAAAGAAATAAGAAAGATCATAAAGAAACACCTGAAAAGCAAAAAAACATTAAGAGAAATGGACTTGGCTTGGAAAATCAAAGAGCTTGGAAGAGAATTTGGTGCAGAAGATGTATCTTTCGACCCCATTGTAGCCTTCGGTTCGCACTCCTCAATCCCCCACCACCTCTCAGATAAGACAAAACTCAAAAAAGGAGACATGATACTTATAGACATGGGAATGAAATATAAAGGCTATTGCTCAGATATGAGCCGAATGCTTTTCACAGCAAAACCAAACAAAAAACAGTCAGAAATATACAATTTGGTCTTAGAAGCTCAAGAAAACGCAATCCAAAAAATAAAAGCGGGAATCACCGGAATAAAGGCTGACAAATTATCCAGAGAAATGATAGAAAAAGCTGGATATGGAAAACAATACGGACACGCCGGAGGACATGGTCTGGGGTTGGATATACATGAAATACCTTCCTTATCAGCAAAATATCCGAAAAAAATAAGAGAAAACTCAATAATCACAGTAGAACCGGGAATTTACTTAGAAGGAAAATTTGGAGTACGAATTGAAGATATGGTTCTAGTAACAAAAACAGGGACAAAGAACCTAAGCAAAACCCCTAAAAGTCAAGACCTCATGCTAGTAGATTGATGACTTTTAATCTAAAATACGCCCACAATTTTAAACAATTAAACTATGTGTGGAATCTTCTCATATTACGGGAAAAAACATAATGCTCCGGAAATAGTGGTTGAAGGACTCAAGTGCCTTGAATACAGAGGGTATGACTCATGGGGTATAGCATACAAATCAAATGATAAAATTTTCATTCACAAAAAAGTGGGGAAAATAAGCGACTATACTATAAATAAGGATCACTTCAGATCATCAGAAATTTCAATAGGTGAAGTTGAAGATCCAAACGAAATAAAAATATCCATAGGACATTCTAGATGGGCAACACATGGTGGAGTGACAAAATCAAACGCTCACCCACACTTCACTGAAGACAAAGATATAGTTTTAGTCCACAACGGAATTTTTGAAAACTATCTGGAAGTAAAAGCATTTCTTCAAAAAAAAGGTCACAATTTTCATAGTGATACAGATACTGAAGTAATCGCCCATTTAATAGCAGAACACTGCAAGACTCATTCATTCGAAGACAGCATAAAATTAGCCTGCAAAGAAATAGAAGGTCGATATGCTTTTGTTGCAATAAAAAAAGACAGCAAACAGCTTATTTCGGCAAGAAAAGGATCACCATTGATAATCGGTGTAGGAAAAAACGAAGACGAGTATTACGTTGCCTCAGATATTCCAGCCTTTCTACCATACACAAATAAAGTTATTTATCTGGACGACAATCAAATGTCGATAATAGAAGATGGAAAAATAAGATTTTATGACCTAGAAAAAGGGAAAGATATAGAAAAGAGGATAATAGAAATTGATCTTGATATAGAACATGCGGAAAAAGGTGAATTCCCCCATTTTATGATCAAAGAGATCATGGAACAAAAAGACACTCTACATAGAGCATGTAACGCAAATTCCGAACTAATAGAACAAGTGGCAAACGAAATAAAAAAAGCATTCGGAACATATATTGTAGGATGCGGAACTGCAGGAAAAGTGTGCATGGTTGGAGAATATTTATTTTCTGCAATCGCAAAAAAACACATCAACTTTTCATTCGGATCAGAATTTTCATGTCACAAACATTTTCTCACAGACAAATCTCTAATGATTTGCGTATCACAATCAGGTGAAACAGCAGATACACTAGAGGCAATTGAAATAGCAAAAGAAAAAGGAGTGAAAATAGTATCAATAGTAAATGTAGAAAGCTCAACAATGGCCAGGATCTCAGACATAGTGATTCCAATAAAAGCTGGATTGGAAAAAGCCGTTGCCTCTACAAAAGCAACAACATCCCAACTAGCAATTCTAACTCTACTCGCATATGCCTGCAACGGAGGGATTCATGAAGGAAAACAATTACTCATTGATACTGCAGGACAAATAAATGACATGTTAAATCCACGATATGAGGGATACATCATGGAACTGGCAAAAAGAATAAAGGATGTAGAATCAATGTACATAATCGGACGTGGATCAAACTATCCGATCGCACTTGAAGCCGCAATAAAACTACAGGAAGTGTCATATATCCACGCAGAAGGCTTTGCAGGTGGCGAACTTAAACACGGACCAATAGCTCTTATAAGTGAAAACACTCCTGTAATAGCATTAGTTGCAAACGACGAGTGTAAAAAGGAAATTCTATCAAACGCTATGGAAGTAAAATCACGCGGAGGCTATATCATTGGAGTTTCCCCAGACAATCATGAAGTATTCGATTATTGGATAAAAGTCCCGGATACAGGAGACGCATCACCGATAGTGAACATAATTCCAATACAAATTCTTTCTTATCAGTTAGCAGTTCTTAGAAAAAACGACCCTGATCAACCAAGAAATCTGGCAAAAAGTGTCACAGTAAAATAGAAAGAGCTTGATTGAATATTCATTCCAAACAAGCTATAATCTAGCCAACTCTTTTCTCATTCCCTATGTACGAAAAAAAGACAAAAATAGTTTGTACTCTTGGCCCATCAAGTGATTCAGTTACAGAAATTGAAGCCTTGGTAAAAGCCGGCATGAATGTTGCACGGCTCAATTTTTCACATGGAACATATAAGCATCACAAAAGAATGATAAACAACATTCGAAAAGTTGAGAAAAAAACCGGAAAAATGATTGGAATAATGCAGGACTTGCAAGGACCAAAAATACGAATCGGAGACATGCCTGAAAAAGGAATAAAAATAAAGAAAGGACAAACAGTTATACTAACAATAAAAAATATTGAAGGACATGAGGAAAAAGACAAGATAATTCTTCCCATTCAATACAAACAAATCGTAAAGGACGTCAAGAAAGGAGATTCAATTATGATCGACGATGGATTATTGGAAATAAAAGTAGAAAAAGTTTCAAAAACAGAACTAAGAACTAAAGTAAAAGTTGGTGGAATTGTAAAAAGCCATAAAGGGGTAAACGTACCGACGGCTACAATCTCAGCAAAATCGATAACAAAGAAAGACAGAGAAGATTTAAAATGGGGACTGGCACACAAAGTGGACTACGTTGCCCTCTCATTTGTAAAATCAAAAAAAGACATACATTCACTTAGAAATTTAATAAAGAAAGAAGGCAAAAACACAAAAATCATAGCAAAAATAGAAAGACATGAGGCTGTGGAAAATCTAAAAGAAATAGTTCTGGCAGCTGACGGAATTATGGTAGCAAGAGGAGACCTCGGTATAGAAATCCCAGCTGAAAAAGTTCCTATCGTTCAAAAAAGAATGATAAAGCTTGCAAACAAATACAGTAAGCCTGTAATCACAGCAACTCAAGTACTACAATCAATGGTTGAAAACGCCATAGCTACAAGAGCGGAAATATCTGATGCCGCAAATTCGATTTTTGACCATACAGACGCAATCATGCTTTCAAACGAATCAGCAGTAGGAAAATATCCCGTAAAAGCGGCAACAACACTAAAAAAAGTTGCATTAACAGTAGAAAAGGAATTACAAAAACATCCAGAAATACTGGAAACAATGGACGCAGCCAGAAATTCATCAGCATCAGATCCAACATGTATAAACGCATGTGAATTGGCTATAGACGCAAATGCAGACATAATCGTCGTATATACAGAAGACGGCTACACTGCTAGAGAAATTGAAAAAACACGACTCTATATTCCAATCATAACAATTACACCAAAGAAACAAATAGCAAGAGAATTAACATTACTATGGGGATTAAACAAAACAATTGTCGCAAAAATAAAAGGCAAATGTCCTGAAAAAACTGACAAAATCATAAAACTTTTGAAAAAGGAAAAACTAATAAAGAAAAATTCAAAGGTCGTAATAGTTTGTAACGCCAGTAAAGAAAAACTAATCTCAACTTACAACACCTGAATATGCGAATAATCGGAATAGACCCTGGCACTGCAATTACGGGATTCAGCATTTTAGAATCTGAAAAAAGCGAATTAAAATTATTGGATTACGGATGTATAAGAACTTCAAGCAAGTTATCAGACAGTGAAAGATTAGAACAAATATCAAAAGACTTAAGCAGTATTATAAAAAAATGGAAACCGGAAAAAGCATCAATTGAAAGACTGTTTTTTAACAAGAATGTAAAAACCGCGATATCAGTAGCACAAGCAAGAGGAGTAATAATGTTAAAACTGGAAGAAAACAATATACAACAAAGCGAGTACACTCCAATGGAAATAAAATCAGCAATATGCGGATACGGAAAAGCTGATAAAAAAATGGTACAAGAAATGGTAAAAACAATATTTAAACTGGAAAAACCACCACAGCCCGACGATGCAGCAGATGCAGTTGCCGCAGCAGTTTGTTTAGCTAACTCTATAGAAATAAGATGAGATCAATACTTACATTGTTTTGGATAATAATTATAGCGGGAAGCATTTTTATAGCTATGAGTGTATTTAAGCCTGATACGAATATAATAGAAGACGATATAGCCCCAGCTAAAACTACTGAAGATCTAAGCCCTCCAAAAGTTACAGAAACAAAAGTATCCTACACAACACCAGCACCAAAACCAAAAGATGAACCTGTAGTAGTCAATAAAACAACTCTACCATTCACATTGGAAGAAATTGAAAATGGAAATCCTACAGCAAAAACATACGTAGAACATTTGGCTGTAGGAAGAACTTACAGAGCAAATGACTACCTTGAAGCTGCAATAAAAGAATTCCTCAAGGGAAGAAAACTCAATCCAAATTCAACTGAACCACTAAAACTTCTGGGAGAAACATATCTAGAAAACAATCAGCCCACAAAAGCCAAAGAAGCCTTTCTTGCAGCTGAAAAACTAGAGCCAAATTCAATTGAAATACAAATAGGAATCGCCCGAGCCCTATTAAATGAAAGAAAAACAGAGGAAGCTAAAAATATAGTATGGGCACTGGATAAATCCGACAACACAGTGAAATATTACACGGGAGTTATTTTGATTCTTTACAAAGATTTCGAAGGAGCAAAAAATGAATTCGAAGAAATAGTCTCAGCAGAACCACCTGCAAGTGCAGATTTAATAGAAAAGGCGAGAAAGTTCACCAGAAACTTCCAGCTTTTTGAATACTTCACTGACGAAAGTCCACTTTTTTTACAATTATTACTAGCAAAAAGCCTCGTAGACGTTGGAGAATACGAAGCTTCAATTCCATTAGTTTTCGACGTAATAAACGTAAAAAGCAATTACAGAGATGCGTGGATAGTTTTGGGGTATGCATACCTACAAACAGAAAAGCTCGAAGACGCACTGGATGCACTTACAAAAGCAAAAGATTTGGCACCCGAAAAACCGGAGACACTTTTCTATCTTGGACTAACATATTTTGCAAAAGACGAAGTAGATAAAGCAATATTCTATTTAGAAAAAGCGGATGACTACGGATATCAACCAAAAGATCAGTTAAACCTAAAACTAGGAGATTTATATTTACAAAAGGACGAATTGGAAAAAGCGGCAAAAAAATACGAAGAAACCATAGCGCTTAACCCAAGCAGTATGGAAGTCTTTGTTAAAGCAGTATGGCTAAACATAGACAAAGTCGATAATCCTGAAAAAGCTATGGAAATGGCAGAAAAGGCATTGGAAAACTTTCCTGACAACGCAATGAGTTACAACTTGGTCGGCTGGGCTAAAATTGCAACAAACGAAGAAAAAGAAGCAAAAAGATATCTACTCAAGGCACTTGAGATAAACTCAGACTTTGACGCTGCATATCTAAACCTTGGAATAATGTACGAAAAACAAAGACTGGTAAGCATGGCCAAAGAGAATTACAAAAAAGCTTACACATTAGGCGCAGGAAACCCTATTTCCAAAATAGCATTAAGCAAATACAATAAGCTGGAAGAAACATCAAATAATAATTATTATAAGGCAGACATAACTTCCCCTTAAACCTTCTTAATCAAAAAACCATGATAGTAATAGCAGCCATATTAACATTCATAGTAGGAGCAAGCATCGGTAGCTTTCTAAGCGTTCTGGTATTTCGACTTCACAAAAAGAAAAAAGGCATAATCGCAAGTCGATCAGTTTGCCCATACTGCAACAAAAAACTTAAATGGATTCATTTAATACCAATATTTAGTTGGATATTTTTAGGAGGAAAATGTGGATATTGTGGAAAAAAGATTTCCGCCCACTATCTATTAATAGAACTAGTTACAGCAACAATCTTCCTCTTAACATTTCTAAAGTGGAACTTTCTATCTGCAACACCATCCACAGTAAATCCAGAACTTCTTCACTATGTTATTGATTGGGAAGTCTTAAAAATATTTATATTTTACATAGTAGAATTCACAATACTTTCAGCAATATTTTTCTACGACCTTCTATATAAAGAGATACCTGATAAATTTTCTCTTCCTGCAATCGCAGTAGCCTTCACTGGAGGATTAGTGTTTGGAACACCAGGTCTTATCGATATGATACTTGGTGGAGGAATTATCTTCCTTTTCTTTGCTGCTCAATTCGTATTTTCAAAAGGAAAATGGATTGGAGGTGGAGATCTGCGACTGGGAGCACTTATAGGAATTTTACTTGGATGGCAAAAAGGGCTACTAGCATTGATTATAGCTTATTTTGTAGGTGCAGCTGTCAGTATAGTTCTATTAGTTCAAGGAAAAGCCACAAAGAAAACAGCAATTCCATTTGGACCATTCCTAGTAACAGGAGCCGTAATAGCAATGTTTTATGGAAGCAAAATTATAGAATGGTATCTCGAAACTTTAATGATATAACAACAAAAAAATTGAACAAAAAAACCTTACTAATAATATTGGACGGATACGGAGAAGGTAAAGATTATAAGTATAATGCTGTCACAAGAAGTAAAACTCCATTCATAAACTATCTCAGACAAGAATACCCAACTACCCTACTCCACACAGACAGTGAACACGTAGGCCTTCCGGAAAATACTATGGGCGGAAGTGAAGTAGGACATTTCACAATCGGCTCAGGCAGAATCGTCTATCAATTTTTAGCACAAATAAACAAATCAATAAAAAACGGAGACTTTTTTGATAAAAAAGCACTAAAAGAAGCTGCCGAATTCTGTAGAAAAAACGATTCAAAATTCCACATTTTGGGAATGATCTCAGACCAAGGAGTGCACGCACATATAAATCACCTATTCACACTTATAGATTTTGCAAAAAAAGAAAAATTAAAAAGGGTATATATACATGCAATAACAGATGGAAGAGATGTTCCTGAAAGATGCGCAAAGAAATTTATAAAATTGGTAAATAAAAAAATTAAAGAAGCAGGAATAGGAAAAATTGCCACAATAGTAGGAAGATTTTATGCGATGGATCGTGACACAAACTACGATAGAACACAGGAAGCATATAATCTATATACATTAGGAAAGGGAACAAAAGAAAAGTCAGCCCTCACTGCAATAGACAACGAATACAAAAGAGGAACCAAGACAGATTACTATATAAAACCAATAATTCTCGATAAAGAAGGGCTAATAGACGAAGATAACTCTGTGATTTTCTTTAATTACAGAACAGATAGAGCAAAACAAATAACTCAAGCATTTACAGAAAAGAAATATAAAGGGTTTAAAAGGGAAAAAACCGTACTACCCAAATTTATTTGCTTCGGACCATATTCAAAAATAGCACCAGTTCTTTTTGATGCACAAATAATAAAAAACAACCTCTCAGAAGTGCTTTCCAAAAAAGGAAAAACACAACTCCGAATAGCCGAAACAGAAAAATACGCCCATGTTACATTTTTCTTTAACTCTCAAGTAAAAGAACCATATAAAGGAGAAAAGCGACTACTCGTCCCCTCTCCAAAAGTAGCCTCATACGCAGACAAGCCTGAAATGAGCGCTCCGGAACTGACCACAGCCTTGCTAAAAGAGCTAAATTCTGATAAAAATTACGATCTAATAGTCCAAAACTTCGCTAATTGCGATTTGGTAGGACACAGCGGAGACTTTGAAAGCACAATAAAAGCAATCGAGACAGTCGATAAGTGTCTGGAAAGCATAGTACCACTAGCATTGGAAAAAGGCTACAACGTAATGATAACAGCCGATCACGGAAACGCCGAATACATGAAATATGACAACAAAGACGCATGCCCAGCGCACACACTGAACCAAGTTATATACATGCTTATCTCAAAAGAGGGCAAAAAAATTAAATTCAGAAAATCAAAAGATTTGGGCCTCAAAGACGTAGCACCAACAATTCTTGACCTAATGAAAGTAAAGAAACCAAAAGAAATGACAGGAGAATCAATTATAAAACATTAATATGAAAGCAGTAATACTAGCCGGAGGAGGAGGAACAAGATTATGGCCACTATCTGTACCAGAAAGACCAAAACAATTTCAGAAAATAATTTCGGACAAAACAATGATAGAAGAAACAATCGCAAGATTGGATTTTCTTGAAGAAGAAGACATTTTTATAGCTATTACAAAAGACCAAGAAAGCCTACTCAAGAATATTCTCCCTAAATTTCCAGAAGAAAACATCATTATAGAGCCCGCCCTAAGAGATACATCCTCATGTATAGGGCTTGCAGCAGCAATTATAGAAAAAAAGTCTCCGGGGGAAGTAATGGCAGTGATTTATGCAGACCATTTAGTAAAAAACAAAGAAGAATTCCAAGAAAAGCTTTTACTTGCAGAAAAAATAGCAATCGAAGAAGACACACTAAATATAATAGAACTCACCGCTACAGAACCAAATACAAACTACGGATACGTAAAAGTTGGTAAAATGGTAAAAACAGTTGGAGATACAGCAATTTATGAATTGGATTCATTCAAGGAAAAACCAGATTTCGAGACAGCAAAAAAATTCGTTAGTTCAGGAGATTATCTATGGAATACAGGGATATATGTATGGAAAGCAAAAACATTACTCAATCACTACAAAAACCTACAAGCTGAAAGCTACAAAACCTTTTCAGAAATAATGGATTCACTGGGTACAGAAAACGAAACTGCCGTTATCGACACTCTCTACCCCCTATTGGAAAAAATTTCCATAGACTTCGCAATCATGGAAAAAGTCGATCCAAAACAGATAAGAGTCATAAAAGCCGAACTTGGATGGTCAGACATAGGAAACTGGGAAGCTATATGGGAAGAATCTTCAAAATCCAAAGATGGAAACATTTCAAGAGGCGATACAAAATTAATCGATTGCAATGATTGCATAGTATACTCTGACAATGACAAGAAAATCGCAGCAATTGGCTTGGACGACCTAATAATTATAGATACAAAGCACGGACTTTTGGTATGTAAAAAAAATCAAAGTAAAAGAGTCAAAGAAATATAAGAAAAGCCTTCATTTCCCTTTCAAAATAGTACATTCTGCAGTATATTACGCTAAAAGTAATTAAGCT
>JAUUZY010000026.1 GCA_030592015.1 Candidatus Peregrinibacteria bacterium | reverse complement strand
GAGGTAAGAGTGAAGTTATATACGATGGGAACTGTTTATATTTCTCGTTCTCAGGCACGAAGGGTTTTGTCGAGATTGGAAAATTTCAAGAAGGTTATTTTGGATTTCGATCAGGTTCCAACTGTTGGGCAAGCGTTTGCTGATGAAGTTTTTAGGGTTTTTAAACTTAAACATCCGGAGGTTGAGATTCTTCCTGATAATATGAATGATGCAGTTGCTTTTATGGTAGGGAGAGTGGCGAAGGAGTAGGTTGATTTTCCTTTGTGCCAATGAGTGAGATTCCCGTGCTTATTCCTACTACGAAAAGGGATGATCCTACTATCCAGATTGGATTGTTTAGGATGTTCGAATATATGAATAGTGGGACTCCGACTACGAATGCTATCAAGATTCCCCAGAATATTCCTTTTTCATTTAGATTTTTCTTGTATAGGCTTAAAACTGTTGGAACCATGACGCAGGCGGCGATTGTGTTGAATATCCACCAAAGATGTTTGAGTCCGAATTGAGGAATGTAGAATGCGATGTAGGCTACGGCTAGTCCTAATAGTCCGATCCCTATCATTGCGTAGCGTGCTGAACGGACTTGTGCTTCTTCGGATTTGGCTTTGCTGACGTCTGTTACCCAGAGTGAGCTTGTTGCGATTAGGCCTGAATCCAATGTAGAGCTGAGTCCGGAGAGCAACATGATTATAAATAAAAGGACTGCCCAGGATGGAAGTAAGGTTGCTACGGTTTGTACTCCTATCATCGAAACATCTATGCCTTCGGGTAGGGTTATTCCCAGATCTGGACTTACTGCCATAAATCCGAGGATTGATAAGGCTATTGGAACGATTGCGAATAGGATTCCACCAAATATGAAGGATTTCACTAGCTCTCTTTTTTTGATTGCGAATGAACGTTGCCAGTATTGTTGATCAGAAATGGCTCCGGCTATGAGTCCGATGGATGTGACTATTCCAAATGAGAATGCAACAGCTGGGTCAAAGATGCTATTTATTCCTGATATTCCTCCAAATCCGGCTTGGATTGTGGAAAATCCTCCTCCTGCTTTCCATACCAACGGAAGGATCACTGCACCAATTCCGAAGATCATTATGAGCTGTATGAAGTCGGTGAGGATTGAAGCTCTTAGGCCTGAGATTAGGGTGTATGAGAGGGCTATGACTAGCAGAATTGGCATGACTGTTTGTAGTGAAATGCCTGTGAGTAGTGAGACTAAGCTTCCACCGGCGAAGAGTTGCACTGTTACCGCCATTAGTTGGTAGAAGAAGTATGGGAATAGATATAGTTTGTGTAGTCGTTTGCTTTGAAATCTGTGTTTTATGTATTGAGGCAGGGTGTAGCCTTCCGGGAGAAGTGAGCGGATTTTTGGTGCGAGAAAGGCGAAAATCATGAGTGCGAGCATGTTTGGGGCTGTGAACCAGAGTAATCCGGCTAAGCCTTTTTCATATGCTATTTGAACTGATATGAATAGAGCGGGTGCCCAGATCCATGATGCTGCGATGCTAGTTCCCCCTTTAATCCAGCCTACCTTGCGGTTTGCGAGTAGGAAGCCCTCTTTTGATGAATTTGTTTTTCTTGATTTGAGGATTAGCGATATTAGGAGCATAGTTGCTCCGAAAATCACTAGTAGTACAGCGCCTGTTTGTTGTGATAGGAATGTCATATATTTGGGTTAGTTGACTTTGATATGAAAATGTATACTATTATTGTCGAGTGGCAAATACCACCACATAACTTTTTATAGAATGTATGTTGAAATTTTTCAGGAATTGGGCTTAGTAAAGAACGAATCTCGGATTTATGAGACTCTTTTGCGTGAGGGAGAATCTTCTGTGGGGCATATTTCGATAAAATCAAAGGTTCATCGGCGTAATGTGTACGATACGCTTAATCGATTGATGGAGAAGGGGCTTGTCTTTGAGATTGTTGCTGCTAAGGAAAATCTTTATCAGGCTGTTCATCCGGATAAGTTGATGGAGTTGATTCAGGAAAAGACGATGATTTTGGATAGGGTGATGCCTGATTTGCGGAAATTGTATAAGAGTACTCCGCATGAGGAGGAGGTTTATGTGTATCGTGGTGCGGAGGGGTGGAAAAATTATATGTTGGATATGTTGAAGGTTGGGGAGCCTGTTTATTTTATTGCGGCTAAGGGGGGATGGTTGGATGAACGGGTGAAGAATTTTTTTCCTAAGTTTGAGGCTGAGGCAAAGAAGAAGGGGCTCAAATATTTTCATCTATTTGATCATGAGGTGAAGAAGGGGTGTCCGGAGATTATTCCGCATGTTGGAGGGAGTTATAAGTTTTTTCCGAAGGGATATTCGACCTCTGTTGCGATTGATGTTTTTGGTGATCATGTGAATATTATCTCGGGTATGGAGCTTGGTGGTTTGGCGGAAGATTTTTCTTTTACGGTGATTGTGAATAAAGAAATAGCCAATGCCTTTAGGACTTGGTTTCAGTTTATGTGGGATTTTTGTCCGTAGGGGGGAGGGGTTGTTTGGATTGACACATGCTGTTGACATTCTACACAGAACATGGTTAAGTATACGCTTAGTTAATTTATTTACCATTATTGTATGAATGCACCTAATGATGGCTTGCCAAGAACAGCTCATAGAGAAGAATTTTCTGCTAGCTTGGGTAAATTTCATGAAAGATCGGAACATCGGGAAAACCCGACTCTAGTTCAAGTTTTGTTAGAGGACTTGTCTGCGAGCTCTGATGAACGAATTTTGGAAGGTGATTGTTATTGGGAGTTGCTTGAGGAGCAGTTTAATGACCATTATCCAGATACTGATAGTATTGATTCTGTTATTAAAGGAGGTGTTGAGAACGACTATGTTCAGTATAGTTTACAAAATCAAGGATTTGGAGTGTCGTTGGATTGTGATGATTCGGAAGAGATGGTTAGGAAATTGCTACATTTGACGTTTGATCGTTATGTAAGTGCTCATTCTAATTCTCGACCATTGAGAGTTGGAGCTAAGAATAGGCAAAAAACAGGTGAATATCTTGCAACTTATCTATTATGGAATTTGCATGGTTTTTACCGATCGCCTGCTGATAATAATGATAGTTATCCTGAGAAGTTGGCAGCTAGTATTGGTGTGGGAATGGATTTGCTGCATCAGACATGGAAAAGGCTTAGACAAAAGCTCGAATTGTCGATACCTCTTATGTCGCCAGATATAATTTTAGAACCTGATGAAATCCAAGTACTTCAGGAGGCATATTTGACTGAATTGTTGGATGTAAGTGATGATGAATGTGTAAGTGTTGATCGTTCCAGAGATATATTAAGAAAGCTTTTGATGGAATCTGTAGGAGCTAATTATACTGAATCTATTTATGCTGAGCAGGTTTTAGAACTATTGCGTGATGGTGGTTCTGTGGATGATGTTTTGCTTAAGGCAAGAGGTGCACGAAGTTTTAAATCACCTGAAGATAAGGAAAAAATCCAAGAATTGGCTTCTGCCGGTAATCTTTTTGCTCGATTGTTGATGGAGCCGAGAATAGGTAGAGTTGAAGAGATTACAGAGGTTTATGCAGAGGAATTGGGTATTAATGGTTCTAGTATTTATTTGCTTGCTGATGAGATCTATGACGCTGAGGGTGTTGAAGGGATTGAAAGAATAACTTCTTTAGAAGTTCTCTGGAAGGAAATTAAAGACTCTTGTGATGAGTCTCCTGTGCGTTTGCTGGTTAGACGTATTCAGTTGTCTATAAGTAGTTCTAGGAAAGAACGAAATATGTCTAATAAGTTGTTATGGCTTAGTAGATGGAAACGTGATGGAATTGAAATTGGCAATTGTGAATATATTGGAACAAGTGATATACGGTTAAGGGTATATGAAAACGCTGATGATCTTTGGTCAAGGCTTGTTGAAATAGGGGTTAATGTAGAATTAGCTCATGTTCAAATGGCTGTTGCATGGTTGCGATATAATGATCTTTCAAATGCGGGAGCTAAAGAAAACGGTTTTACTGATACTGAATTGACTTCATGGTTTATTTTGGCCTTAGAAACTTTTGCGAATGGTGAGTACTTGCCTCCGGTTAGTGAGTTGAGTTGTGATGATGAAGAGCTAGAACAAGAGCGATTTGATTTTGCTCATACGCTTGAGAGTGTTGAGGTTGCTCTCCATGCTGTTGATTATGCTCAGTTTGTCGGGTTTGCGAAATATCCTATCACAAATTTGAGAAGGGCTTACAAGTATAGGCATTTTGGTGCTGAAGGGTTTGTTGCTTAGTCAATTCACCATTAATCTAACTCTTAGAAGTGGAGCGGAATAGTGAAGATTTATTCGTTTTTACTTTTATGTTAGTTTACTGTAAACTATGTTTATAGATTTACTGTAAACCTTTATGTCAAGAACTCAGGATGAAATTGTTAAATTGATAGGCAAAGGTGTTGCTTCACCTTCTAATATTGCTGAAAAACTTGGTATTAGTAGGCAAGCACTGCATCGTCATTTGAATGTTCTTTTGAAAAATAAGGAGATAGAAAAAGAAGGTGGTGCTCCTCACGTTAGCTATGTTTTGGCTAAGTTTTCAGTGGAGAGTCGAGTGGTAGAGAGTATACTCTTTTTTGAAGAGAGTTTGCTCCCCAAATACTTAAAGCGATTTGCTAATAGGCTTGAAAAACAACTACAGCTTGCTGGAAAACATCCAGACTTCAAATTTATGTTAGAGTCAGCTGCTGTTTATTCCTCAAATATTGAGGGCAATTCGCTAAATTTGAACTCTTTTTTAAATAGTCGGATGAGTCCTAAGAAGATTCGTCCAAAGGAAGCTCAAGAAATTGAAGATTTGGTAAGTGCTTATGAATTCACACAAGGCCATGTTTTGAGTGAGAAAAATATGTTGAAGGCACATGCCATTCTGAGCAGGGAGTTCGTGAATCAGACTAGACAGGGGGCTTATAGGCAGGAATCTGTAGGTGTTTTCTCAAAGCAGGGGATGGTCTACTTGGCTGTGGAAGCTAAAGGGGTAAAACAGGAAATGAAGCAACTATTTGTGCATGTTCAACACTTATTGAAGACTAATCTTTCATCTGGCCAAGTTTTTTTTTGGGCTTCATGGATACATTTGACCTTGGCTTTAATTCACCCATTTTCAGATGGGAATGGACGTATTGCACGTCTATGTGAAAAATGGTTTTTGGTCAGTAAGTTGGGGGCAGATATGTATCTTTTGGCTATCGAAGAACACTATTTTAGGGATAGGGATGCTTACTATACTACGTTGCGCTTGGGGGTGAACTATTGGGAGGTGGATTTTAAAAAGGCGACTAAGTTTTTGGCATTTCTACCTGGGGCTGGAAGATCAAATGGCTTGTAAAGTTGATCTATGGTGACGGTGGTGGAGGGGTAGCTCCTTTGTTGATTTTGTGTGATGATTAGTTTTAAAAAAGGGCGCGATCTATTAAATCACGCCTTTCTATCGTCTATTGTAGAAGCATCAGGTTAGAGGAAAATGTGAATTCTTGTGAAGAATTCGGGAAGGATGGTTTTTTCGTAACTGCGAATATGGACAGTTAGGTCCATTCCGAAGTTCGGACCGATGCGAAGAAGAGTATTTGGTCCGACTCCATGAGCCCAGGTCTCTGCCTTGTTTATAAGCCCCCATCCTTCTGCTTCGAAACCGAATGCCAGAAATTTGGGGGTAACAAAGTAGTTGGCAGTGACTATGTAGTAGCTTTTTTTTGTTTTTGCGCGAATGTCTCCTTGAATACGGATGACGAAACCTGCATGTTTTATTATTGGCGTGAAACTAATTAATGCTTCATCGTCTTGCCAGGACCAGCCAGTATAGAGTTCGAGGTTGAGCCATGGAGTTGCTTTATAGCCAGTTCCGAGGTAGCTGAGAGGGGTGAGTTCGCCAATCAAGTTGGGAGAGGGAATGAAACGCCCCTTTAGCTTCCAGTTATCGTCGATCTTGTGATTGCCGTGGGTGACGAGACGGATGCGTGATGGGTGAAAGTTTGGTTCATCTGCTTTGACATTTGAGCTTATGAAGATAGCGAGGACGATTGTGATTACGGTTGCTAGATTGCGGACCATGATGTTCTCCTTTGGAGTGATGCTTCATTTCAATGGACGCCTTGTTTGCTCATTGCGTTCTGATGAAGCGTTGAGAAATAACAAAGACAGTATTAAAACATTTAGTCGTAGTTGCGTCAAAAATTATAAACAAATTGAGTTGTTATGACTGTGGAGCGCCTTGCTTTGCCTTGTTTTAAGCTGTTTTTTCGTGCTACACTTTGTGTAGAAAATTAATCTACATTTTATGCTTTCAGAAGTGGAAATTAATCGGGTTAAGACTCAATTGGCTAAATTTGATTGTAATGAACGAGAGGTGGAGATTTATTTAGAGTCTTTGAAAATTGGGTTGTCCACAATTCAGGATTTGGCAAAGAGTTTGAAAATGAATAGGGTTACTGTGCATTCTGCAATTGAGCAGTTAATTGAGAAAGGATTGCTTTTTGAGAGTCGAAAAAAGAAGAAGCGCATGGTTATGGCGGATGATCCTTCGGTATTGAAAAGGATGTTACAACAAAAGCATAATGAACTGAATTTGATTGAGGGGAATTTGGATTATACGATTGATTTACTTTCAAAGATAAATAGAGTGGATGCGAGTAGACCTACGGTGAAGTTTTATGAGGGGGTTAGTGGATTTAAGCAGATGCTTGAGGAAACTCTGGAGGCAAAGACTGAGTTTTTGGTTTATAATACGGGGAGATTTATAGCGGAGGCTGTAGAAATTGGTTATTTGGATGACTATATGCGAAGGAGAGGTGAGAAAAAAATTAATTCTCGTTTGTTATTTCCCTCTCTCGACTATGCGAAAATTTGGGCCCGAAAGCCTAAGGACTATCGTGTTCGTGTGCGAGTGGCGAAAGAGGACCCTAAATGGATAGGGGGATATTTTGCTTGGGATGAAAAAGTAGCATTACTTTCTTTTTCTGAGGGATTACAGACGTGTACAATTTTAGAAAATAAGGATTTGGCATATTTTTTTAGAAATGTTGTATTTGAAATGGCTTGGAAGTTGGCAGAAGATGTTAATTGATTTTTTCTGCGGGCACATCCTTGGTTGATTTGTGAGTGGATTATAGCATGGAATATTGGCTACGGTCCTTGACATTCCCTGCTAAAGGTTGTAGCATGTAGCCTTTATAATAAAATTACATGCAAATATTACCTTTTGATCAGCGAGCAGCTTATTTTCCAGAGGACAAATATGAGTTAGTTAATGTTCCTGATGTTCCTTATCCTATGGGTAGTCGGAAGGAATATAGGCGTAAGATTTTTCCTGAATTTGATTTTGAGAATGTTGACCAGGTTTTGGGGCAAATTAAAGGTGCAACGAATAAGAAGGTTGTTTATGTTTTAAAAAGTGAGGGGAATGTTGATTTGGCTGTTATTCCAGGTGTTGAAGAAATGTCTTTTGGGGAACCAGATTCTCCTAAAATTATGAGTGCAATTAAGGGTGCTATTTTAACAATATTGTCAGTTAGTACTGGAAGAGTGGGTGAAACAGGTTATGTTAGTAGGGGGCAATTTAAGAATATGGCTGGTATAAATGTAGTTTTGTCTAATGCCTTAAAGTTTGTTGAAAAGTTACGAGAAAATGCAAGTTCTTATCTAAATAATGAGGGACAGTTGAGGATGTCTGAAGAGTTGGGAGGAACACATTTAGGCCTTTTGTTTGGTCTGGGATCAGCTTTGGGAGTGACGGATGAATTGCAATGGACATGCATGAGTGTGCCTTACAAAAGGGTGGGAGAATTTAAGGAGAAACTAGAGGCTGATTTTGATGTATATGTGGGTAACGAAGGGCAATTGAAGATGTGTCAAGAGTTGGGGGGGATGCATTTGAAGTCTTTGTATAGCTTAGCATCATCTTTAAAGGTGGTTGATAAGTTGAAATGGACGATAATGGGTGTGCCATATGAAAAAGTGGAAGAGTTTAGTGGGAAATTGGAGACTGATTTTAAGGACTACGTAGGTAACGGAGGACAATTGGAGATGAGTAAAGAGCTAGGAGGGATTAATTTAGGGTCTTTGTATTCTTTGGCATCGTCTTTAGCTATAGTAGATGATTTGGAATGGACAAAGATGGATGTGCCATATGAAATTGTAGAAAAGTTTAGGGAGAAACTAGAGGCTGATTTTGATGGATATGTAGGTAATGAGGGGCAATTGAAGATATGTAAGGAGTTGGGGGGAATGCATTTAGGACATTTATATAGTTTGGCATCAGGTTTAGGAATGATAGAGAAGTTGAAGTGGACACAGATGAATGTGAAATATGAAAAGGTTGAAGAATTTAGGAAGAAATTGGAAACTGGTTTTAGGGATTATGTAGGCAATAGGGGGCAGTTGAAAATATGTGAGGAGTTGGGGGGAATGAATTTAGGAAGGTTGTATAGTTTGGTATCAGGTTTAGGGTTGGTGAAAAAGTTGGAGTGGACATACATGGATGTATCTTACGAAATGGTTGGAGAGTTTGAGGATAAATTAAAAGCTGATTTTAAGGAATATATAAGTAATCTGGGGCAATTGAAGATGAGTGAGGAGTTGGGGGGAATGCATTTGAAGTCTTTGCATGCTTTGGCATCAGGCTTAGGGCTGACTGATAAGTTGAAATGGACAAAGATGAATATCCCATATGAAAAGGTGGGAGAGTTTATGAAAAAAATGGAGACTGATTTTAAAGGATATGTCGGTAATGAGGGACAATTGAAGATGAGTAAAGAACTTGGAAATATTCATTTAGCTCATTTGTATAGTTTGGCATCAGGTTTAGATATGGTAGATGATTTGAAATGGACAAGAATAAGTGTGCCATATGAAAAGGTGGGAGAATTTAGGGAGAAATTGAAGACGGATTTTAATTACTATGTAGGCAATGAAGGGCAATTGAAGATGAGTCAAGAGCTGGGAGGGATGAATTTAGGAGAGTTGCATAGTTTGGCATCAGGTTTAGAGATGGTAGATGATTTGGAGTGGACAAAAATGAGTGTGCCATATAAAAATGTAGGAGAATTTAGGGAGAAGCTAAGGGCTAATTTTAGAGGATATGTCGGTAATGAAGGGCAGTTGAAGATGAGTGAGGAGTTGGGAGGAATTCAGTTAGGAACCTTGTATAATTTGGCGTCAGGTTTAGGACTAGCAGGAAAATTGAAATGGACATGGATGAATGTGCAATATGAAAAGGTAGGAGAGTTTAGGAAAAAACTAGAAACTGATTTTGATGGATATGTTGGTAATGGAGGTCAATTGAAGATGAGTGAAGAGTTGGGAGTAGGTCATTTAGGGTCTTTGTATAGTTTGGCGTCTGGTTTGGGGCTAGCAGCTAAGTTGAAGTGGACTTATAGTGGTGGAGTAAAATAGGTTTGTGGGTGTTGTATGTTTAAGAAATCCCTTGGATACTGCTTTTACCATGCATTGAGTGTGTGCGTGCCTGTGGGGGTGTGAGGGGGCTGGAGGGGCAGCTCCTTGGTTGATTTGATTGTAGCATGAGTGGCTGTATAAATGGATTTGTGTTAAATATAGTTCAAAAAATAATTTCTAAATCATGAATAATTTTGATATGTCAAAACTAAGAACTCCTCTAATGATTGCCTCCTTTTCAATTTTATTTGTAGCATTCGTTCTATCTACGGAATTTGTAATTGGCGGTCTTGTAGACAATCGAAATCCGCTTCCCTTTTTTAGATTATTGACTGTGGTTGTACTACTTTTTCCTATCCCATATTTATTTGTGATAGATAGTATTAGGAATAAATTGATAAAAATACCCATCCCTAAGTATTTGGGGCTAATTTTAAATCCCTTTTTACTTTTATTTGTGATTGTACTTTTTTATATGGGAATACTAGTGGGCCTTTCTGGTATTCTACGTGATATTTTAGCATTTTTATTAGTCGTTTCATTACCCCTTTCATTAGTAATTTCCAGCATAAGTTTAATGAAAAAGGGATACAAGTTTTTGTATTTTTTTCTTGGTTTTCTGACTTGGTATTTTGCATTGATGCTACATGTCCTTTTTGTACAAGACTTGTGGTTTGCGAGTAATCCGATTTTGGATGGGCTAACATTTGTCTCTGGACATATCTTTGCTTACCCTCTTCAGCTAATAGGTCTTTTAAGAGAGGGGGCAGGAAAATATTCTGAATTATTTGGAGTTATCATTTTGTCTACTTGGTTGGGATTAACCTTTAGCCATCTCATTGTTAATATTAAGAAAACAAAGATGGTATCAAGAAAGATGGCATCAATTGCCTTAGTTATACTTATGATACTGATTTATGCAGTTGTTATCAGTGCAGTTTTTGGTGACCTGAGGGAACAAAATGATGTTTGCCAAATGGGAATAGAGTATTTCTTTGATTGTTTGTATACACCATGGGGGTCATTACATTCGCATTAAAAGTATTCACAGTGCGTGTGTGGTTTTTGTCTGCAATAAGCCTAAATGTGATGATTGTGCCTGTTGAGGGGGGAGGGGGCTGGAGGGGTAGTTCCTTGGTTGATTATTTGGAGTATAGCGTGGTTAATGTATATGGACGGACAGGGTTGACGAATGCGCACCAATGTGTTACTTTGTGTGTCTATATATAACTTATAAACATGGAAGAAGAAAATTTTACTATCAAAGAAAGGATATTAATTTGCATAATTTTTGACATTATAATAATAGCTATTTCTTTTGGTTATTATTATTTTACTAAAAGTACTGCTTCGTCAGAAATAATGGGAACTGCATTATTTTTTATAATTTTTAGTAATTTATTAGTGCTTATATTTGGAGAGAAAGCATTTGATGCACTAGTAGGCCTCTTTTCACCTTAAAAGATCTTGCCTAACAGCGTGTGTATGTCTCAGGCTTTTGGGTTGGCTACGGCTAGCTATTTTTGTAGTCTAGCTTATATGTTTTTTCTAAAACATCGTTCCAGCTATCGGCTATGGCTTGTTCTTCGCTATTAAGTTCTTTATTACTACGTATTTTTATTGCGACTAGGGTTACTTTGTATAATTGATCGTTGTAGGTTACCCAATAATTCCATCTTTTATCGTTTTTGAATGGTGCAATGAGTTTGAGGAGTTCGTCTTCGTTTGTGACTCTTTCGTAGGCATAGATCATGCCTTCTGCTGCAATCGTTCCGTCTTTTGATTCTATCATTTTTTTCATGAGATAATCTTTGTTTTTTGTGTTTGCCTTTAATTTATCGAGGGCATTAAAAATTGCTGATGCCATTTGTGTATTGGCGTCTATTTTGGGAATTTGATTAAGCTCAATTGTTATTTTGGCTCTTTCGAGGGGATATATCTCAAGGACTTGTAGTACAATAAATCCAAGACATAGGATGACGAGGGTGGTTATATAGAATCTTGTTGTTTTTTTCATCTTGTTTAGTTTACTGGAGCTGCGGATGGGAATTGAACCCACGACCCCATCCTTACCATGTGTTCTAGTGTGTGCGGGTGTGCGGTTTTTGTCTGCAATAAGCCTAAATGTGGTGAGCGTGCCTGTCGGGGTGAGTGGTAGCTGGAGGGGCACATCCTTGGTTGATTTGAGTGTAGCATAGAAGACCTTATTGTGTTTGAATTGTATTTCTTTATGAATATGTAAATATGAGTTAAAATTTGCTTAATGTTGTATTTAATCCTACTTACTATGTTGTATGATTTAAAAGAAGTGATGAAGGGTAATAGTGAGGAGCAATTACTTGAGATATTAGAGTCTAGGGAGGACTATCGCCCTGAGGCAATTGAAGCTGCAAAGGAAGAGCTAAAGAAGAGGGGGGTAAGTAAGTCAAAAATACAAGTAATTGAAAAGATGAATGAAAAGGCTGATATAAAAGAGAAAAAATCTTTTGTTATATCAATATTTTCAAGAAAACAAAAAATTAGCCTAGAAAAATTTTGTCGTGATTTTTATGATAGCCAAATTTTGAATCCGGTTATTGGCGGTGTAGACGTAAGTTTAGCGTTTTCTGAAGTTTTAATTAAAGATATTACAGTGGTTGATCCATCATTTTCTACTGTTGATAAACAGAAATTAACATATGAACTCACAGTTATGCGTTTTGAATTGTTTGCGCTTGCTTGGACTCATAATTTCCCAGATAAGCTTTTCTCCCAAAGTATTTTTACCTATAAATACTTACACGAAAAAAGAAGAGATGATATTTGGGAAAGCATGAACGATTATAATCGTGCTATAAAAGGCTCAGTAACTTTAGGGCTTAGTGCTATTAAATATGCTTGGGATATGGAAAAGAGAGCAAATCTCTCCGAAAAACAGAAAAAAACAGCAGAGAATAATGGGACTACTCTGTCTGACTATGTTTTAGAAAGTATTTACCGACCAATAAATAGACGATTTTCCAAAAAAGCATGGGAAACTGGTGCCACAATTTATGGTCTTGGTCTAGTTTTATGTAAAAACCTTGGTCTTGGAGATGGTGCTAGTAGGTTTGGACTTTTTGGGGTTGATATTAGTGCTATTAATTTTGGAATAAATCCTGAGGCAAGATTTTACTTAAGTAAAATTATAAACGATTTTTATGATGAAGCTAAACAGTCTTTGAATAAAGTAAAAATTAAAAATTAATTTGGCACATTGTGCAACAGTGCATGCACGACTCAGCCTTTTTAGGCTGGCTACGCATAGCTAAGATCATCCTGAAAAGCCCTTGGACCCTGCTTTTACCATGCATTTGAGTGTGTGCGTGGGCGGTGTTTTTGTTTGCAATAAGCCTAAATGTGATGAGCGTGCCTGTTGGGGTGAGTGGGGGCTGGAGGGGCACATCCTTGGTTGAATTTATAGTAGCATAT
>JAUUZY010000068.1 GCA_030592015.1 Candidatus Peregrinibacteria bacterium | reverse complement strand
AATGGCGATCAGCTTGCTCGTGATATTCTTTAGCCCGTACACACTCCTAAATTTTGGAATATTAATTGTAGCCCACCTCGGAATGGCTTTCGTAGAACCACTACAGGAATACTTCTTATTCAAAAACATGAAAAAAAAGGATGAAGACAAACTATATGGAGTGTACATGACAGCAGATCCAATAGCTCTTTTCATCACACCTGCAATAGGAGCAGTCACATTATTGTTACTACCTTTCAACTACCTATTCCTTATTTTTGGAATACTTATGGTTATCGCAAGTGCCGTTTCATGGGTTACCTTGCGACATTCGTTACCCGATGCACTTCCTCAAGAGTCGTCAAACCCTGAGCAGCCTTTATAAAACCATCTTCTCGCATCGTAATGATTCCTTCTTTTCGAGCTGCAGCAATCAAGTCTACAGAACTTGCATTGTTGAGGATTAATTGTTTCAATTCTGAAGTAATTGTAAGAACTTCACTAATAACAAGTCGTCCAAGATAACCCGTGCTACTGCACGAATCACATCCAGCAGTTTTTGCCACTTCAGTTGGAACTTCTACCTCAGTTCCAGGATTAACCTTTTTTAAATTTTCAATGACTTCTTTGAATTCTTTCTTTTCACTTTCACTAATTGCCTCGGTCTTTACACAATGCGGACAAACTTTTCGCACCAATCTTTGCGCAACAATCGTATTTAATGCAGGCGCCACCATAAATGCAGGCAGTCCCATATTCACAAGTCTAGGAATAGCTTCAATTGCACTATTTGTATGAAGAGTACTCAGCAAAACATGCCCAGTCAGAGCAGCCTGTGCAGCAGTCTCAGCAGTTTCAATATCACGGATCTCGCCAAGCATCACAACATCAGGATCTTGTCTCAAAATAGATCGAAGACCAGTCACAAATGTATAATCACGACTTTCATCAATCTGACTTTGAGTAACGCCCTTCATATAATACTCAACCGGATCTTCTAAAGTAATAACTTTGTTTTCAGGAGTATTCATAATTCCCAAAAGTGAGTATAGAGTAGTCGATTTACCACTTCCAGTAGGCCCAGTTACTAGAATCATTCCCTGCGAAATCTTCGCAGCCTTTTCAAGCTTTTTCAGTGCAATCCCATGGAATCCAAGCTCTTCAAAAGTCATAGCTTTTCGTCCAGAAGGAAGATATCTACACACAAACGATTCACCAAAAGGTGTAGGGATAGAGGACACACGAACTGCGACCTTATTTTCATTAAAAGTGAAAACATACCTCCCGTCTTGCGGAATAGTATTTACATTCAATTTCATTTTTGACTGATATTTGATCTGCTCAGCAATTTTTGAATAAACATTCGATTCCAATCCAAAAACTTTATGCAAAACTCCATCAATTCTAAACCTCACAACCACCTCGCCATCACCAGGCTCGTAGTGAATATCAGAAGTATGCGTTTTAGAAGCAGCTATATTCAGCAGATTTAATCCTTCCTCTGCAGTAATTTCAGTCAGCTTCGCAGGTACATCTTTCAATTGTGCGATCTCTTTTTCATAGGTATCAATCGCCCCCTCCTCAACGCTCTCCACTATTTCAATCTTCTTATATTTTTGAGTAGATCTATAAAATTTTAAAGCATCTTCAATTCCTGCAGATGAAGCAAGATTTATACTAATTTCATAACCTTTTCCCTCCAACAAAGAGGTGACCTCCTTTGTCTCAGGTCTTTCAGGATCCTCAACAGCTACACGAACTTTCTTTCCAACCTTAAAGAATGGAATAAGTCGCCCTTTCTGTGCCTCTTCAAACTCGATCAATCTCAAGTAATCAGCATTCAAAGGAGTCTTGGCGATATTGATATAAGGCAACCCCATATCTCCCGCCTTTTTCAGCGTAGATTTCTCCTGAAATTCCCTGTTTACCTCAGAAACAGCTGATGTAGTCGAAATGCTTTCAATAGCACTCGCTCCTTCGACAGAAGCTTGTGCTTTTGGCACTTCTTTTACTTCACCTGAATCCTGGTCCTGATTTGCCATACGTTTAGATATGAAAATATCTAAGTATTATAGCAAAAATAGCCACATAAAGCCACTATAAGTACTACTCAATTAAACAATTCGCGTGTGCGATATAGAGCCTGGATTTATGCAACCTTCTTCAATGCATCAAACACAGTCTTCGCTCCATCTTCATCAATTCCATCAATTTCAGCAAGATCCTTCTTTGTAAGTCCTTTAAGTTGTTCGACCAAGGCCAAATTGGCAGCGGTAAGACTTTTAATCAATTTTTTATCTAAATCAAGATCAGCAACATTCTCTACCTTTGGCTTAGCTTCTTTTGTAGGTTTCCCTTCAAAATCACTAATATCTAGAATATCAATCTCCCAACCGGTCAAAATAGAAGCCAATCTAACATTTTGCCCCTGTTTTCCAATCGCAAGAGGTCTCTGATCAGGCTGTACGTATACTTTCGCCCTTTTTACCTTCTTATCCAGTTTTATAACAGTAGTTTTCGCCGGAGCCAATGCAGTTTTGATATATTCCTCCATCTCATCAGACCACTGAATGATATCAATTCTTTCACCATTCAGCTCATCCATTATATTTTGTACACGAATACCTTTTTGTCCTACACAAGACCCAATCGGATCTATTTTTTCATCATTTGAAGTCACAGCAACCTTGCATCTCACTCCTGGATCACGAGAAATCGATTTTATTTCCACAATTCCTGACTTAATCTCAGGAATTTCTAATTCCAAAAGCTTTCTTACCAAGCCTGAATGAGTTCTCGAAATAATAAGTTGTGGCCCTTTTGTAGTTTTAATAACCTTATCCAAATAAAGCTTAATTCTTTGCCCAGAGTAGTATTTCTCTCCAGGGATTTGATGCTCATAAGGAATATTTGTAGTCGTTTTATTATCCAAATTAACATAAACATTTGTTCCATCCACTCTATGAACAATCGCATTAATTAGCTCATTTTCACGATTTTTGAATGTATCATAAAGCACGTCTCTCTCAGCATCCTGAATCTTTTGGATAACCACCTGTTTTGCAGCCTGCGCAGCAATTCTTCCATAGTTTGTTGGAGTAACGTCGATCTTTACTTGGTCTCCAACTTTTGCCTTCTTGTTATATTTCTTGGCATCCTTTTCATCAATTTCTCTGTCTTCGTATTCTACTTTCTTAACAACATCTTTTACCAAATACACAGTAGTAACACCTGAATTTTCATCAAGGTTTACATCGATTTCTTGCTCCTTGTTCCCATAGTCTTTTCTAAAGGCAGCCCTCAACGCTGATTCGATAGTCTCAATAACTATCTCTTTAGATATATTTTTTTCGTCACAGAGTTGATTAATAGCTGCAAAAAATTGTGATTGCATAGTAATAAAAATTAATTATAAAAAAACAGGATCTTAAATTAATAAGAACCTTATCATT
>JAUUZY010000001.1 GCA_030592015.1 Candidatus Peregrinibacteria bacterium | reverse complement strand
TGATTGATCATTCAAGAATTACCTTAAAAGATAAGTCATACTTTTTTCATATGTTGGCTGTTATGGTGGATGCAGGTATTCCTGTTGTGGACGGTGTAAAGTCCCTTGCTGCCAGGTCAATCAATCCGAGATTCGGGAGAATATTGCAGACTGTTGCTTATAATGCAGAGCGTGGTTCTACGCTTTCTGATTCTATGAGACGGTTTAATGATGTTTTTACTGAATCAGAGCTTGGGATTGTGAAGTCCGGTGAAGTTACTGGGAAATTGGACCTTATGTTGTTTAAGCTTTCCAGCCAGCTGGATAAAAGTAATGATTTGAGTATGAAATTGTGGAGCGCTGCTGTTTATCCGATGGCTGTTTTTTCAGTTTTGATTCTTGTGACTGTTGGAATGCTTGTGTGGGTGTTTCCTACACTTCTTTCTATGCTTTCAGAAGGTGGGATAGGTGGTGGAGATCTACCATTTGCGACAAGGTTGTTGATTGTTATTCAGTCAGCTCTTGTTGATTATTGGTGGCTCATGCTGATTGTTATCTTTAGTATCTATGGTCTCTTTACTATGTATCGTAGTACGGATTACGGGGCTATAAGGTGGGACTATTTTAAATTGAAATTACCTGTTGTTGGGGATTTGCTTAGAAAACTCTATGTGCTTAGATTTGTTTCTATGTTGGGATTGCTGGTTGAGTCTGGATTGCCTGTGTTGACGGCTTTGCAGATTACCGGGAATTCTTTGTCCAATAGGGTTTATAAGTTGAATACGCGGGAGATTTTGGAGAATGTTCGTACAGGAGGAAAGATTTCCGATAGTATGGCTGCTTCTAGGTTTTTGTTTCCGCCTGAGATTGCGCAGATGATTAGTGTTGGGGAAAGATCTGCAAGTTTGGGCAAGATTTCCGAAAAAATCTCAGTTCAGTTTCAAAAAGAAATTGATAACTCTTTGAAGAAACTTAGCTCTGTGTTTGAGCCTGTTATGATTCTGTTTGTGGGGCTTTTTGTAGCCTTACTGGCGATGGCAATTATGGCTCCGATATTTAATATTAGTAGTACTATAGTTGCTTAATAATGAATTTAAATAATAATCAAAAAGGCTTTACTCTGATAGAGGTGCTCCTCGTGATGATGATCATTGGTATTTTGTCTACTTTGGCGGTCAATGGTTATTCTCAGTATAGGAGGGTCGCTTTGCTTGATCTTTCTGCTGACAATGTGGTTTCACAGATTTACGAGCTTAGGAGTAGAAGTATTCATGGAGACTTTGGTGATGATAAGTACCAGGATATTCTTTTGAAGCTTGAGGATGGAGATATGGATTTTGATGAGAAGGAAGAGTCTACTTCGGATAGCTTTCCCAAGTGTTTTGGTTTTTATTTTGAAGAAGGTGAAAATGGATATGTGCCAGTTGTTTTCGAACAGGAGTTTCTTGGAAAGAAGATTTGGAATGTGGTTTCTAAGGATTGGACCTATCTTGGTTGTGGAAAATTTGATTCCTCTAAGGATGTGACTGATAGTTTTGAATTGGATGGAGATGCTTCGATAGTTGAAGTGCAAGGGGTTAGGGGGAGTTTGTCTGACCTTTTTGTGAGGTTTTTGCCTCCGAACGGAGAGATAGAGATTAGTCTGGATGGTGGATTGAAGTTTTATTCTTCCGATGACTTTGATGAAATTGCTTTTGTTTTGAAGTACGGAGTGAGTGATGACGATTATTATAAAAGAAAAATTTTATTTAACTTGAAGACTGCAGGTTTATCTGTAAGTCGATTTTAAATTTACTATGTTTGGAAAACTACGAAAATTAGCAGCAAATAACGAAGGTTTCTCTCTTACAGAGGTAATGATTGGGATGATGATCCTGACTGTTGCGATAGTTTCTGCGACTAATTTACTTGTTGGTTTGATTAATACAAACAAGAATATTGTGGGGACTTTGCAGGCATATTACTTTGCTCAGGAGGGGATTGAGTCTGTGAGAAATATTCGTGATACGAATTGGTTGAATAATGTTGACTGGCGTGGGCGTGCGGATATTTTGGGCAGTTTTGAGAATAATTCTGATTATGTAGTTGGGCTTCGTTCTAGTGGTTGGAAAAATTCTGCACAGGTGGAGACTTTTGATCTTAATATTTATAAAACATGGGAATGGAAGCCCGGAGTTGATGAGGAACTGTGTTTGCAAAGCAGTGGAGATAGTCATTTTTACAGTTCATGCAGTCTTAGTGCTTCTGGTGAAAAAACTGGCTTTAGGCGGACTGTGCAGATTTTGCCATATTGTGAGGATATTGATCGTTCAATTTGTGATGATTCGGTATTGATCAGGTCTGTAGTTGAATGGGAGGAGTCTGGTAAAGATAGAGAACTTATTTTAGAAGATTTAATCACTGACTGGAAAGGAGGTGCACTTTAATAAAAATTATGCGTAGAAGATTTAGACAACAAAAAGGTTTTACACTTATCGAAATGCTGATTGCTATGACAATATTTGTTACATTTACCGGTATTCTTATTAATTCTTATACGGATATTATAAGATCTCAAAGAGATGCCAATAGTTTTAGATTGGTCTACTCTGAGGGGAGAAGAATTTTTGATACTTTCGTGGATGAGGTGAGGAATGGGGTGATTTATTATTCTGATGATATGTTTTTGAATAATGCTGTTGAGGAGCTTACTTTGGTTTCAAAGGATGGTTCCAGGGTGTCAAAGTTCGAGAAGAATGGAGATAATATTGATTTTAGTGAATCGATTGCTTGTGGAGTGAAACACTCTTCTTATGCTTTGAATTCTGAGGATATTAGGGTTTCTGAGTTGAGTTTTTATATAACTCCGGCTTTTGATCCATATACCAAAGACAATGTTCGTTTTGATGCTTTGCAGTTTCAGCCAAAAGTGACTATTTATGCGAAATTTGAGCGTGATCGTGGTGATAACAAGGCTCCATATACATTTGATTTGCAGACTACGGTTTCTTCCAGATTCTATTCGTCTGTTCCCTTTATTGATCCTACTTGCTTAATTAGCGACAAGTAATGAAAAAGTTATTCAGCAAAACTAGATATGACTTGAGAGGTTCAGCGTTGCTGGTAGCGATTCTTGTTATGGGAGTTTTGATTTCTATATCACTTGCACTCTCTAGCCTTGTTTTTAGAGAGCTTAGAATCACAAAGGATGTAATTGATGCCGGAAGGGCATATTACGCTGCTGAGTCCGGTATTGAGGAGGCGTTGTACTATTTGAACACTGAGCTTCCCGGTTGGCATGTAGATGAAAGTCTGGGGAAGGTTGGGGAGAAGTCTTTATTTGAATATGATGTGAAAAATACATGTAATTCTTATCCTTGTTTTGATAGGGATGAATTTGAAGTTTTGGATGTTCCGCTTGAGGCGTTTTATGATGTTTTGGAGTTGAACGAGACGATTACGATTCCTTTGTTTACAGTGGAGGATGGGAAGATTGAGTCTGTTGAAAATTTTACTGTGGAATTTTTTGGAGCATTTGATCCGAGGACTGACTTGAAGCTACAGAATGTTAGTGGATGGGATGTTCTTAGTTGGAAGGTCTTTGGGATGAGTAAGGTGGGAGATAGTTATATTACCGAGTCTATTGGAGATTTTACCGCTTTTGCCTCTGGGAATACTGCCAGTGGTGATGATGTTTTTGCGAATGTTGCGACTCCTTCTTGGTTTGGAACTGTGGATTGTGATGAGATGGTGGATAGGGGGTCCGGTATTACCGGCATTCGTTGTCCAACTTATGTTTTGAATATAGCCAATTCTGAAGATGGGAAAATTTGCACCAACACTCAGGCGAGGGACTATTGGGGCTATATTGATGGGGAAGTAAGGTCTATTTATGATTGTTATGAAATCGGACAGTTTTTGGAATCGCATCAACCTGGGCCGAATTCTACTGGTCTGAATTACTTGAATCTTACTAATTTTATGAACCCTGCTGTGTTTGAAGAGTCTGTTTATCCTTCTCGTGAGGAGAGGGTGAGGGCTTCGCGTCTGTATTTTAGGGTTGAGACTTATGACAAGGATACTGTGCGAGAGTTCGCGGATATTGTTTCTGATGGATATAGTGGTGACTTGAAGCAAAGTTTGAGTGTGCGTATCAAGCGTGGGTCTTTTATGCCTGTGTTCAACTTTTCTCTATATAGTACTTACAAGGATGAGGAGAAAGGTGAGGGGGATTCATATTGGTATCGGGAGGATTAATTTCAATTGCCAATCTCTTGTCTTATTGATAGGCTTTTGCCATGGAAAAATTTTATGTAACTACAGCAATAGCGTATGTAAATGGGAGTCCGCATATTGGATTTTCTTTGGAAGTGATTCAGGCGGATGTTTTGGCACGCTATCATCGTTTGAAGGGTGATGATACTTTTTACCTTACCGGTACGGATGAGCATGGGGTGAAGATTTTTGAAACTGCAAAGGAAGAAGGTGAGGATACCCAGGCTTTTGTTGATAAGAATGCGAAGAAATTTGAGGATTTGAAGGAAGTTTTGAATTTGTCGAATGATGATTTTATTCGAACTAGTTCGCTGTCACATAAGAGGGGGGCGCAGAAAATCTGGATGAAGATGTTTGAAAGTGGGGATATTTATAAAGATAGTTACAAGGGGAATTATTGTGTTGGTTGTGAAGCTTTTATTCCTGAAAAAGACTTGGATGAAGAGGGGAATTGCCCTAACCACAACAAGAAACCTGAAATTCTTGAGGAGGAAAATTATTTCTTCAAGCTTTCAAAGTATTCTGACAGAATAAAAGAGGCGATAAAGACTGATAAATTAAAGATTGTTCCTGAAAGTAGAAAGAATGAGATATTGAATATAATAGGGGATGATGGCTTGCATGATGTGAGTTTTTCCAGGCCAAAGAATGTTTTGCCGTGGGGTGTGGATGTTCCCAATGATGATTCACAGGTAATGTATGTTTGGAGTGATGCGCTTTCAAATTACATTACTGCTATCGGTTATGAAGAGGAGACTGAGCAGTTCAAGAAATACTGGCCTTGTGATGTGCATATTATCGGAAAAGATATTTTGAGGTTTCATGCTGGTATTTGGATTGGAATGCTTATGTCTGCGGATATAGAATTGCCGAAATCTATATATGTTCATGGATTTATTACTAGTGAGGGGCAGAAGATGAGTAAAACTTTGGGGAATGTGGTGGATCCGTTGGAATATGTGGAGAAATATGGAGTTGATGCTGTGAGATATTATTTGCTTAGAGAAATCCCTACTACAGATGATGGTGATTTTAGCCATGATAGGTTTTTGAGTGTTTATAACAGTGAACTTGCTAATGGGATTGGGAACCTTGTGAATAGAGTTACAATGATGACTGAGAGGTATTTGGATGGAAAGGTTCCTGCGGTGACTGAAATGGGGGAGTACTCTACGGGGGTTGATGTGATTCTTGATCAGTACAATAAGTCTGTTGATGAATTTGATTTGAAGCGTTCCTGTGAGCTTGCTATGGATTTGGTGAATTATGCGAATAAGTATATCGATGATGAGAAGCCTTGGATTGTTGCAAAAGAAGGGGGGAATAATCTGTCTGAAATTTTGTACAATTTGCTGGAAAGTTTGAGATATTTAGTGGTTTTACTTTTGCCTCTTATTCCTGATACTGCAAAGAAGATCGCTGCACAATTGGGACTTGATACTGCTGATTTGTCTTTGGATCTGAAATGGGGTGGAATGAAAGAAGGGAGTCTTGTTGAAAAAGGAGAGCTTTTGTTTCCACGGCTTGAAGAACAAGTTTAAGCTCCTCCTCCTGAGGCGGCTTCAATGATTATTCCGATTAGGATTTTTACTATGGAATAGGAGAGAATTATTAGCAATAACCCTGCTATTGACCATGTTAGGTTCTTTTTTCCTTGTTCCAGTTTTTCTGTGTCTGCTCCGCCTGTTATTATTTGAAATCCGTTAAGTGATATTACTATGACGGCTACCGGAGCTGCAAAGTACAATAACGCTCCTGTTAGGACTTGTAGTATGAAAATTGTTGCTGAGATTGTTTCTGTTCCTGATCCTACATCGCCTCCAGCGCCTATTCCCGGTTGATTTTCTGGCTTGAAAGATGGATCGATGCCTGCAGCATGAGCAACTGATATGCTTAATATCATTATTGCGATCAACAGTACGAATTGTGCTATGTTTTTTTTATTCATTTTATTCTGATGTTGTTGCTTCCGGTGGGGTATTAAAGAAATCTACCTTTGAAATTCCCGATGTAACTCCATAGGCTGCGGCCATTATGGCCATTCCTATGACTAGGTAAACTATTATGCTTTTTGCTTTTCCTACGTCTTCTTCATCTCCTTCGGATATCATGTAGAAAATTCCTGCTATTACAAGTGCTACAATTGTTAGCGACATAGTCATTGCTAGGATGATTTTGATTGTTTTGCTAATTGCTTCATTAATTCCCAGGTCTGGAAGGTCTTTATATGCCTCTAATTCTTTGTTAACCTTTGTTGTTCCATCTTCATTAGTTTCTGTAGGTGTAGGTGTGGGTGTTGGTAGTAAATCACCTGCTGTAACAGCATAGGCTGATGTGCTCAAAGCCATTGTGAGAATGAAGATTATCTGTATTTTGATGAGTAGTTTTTTCATTTGTTTTATTACTGCGATACTTCTTCGGTTGTTGCTGTTTCTGTTGGGGCTTCTATGAATAGATTGTTTACTATTATGACTATTGTATATGACAATAATGCCAGTATGAACCCTGCCAGTGCATATTTTATTTGGTTTTTTGCTTTCTCTATTGATTCTTCGTTTCCATAAGCTGTTGCGAACCTTACTCCTCCAATTAGCAAGAATATCAATGTTGTTACTCCTACAAAACTAATCAATATTACTCCGTAGTTTGGTAGAACGCTGCTAACAAGTGTGTCTCTATCTTGGTTAGGTGGTTTTGGTAGTATGGGTATATCGGGGATTGGTGTTATTACTGTAGCTGCGCCTGTATTTTCCGCATAGGTCATTACACTTCCCATTGAAGTGGAAATAAATATTGCGATCAAAATGTAGATAATAAATTTTTTCATATTATTAAACGAAAAAGTTTGGATTTATTGTGTAAAGTATTAGTCCTGACAAGAATAGAAGTGCTATTCCGCTGATTGACTTTATGATTCTAGTTTTTGCTTCGTTTACAGCTTCTGTGTCTCCTCCTGATGCTGAAATTTGTATTCCACTTATTACCATTACGAGCACTGCGATTATTCCTACTATGCTTGCTCCAAATTTGTAGATTTGGGATATATATCCTTCAAGCAATGATGTTCCTCCTCGACTTAGGAGTACTTGTACTTGTTTACATGAATAGGTTACTACTATGTTGTTTTCTGTGGTTGTTTTTTTATGTTCCACTTCCAGTGCTGCTGCTATCTCTGAACAGCTTGTAGCTAGTTTTGGTAGGACAATTTCTTCGCCTATTTGTCCTTCAATGTCGCTTAGATGATAGGCAAATGTGCTTCTGTAGCAAATTGTGCTTATGAATAAGTCCTTTCCAAAGGCTGCATCCATTTCTGCGTCAGTCAATTGTGTATAGTCCAATGGTTCTTCGAGAATTGTATGAATATATTGGTATCTAGCTGCTTTTGTTTTAGGTACTGGGATGCATTCCTTGAGGCCGTCGAGTGCATGGGCGAGACCGCTATCTATTGAGTCTGCTGTTACCATACTTTCTGCAACTTTACCGGCACTTCCTGTTACGCTTGCCCCTGGTCCTGTTGCTGCTGCTCCACCTGCTGCTTCGGCTGCTTCTGCTGCTTTTGCATATGCTGCATCGTCTGCTGCAGCGTCTTCATATGTATCTGCATGTGCATCTGCGTATGCTAAAAAACTGATGTTCATCATAGATAGCAATATGCTTACTAGGATGAATGCAGCTAATTTTTTGATATTTTTATACATGGTCGTTATTAGGTTGGAGGGGTAACTCCGGACGATAGTATTGATTGAACAAATACAACGATTATGAATGACAGGAATGTGACAACGAGTCCGATAACGGCGTATTTTACTACTTCTTTTGCGTTATCGATTGATTGTTGATTTCCTTGTGCAAACATAAACATGAACCCTGCTATTACTAATAGAAGGACCGCAATAGATCCAATAATGCTAACTGCGAAATTTATCATTGCTACTAGAAATTTTACTATTGGGCTTGTTTTGTCATCTTCGCCTTTTTTATCAAGGAACTCTCCTTGTCCGTCTAATGTGAGATATTTTGATATATCAAATGTTGCGTCTTTTAGTGAAGGTTGTTTGTCTGCATCTGCTTCTGCTTGTGCTTCTTTTGCATCTGCTTCCTCTTTTTGGGCCTTTGCATCTGCTGCTTTCTCTACTTCTGCTGGTATATCTCCAATTTTGCTATACATTGGGTTTAGTACTGTGTTTGCTGCCTCTGCCGTTTCTACTTCTTTGTTACTTTCTTCTAAAAGTTCAGTTGCAGTTTTTGCTTCTTCTGGAGTTATTTCTGTTGCATACACTGGAATTGCTACTTCTTCTGCCGCAGCTTCTTCTGCCGCAGCTTTTTCTGCCGCAGCTTCTTCTGCAGCTGCTGTTTCTTCGAGATGCTTTTTGATGTCTTTATATGTTGTATCATCAACATCCGCATAAACTCCCATTGAAAACAAGCTTAAATTCAAGACTATCGATACGACTATGAATAAAAGTATTTTTTTCATGACTCTAAAGGGTTAAGCTTCGAATTCTTTTGGAATATTTGCCAAAGCATTTTCTTCCGTGATGAGTCCAGCTTGGTACAAGTCTGTTACCGCCTTTTTCATGGTTTGCATTCCTTCTTTTGTTGAAGTCTCAATTACAGAATTGATTTGGTGTGTTTTTCCTTTTCTGATCATATTTGCGACTGCATTGTTTATGAACATGATTTCAAAACCACCTACACGTCCTTTGTTGTCTTTTGTTTTTATTAGTGTTTGCCAGAATACAGCCTGAAGACTTTCTGAAAGCTGTGTACGGATTTGATTCTGCTGATCTACTGGGAAGGCATCAATAATACGATTGATTGAATTTGCACATCCACTTGTATGTAGTGTAGCGAAAACCAGATGTCCTGTTTCTGCTGCGGTAATTGCTTGTTGCATAGTATCTAGATCACGCATTTCTCCAAGAAGAATAACGTCCGGCGCTTCACGCAGAGATGCCCTTAGGGCTTTTTGGAAACTGTGTGTGTGAGCTCCCACTTCTCTTTGTTGTATAATCGATTGTTGGTTTTTGTGAACGTACTCGATTGGATCTTCAATGGTTATAATATGTTTTTTCTGATTCTTGTTTATCTCGTTTACCATTGACGCAAGAGTGGTTGATTTTCCTGAACCTGTTGGCCCTGTTACGATCACTAAGCCATTCTTGAATGTTGTCGCTTTTTTCATCTGACTGGGAAGGTTTAATGCCTCCATAGTCATTACAGTTTCTGAAATTAACCTGAATACTGCAGCGATTCCTTTTCTTTGTACAAACATATTTACCCTGAATCTTGCTATGTTTTCTATTTCTAATGAAAAATCCAGATCTAATGTTTGTTCGAATCTCTTTTTTTGTTCGTCATTCATTATATCAAGCAGATATTCTTCTGCCATTTTCTTTGTCAATTCTGGGTGCTCGGCAATTGGAACTATGTCGCCATTAAGACGTAAAGTTGGTTTTGCACCTGTAGATATAAAAATATCAGATGCTTGGTATTGAACTGCCGTTCTTAGTATTTTTGATAGTTTATACATTTTTTGTTTTTATTTTTCTCTATATTATAGCATTTTCCACGCTTTTAAGCAAGGGGGCAATGGGGGAATTTAGCTTGTTTAAGCTATTTGGAATGATTAGCGAGATACTCTTGGGGCACCATCTTCAAATGGAACAACTATTTCATCTTCTAAATCAGAAATTGTGCTCTCTGGTGGAACAGGTGAGCTTCCAAATGGATCATCTATTGAAGGTGGAGCAATTGCAGGATCTTCAGGAACTATAGGGACTCCAAAAGGGACGTGGTCTGGAAAGATTAACAGATCGCCTTCTTCTGCTAATTCGCTAAGTTCATCGACTAAACCTTCTAATTCTTCCATTTCTTCTGATGGATTTTCTGCATCTCCTTCAATTTCGTCAATTTCTTCTCCGATATCTTCAGGTGATTCTAATGGTTCTGAAAGTTCTTCTAGGTCTTGATCTATAGTTGGGCTTCCGTTGAATAGTGTTTTATAAAGGAAGAACCCACCAATTCCAACAACTAGAACTGCTGCAGCGATAATTATGTATTTTTTGTATGATTTCTTTTCTGTAGTGACTTCCTCAGTTGCCACTGTCGCGTTTGCAGCTTCTGCTATCGGTACTCCAGCAGGTTGTTCACCAGGTAGTTGAATTTCGTGTGCCTCTGTACCTGATTCAACAGGCGCTTCCGGTGCAGGCGCAACTTCCGGTGCAGGTGTAACTTCTGGTTCAGGTGTAACTTCCGGTGCAGGTGTAACTTCTGGTGCAGGTGCAATTTCCGGTGCAGGTGCAACTTCCGGTGCAGGTGCAACTTCCGGTGCAGGTGCAACTTCCGGTGCAGGTGCAATTTCTGGTGCAGGTGCAATTTCCGATGTAGGAGTGGCGGGTTGTTCAGACGGAGGGACACCATTCCCTGTGTTTAAAGGGTTTTCCGATGCTACTGGCTCGTTGTTTGTATCTTGATCTTGCATATTATTAGGTTAGGATTTTAAATTTACTCTTCAATTTCAGCTTCTTCTCTTGGAAGAACATTTTCAATTGACCCCCATTCACTATCTTCTACTTCAGGTATTATAAGTGTTACTTTGTCTCCTACTTCTCCTTTGAAATAGGTTACTGATGCGAGCAATACTTTGTATGCTTTTGCGTTTGCTATTACTTTGTATTGTCCTTCTTCATAGGTAAGTGTACCCACTATTCTTAGTCTTTCAACTGGGCCTATTTGTTTGTATAGATAGGTTCCGTCTTCTTTGATTGTCAGTTTTAATACATCTCCGGGTACTAGCTTTGATTTGCTGGCATAGTTTGCAGGCACCGGATATTCTTTTTCATTGTTGTCCATCATTGTCTGTCCGTTGAAAACTCCTTCAACGATTTGATCTCCATCTTCTTTTGTAGATGGTCCCAAGTCTTTTGCTATTTGAGCAAAAACGTTTTTTGATGAAGAACCTGTGAGTTCATTAATAAGTTGTTTTGCTGATCTAAGGTTTGATTCAGCAGATTCAACCATTTCCTTTATTAAGGCAAGTTTAGAAGCTTGTGACATTTTATTTTTCTTTTAATTTGTTTTTGTTGTTTGTATTATACCAGATTTGTTTAGTATAAGCAATTTAGCAAGGTTGACACTGACCCTGCTTTGATTGTCTTTTAGTTTATCCATTTTTTTACTAAGCTGCGGCGAATTTTGCCTACATTTGTGAAGATTCTGAATGTGAAGACAACAGTTGCTGCGAGGTATAGGTCTAATCCAAGTTGTTCACCAAGCAATGTAATGCCGATTGCCAATATAATATTGGTGGCTAATCCTGTTGTAAATATTATTGCGTTGTATTTGTCTTTTGTTATTTTCCCTGTTACTTCTGCTTTTACGGCACCAAAAACTGCATCTATTATTCCTATAATAACTACAGCTGTGTATTTGATGTATTCGACAGGTATAGTGAAATTCACACTAAGTCCTATGATTATTCCTATAAGGATGCCTATTGTTGCCCAAGTCATATTCTTAAAGTTATCTGTTTCTTTTGTATATTATCTTATCTCCCTCGTTTCCTGCAATTCGAAGATCTATATATTCCAGATTTTCGTTATATATATCCAGTTTTACCAATGCTTTTTTTAATTTTTTCAATTGTTGATCTGCTGGATTTTGAATGTCTATCCATATGTAGAAGTTCTTTTCTGTGAGAAGGTGGATTTCTCTTGGTGTTGGTTTGTATTCTGTCTCTAGTATTTTCATTCCAAATTTCTCTTCGAAATATATGATTGTTTCAAGTATGTATCTTAATTTGCTGGCTTCTATTACCGGCTTTTCAGTATTTGCAGGTTCGTCTGATATTATTCGAATGTATGGAAGGGTTGGATTTTCAAAGTCTTCCTTTATTGCGTATCCGATTGAGTTTACGATGTAGCTCTTTTTTACCTTGCTGCTTTCGTTGATTATATTTGCTACGAGTGCATATTCGGTGAATGTAATTTCTAGTCTTTTTGGATAGTTTTTCTTTACTTCAAGTTCTTCCAATTCCGGAAAAGTATCGAGAATTTTTTCCTTCAATTCTTCTGTGTCTATGAATAGCAGGTTTTTCCCTAGTGCGCTTGAGATACTGGATTCTATTTGTCCTGCCATAACTTCGTTTCCGATCTCTTTATCTAGGTTTTTCACCTCTGTAATTGTGAAATAGTTTGAGAAAAAGGCCATATACATAGCTGAAATCAGAATGAAAACGATCAGCAGTTTTGTTATAGTTTTCTTCTTTTTTGTAGATAGAGAAGGCTTTTTTTGTAATGACTGATTTGAAAGGCGATATTTAGATAGTCGTTTATTCGGTTTTAATCGTCTTCTCTTCTTGAAATTCGGATTAACTAGTTTTCTTTTTTTTCTAAACATTTTTGCTACTATTTATCTGTACTATTTATTTATATCAGAATGTATGAAATTTGAAAGTGCTGTTGAATATTTGAAGTCGTTTGTTTCTTATGAATCAGCGCTAAACTACCAGTATGATGAGAAGAATTTTAATTTGCAGAAATTGCGAGATTTTTTGGATGACTATGGAATTGATTATTCTGCTGTGAAATATGTTCATGTTGGTGGATCAAAAGGGAAGGGGTCTGTTTCGACCATGATCGCGAATTATTTATATGAATCGGGTGAAAATGTTGGGCTTTTTACTTCGCCGTATATTTTGGATATTCGAGAGTGCTTTTGGGTCCAGGGGGAGCTGATTTCTGAGGATGATTTCGCAATATATGTGGAAGAATTAAAGGCTTATATTGATGGAATTGGTGGATGTGAATTGACTTATTTCGAGTTGTTGACTGTGCTAGTTTTGGCTTATTTTAGGGATATGGGGGTGGAATATGCAGTTTTGGAGGTCGGGTTGGGAGGGAGGCTTGATTCTACTAATATTGTTGTTCCGGAATTATCTATTTTGACTACTGTTGAAAAGGAGCATAGCTCGATTTTGGGGGAAAGCTTGGAAGAAATTTTGAGCGAGAAACTGGGTATTGTGAAAGAAGGAGTACCCTTTTTACTGGGGTATCAGAGTGATGAGGTAAAGGGGATTGTGAAGCGGGAAATTGGGACTAGGGATGAAATGTTTTTTGTTGATGAGATGGACGGAATTGGTGATTTTGAAGTATCTGGAGGAAGTTTAGTACAGGAAAAAAATGCTGCAATTGCTTTTGCTGCTATCAAGATATTGTTTGATGAGGTTGATTTGGATGCTTTTGACTTGGTTTTGAAGAATTTTTCTATGCTTGGGCATTTTGATATTCGTGATGTGGATGGGAAAACTGTTGTTTTTGATATGGCTCATACAATTCTTAGTATGGAAAACTTAATTAAATCTTTGGAAAAGAAATTTCCCGGGAAGAAATTTGTTTTTTTGTTGTCGATTTTGAGGGATAAGCAGGTTGATGAACTTTTATCTATGGTTTTTGCTTTTGCAGATAGAGTGATTTTCACCTCTATAGATATTGAGAGGGGACTGTCCGCTAAAGAGTTGAAAGGGAATAGAGATGCAAAATTTATTGAAAATCCTAAAAAAGCTTATGAAGCTTCTTTGGAATTTCTTAGTGAAAATGAGGTTTTAGTTGTGACAGGGTCACACTATCTTCTAAAAGACTTTTTATAGTGTTGCTGCTTGTCTCTCTTCTCTTCGTGCTCTAGCTTTAGCCTTGTTTTTTCTTTTTCTAAGTTTACTTTTTGGTCTTATATTTCCTACAAGTCCGTGTTGTTTACTTGCGTGTTTATTAGTCATGAAAGAATTTATTACTTTGTAGTGGATAATTTAGGTATTTTGCTTATGATTGTCAATGTTATAAAATAAATTTTGTATGAGAAAAATATTGTTTACATTTTTGTGTCTATTATTACTTTCGTCTTGTTCAGTGGCTCAGGATACAATGAGCTATGATTGGGACGGTGCCCAGTTTTATAGAATGGAACTTGGGGAGGAGGGAAAGGATTATTATTTTCGTTATCCGAAAGGTGCTGCAGTTAGTGAGGGAAAGGTTATTGCGGCTGCTTGTGTGGTGAATTTTGCCTTTCAGTCTGATCTTGCGTTTATGGAATTGGAGAGGGAAGGTGTAGAGTTTGAAAAAGACAGGAAGATGGAACTTGGGCTTGGGTTTGAAACATGGTATCAAGACGATTTAACGCTTGGGTACTTTGGATATATTGATGAATTTGATTATGTGTTTTGGGTTTATGGTGAAGAAAATGAAATTGTTGATTGTATGGATTTAGTTGATGGACTGACAAGGTCTTTTACGGACGAAGCTCTTTATGTGAATGATAAGTTTTCCTTTTCTGTGACAATCCCGCTGGATCTTAAGCTTAATTATTTGCCTAATGAAAGCGGTATTCTTTTAGAGAAATGGGTTGAAGATGAAGATGGGGGGTGGTACGTCGTTGAGCTAAAGGTTGCTGCTTTTGAGAACGTATTTGAATATTTTGATTTGGGTGATTTTATTAATCATGAATATAGAGATTACACTAATGACTTTATTAGTTATGACTCTCTATCTGGAGTCTATGTCGACACTACAGTTGATTTTTATGCGATTAGACACTTCTTTGCTATGTCTGATGATGCGGAGACTGTATATGATCTAAGTTTAAAGACACAGAGTGTGAACTACGCTGATAACAGGAATCTTTTGGACGAGATTGCGGAAACCTTGGAGCTTTTATAGCTTTTTGATTCTCCTTGGCTTTGTTGTTGAATTGACCGACAAGATTTCTTCCAGCTCTTTTTCTTTTAATAGTCCTTGAGCTAGTACTTCTTCCTTGATTGATACATCTTTTTTTAGGCTTGTTTTAACTATTTCTGAGGTCTTTGAGTATCCAAGGTATGGGTTTAGGGCTGTTGCTGTGCATAAACTGTTTTCGTAGAGTGATTTTATTCTTTCTTTATTTATTCTTAGGGTTTTTATGGCAAATTTGTCCAATGTTTTGGATCCATTTGTCAGGATTTCCATTATTTGAAATAGGTTGTACATGATGATTGGGCACATGACATTTAGTTCGAATTGTCCTCTTTGTGCTGCCAATTCTATGGTTTTATCGTTTCCAAGTGCCTGAAAACATATCATTTCTATGCATTCTGGTACTGATGGGTTTATTTTCCCCGGCATTATTGATGATCCGGGTTGTACTTCGGGTAGGCTTATTTCGCTTAGTCCCGCCTTTGGTCCCATGTTCATCAGTTTCAAATTGTTTGCGAAATTCAAGAGATTTGTGCTCAATGAGCGTAGGCTTGCTGAAAAATTCAGGAAAGAATTCATGTTATTTGCTATTTCTGTTAGGTTTTTAGCTGATTTGAATTTGATTCCGCATATCTTGCTTAGATGTTTGATCATTGTTTTTTTGTAGTCAGGGTCAGTGTTTATTCCTGTTCCTACTGCTGTTCCTCCGATTCCTAGAATAGTGAGTTCTTTGCTTTGTTGGCTTATGAATTCTCTGGATTTTCTTATTGCTTCTTTGTATGAATCAAATTCTTGCCCCAATGTTATTGGAACTGCGTCTTGTAGGTGAGTTCGTCCTACTTTTAGTGTGTTTTTATGCTCTTTTATTATTTTTTCCAAACTTTTCTCCAGCCCTACTACAGCGCTCAGCAGTTCCGGTAATAAAAGTAGGGCTCCAATTCTGCTTGCCGTCGGTATTACATCGTTTGTAGATTGTGCCATATTCACGTGATTGTTTGGGTGAATATGAGTGTATTTTCCTTTTTGTACTTTCAATAGTTCATTTGCTCGATTTGCAATAACTTCGTTGGCGTTCATGTTGTAGCTTGTTCCTGCCCCTGCTTGGAATACGTCCAGTTCAAATTCTGTTGAAAATTTCCCTTCGATAAATTCTTTACATGCTTGTAAAAGGACTTTTTTATATTTTTTATCTATTAATCCCAATTCAAGATTTGTTTGAGCTGCGGCGAGTTTTACTATTCCTAGGGCTTTTTCGAATATGAACGGGGATCTTATTCCACTTATTTGAAAATTATTGTTTGCACGCACTGTAAATGCTCCGAAATACGCTTTTGAAGGGACTTTTACTTCTCCAAGTGAATCTTTTTCTATACGTATACTCATTTTATTTGTTGAAAATATATTGCTTATATATTAAGTTTTTTATATGAGAATTGGTAGGTATTTAATCGTAGGTCTTTTGATTGGTCTTATGTCGCTTGCTTATAATAGCTTTGTCTTTTGGCTTTTTGATTTTTTCCCGGATATCCCTGTGGATATTAGCGTTTTTGGCTTTGGAACTTTGAATATTTATTTTTTAATTTTTTTGAAGAATTTTTTGGTTGGTATGATTTTGATGTTTTTGTTTTCTGTTGCATACGAAAGTATCAGCGATGAAAAAGGGCTTCATGAGTTTAAAGGGATAGTTTTCTTTATTCTGTATGGGATTTTTGCCCTACTGGCATTCTCAGTAATCGACATTTTTCTTATGGGGTCGCATGAGGGGCTTCTTATCCTTGTGACTTTAGATGGCGTCGTCGAAGCTTTCATTGCGACTATGCCAATTAAGTTCTTTCATCGAAAGAGAGAATCTTAGACTGTAGATTCTTCTTCTTCAAATTGGTAATGAAACATTACCGGCTGTACAAAAGTGTCAAATGAAAGTATTTCATTGTTCTTTTTGTCTATGGCTACCAAATTTCCTTTCTCTGAGTTGTACTTAAATTTTGCTATTCCAAGTTTTGCAAGTGGCATTTTCCATATATTGTGATATCCGTCTTCAGTCTTTACTTTTTCTTTTGCTTTATCGCTGATTAATTTTATTCCATTTCCGTTAGCGATTTCTGCTAAAGTACTATTTGTTAATTTTCCTCTAAGTGCCTTGTTTTTTATTCCTAATTTTTTGTATGCGGTAGTAAGTGTGTCCCACAGTGTGTTGTTTGAATATTTAAATTCCCAAGAGCTTTCTTTATTGTACAATTTTATGTTGTCTAGTACGCCCTTTTCCTTGTCTGTTAGATTTTTCCTTTGTTTTTCTGCAATATCCTCTAGGTATTCAGCTTGAAGACGGGGAGTCTTTGTATATGACTCTCCTTTTTTGATTTCCTTTCCAAGCTTCTTTCGAAGGTAATTGTTAATTTTTTTAACTCTATCACGGCTTGTCTCGTGGGTTTTCTTGGGTGCTTCAGCCGTAATTTTCATTGCTTCAGGGCTGACGAATTTGTAAATAAATTGGTGATTCATTTTTGTTTTTCTTAAGTACTCCCTCAATTATACCATAGTTTTGATGCTTTTGCAATGTGGTGACTTATAGGTCCTTCTTTTTGAAAATATGTTGCTTTTTCTTTTTAACTTGCTAGAATAGCTCTGCTTTTTTCACTAAATTGATATGGCTAGAGTTTGTCAAATTACAGGTAAGAAAACATCTGCTGGGAATAACCGAAGTCACGCATGTAATGCACGAAAACGTACTTTTCGGCCAAACTTGTTTGTGAAGAGGGTTCTAGACCCTAAGACTGGCAGAATGGTAAAGATGAAGATTTCTGCTTCCGCTTTACGTACTTTAACTAAGAATGCTAGATAATTAGCCGCTTATTAGTTCTCCTATTTGAAATAGGTTTATTGTTATATATAGCAATGCTATTGCGAATATAATGGCTATTACAGCTAATATGATGGTGCTTTGGTCAGAGCTGAAGAACTTCTTTGTAAGGTTTTTTGTTTTTTCTGGAAACCAAACTAAGAATACTCCTTCTAGCAGTGTTCCCCATCCTATTACTGATACAAGTGTCATCCAGCTTTTGTCTATTTTCCAGTAAACTGAGAGGAAAAACAGGGATATAAGCATGTAGATGAATCCTGCTAGTCTTGTTCTGTTTCTATCTGCTAGCATGTTTATTAATTCTTTGCGGAATTTTTTTGGACATACAATAGCCGGTAAGTACATTGTTAGCATTAGGACGGCCATAGCTATCAATAATAGTTGTGGTGTAAACATGGGAAATTGGGTTAATCGTCATTAAGAAAGTATATAGCAGGGCTTCTGAATTTACCACTTTTTTGGAAACATTGAGTAAATTGCTTAAAAATGCTATAATACTCAGATGGAACTTTCTATATTTCAACAATTAGGTGTAGCGGTTGTGCTTTCAGGCCTTATTGGGCTGGAGCGTGAAAGAAGGTCTCAACTACATGAATATAAATCCTTTGGAGGAATTAGAACCTTTTCTTTGATTGGGTTGCTGGGAGCTTTATCTTATATGCTTTCGCTTCATTCACCTGTGATTTTTGCGGTACTCACTGCAGGATTCTTGGGGCTTTTGATTGCTTCCTATGTGATGACTAATATGAAATCAAAGGTTGTTGGTGCAACGTCTGAAATTGCTGCAATTATGGTTTATATAATAGGAATCATGAGTGCTATGGAAAACTATCTTCTGGCTACTTCGGTTGCCTTGATCTCTGTTGCCATTCTTCATTTCAAAAGACCTCTACATGATTGGGCTAAGGATGTGAAGAATGTGGAAATTCTTTCCACTATTGAATTTGTATTGATTGCTTTTATAGTTTTGCCACTTTTACCGAATACTGCTTTTGGGCCTTATGAATTCTTCAATCCATATATTATTTGGCTAATGGTGGTGTTTATTTCTGGTATTTCTTTTATAAGTTACATTGCTATAAAACTTTTTGGTGCGAAGAGAGGAATTTTGTTTTCCGGATTTTTTGGTGGACTTATTTCTAGTACGGCTCTAACTTTGAGCTTTTCTGGGCAGAGCAAGAAAAACAAATCTTTAATTTCTCCATACGTTGTGGCTGTGGTTATTGCCAGTAGTGCCATGTTTGTGAGAGTTTTAGTTGAGGTTGCAATTTTGAATCCTGTTCTTGTTAAGATGTTGCTTCTTCCAATGCTGTCAATGGCGGCAGTTGGATCTATAGCAATTCTTTATTTTATACTTGGGAAGGATGGCAGTTCGCATAAAAAGGTAAAACATAAACCTATGAAACTTGAAAGTCCTTTCAGTCTTTGGCCGGCTTTGAAGTTTGGTATGTTTTTTGCATCTATACTGTTTTTTGCTAAATTTGCTCAGGCGACGATGGGTGATAAGGGCTTGTATATTACCAGTTTTGTTTCAGGTCTACTTGATGTTGATGCTATTACAGTGTCTGTAGCGACCTTGGCAAAGGGTGAACTTTCTACGCTATCTGCTGTTACCGCTATTACTATTGCTGCGATGACAAATACAGTCGCAAAGGCAGGAATGTTTTTTGTTTTTGGTGCAAGAAAGGCTGCGATAAGAATAGCTGTTGTTTTTACTTTGATGTTAATTGCAGGCGGGGTTTCACTCTTGTTTATTTAGCAATATTTGCACGATGAGTGCAATTCGAATCCAGTTGTAACTTTTTCCGACAGTCGGAGTTTTTTACATTTTCTTAGGGTCAAAGATTAGAGACTTGAGGCTGTTTATAGTTTTTCCGACAGTACTTTTTTGCCTTGTATTTGCCTCTTGTGCTGTAATGCTTTGCCCTGTATTTCTTTGTAGTCATTATTTTTTAATCAAAGATTTATGATCGATGACGTATTAACTGTAAGCAAGATTGGGGCTGGGGAGACAATTCAGGGGAAGGAGAGAGACTATGCTGATTTTATCAAGAAGACTGATGATTTTTTGGAGCTTTCCTATACTGAGCTTGAGGAGAAGAATTTGGAGGTTAAGAGAGAGCGCTTGAATGGTGTAACCAGTGATGAGATGAGGTTTAAATTTATAGATTACTTGGGTGAGGAGGATGGAATAAAGGCTATTACTGTTTGTTTTGCAGATTTGGAGGGGCGTTTGCATTTACTTGATTATGACAAGAAACATATTGTTTCATCTCATGAAAATTTAACTTTTGATGGATCTTCTATCAAGGGGTTCACTGCTCAGCATGAGTCAGACTTGAGGCTTTCTTTGGATTGGACCACTTTTAGATGGCTTCCTTCAGACTTATTTGGTTCCGGGAAGGTTATGGTTTTTTCAAACGTTTGTGACAAGGATGGGAGTGTTTATTCTGGTGACTTTAGAGGCCACTTGAGTACTTTGTGTCATGAGCTTAAGGACAAGCAGGGGATTACTGTGAATCTTGCTACTGAAATTGAGGGATTTGTTTTTAAGGGGCGTAAGGCTGAACAATCATTTGATGAAAAAGAGGGATTTGAATTGGCTACTATGAGTGGTTATTTCAATTGTTTGCCGCAGGATGAGCTTCGACTTTTTATTGATAGATTGGCTGGTGCTCAGCGTGCTCTTGGTTTTGAGAACGAAAAGGATCATCCGGAAGTTGCTCCTGCTCAATTTGAATTGAATTTCAAGTATTCAAGTGCTTTGGATGCTGCTGATCAAATTCTTCTCTATAAGCTACTTGCTCGTCAAATTGCCAGTGAAATGGGTTGTACTGCATCATTCTTGCCAAAACCTGTGCAGGGAATGAATGGAAGTGGTATGCATACAAACATTTCCTTGTCTGAAAATGACAAGAATATATTTTATGAAGAAAATGGAGTAAATTCTTTATCAGAAACGGCACACAAATTTATCTTGGGAATTCTGGCATATGCTAATGATTTGTGTCTTGTCTTAAATTCCAGTGTTAATTCTTATAGACGTTTGGATCCTCACTATGAAGCTCCAAATGAGATAAAATGTTCTAGTGTTGATAGGGGATCTATGATTAGAATCCCTATTGGTAATGAAAGTAGTGCTAGGATTGAGGTGAGAACTGTTGCTCCTGATTCCAGTCCATATCTTTATATCTATGCATTGCTTACTGCTGGATTGTCCGGTCTTGATGCGAGTGATGAAAAATTGAGAGAATGGAGGGGGAAAATTTCGGGTGAGAATGTTGAAAAATTATCTTCTGATATTTATTCTGCTATTAATTATTTTAAGAGAAGTGAGTTTATGATGACTATTATGGGTGATGCAAATCATAGGAAATATTATGAGTTGAAAATGTCTGTCGCTGATAGGTCTCCAAGGGCTTTAGGGGATAAAGTGAAGGCTGGTGAAGTTTTGTATCATCATGAGGTTACAAACCAATTGCTTTGGTCTGAGTTTTAGGTAACAATGTATAACTGAAGGGGGTGAATACTAAAAGCGCTGATCTAAAATGGTCAGCGTTTTTCTGTTATAGTGCTAGATGTTATTATTAATTTTTCATTATGACATTACTTGAGTCTATAACTGTCCCAATGGGGACTCCGGCTTCTGATTTTTCTTTGATGGGGGTAGATGATAAAACTTATTCGTTGTCTGATTTTGAAGGGAAGAAAGTTTTTGTTTTGATATTCATGTGCAATCACTGTCCTTATGTTCAGGCTATTTGGGATCGATTGGTGAGTTTGCAGGAAAAATATGCTGCAAGTGGAGTTCAGTTTGTTGGTATAAATCCAAATTTTCATCCGGATTACCCTGAGGATAGTTTGGAAAAGATGAAAGAATACCATGATGAATATAAAATGAATTTCCCTTATTTACAGGATAAATCTCAGGATGTTGCTCGAGAATACAAAGCGCAGTGTACGCCGGATATTTTTGTTTATAATGAGGAGCGAAAATTGGCTTATCATGGACGATTGGATGATAATTGGCAGAATCCTGGGGAGGTTAGTAGAGAGGAGCTTGATGGGGCTATTTCTACTCTACTTAAGGGGGAGTCTCCTGCAGAGGAACAGAATCCATCTATGGGCTGTTCAGTGAAATGGAGGTAGGAAGCTTGACATCTTTGCGAAAAATTGGTTTAATGTCTCTCTTGATTTGTTATCAATTTTTTCATGAAAAATAGGTTGTTTATGGCGGTTTTGCTTCTTTTTACTTCAGTTCTTTTGACTGGATGTTTTGAGGAGGAAGCGATTGTTGAGGATTCTTCCGATATTGAAGTTGAGGAGATTGAAGTGCAAAAAATCTCTCGATATAAGGATGAGGAAGTTGTTCAGGAGAAGAAAGTTTATAGGGGACTTCCTGAGGATCATGTTGTTTATCATGAAAGAGTTTCCGGATCTTTATCTGCTGAGCTGCCTATTTCTAAGCCTAAATATGAGAAACCGATTAGTCGTGGAACTCTTTATGATTATCAGCCGATTGAGGAAAAAGATGATCTTCTTGTTGTTAATTTTGAAGAAGATGAAGAGGAGCGTGAGCTAAGTTATGAAGAATTTATGGGAGTGCGTTATTCTCCGGAGCTTGGATATATCGAAAGTGTTGAGATAGTTACTGATATTCCTGATGAAGAATATACTGAGGCGAGTGGTGCTGAATATAGGGGGGAGGAAGGTTATGTTGATAGGTTTCCTTTGGATTATAGAACTCAGGGATATGTTGAGAATTTTGGATATCATCGTGATGATGGATATGTGGAGCATGTTGATGATGACCGAGAGGATGAGGGGTATACTGAGTATCTCGATGGTGACCGTGATGATGAGGGATACACAGAGTATGTTGATGATAGTCGTGAGGACGAGGGGTATTTGGAATATTATTATAGAGATTGTGTAGATGAAGAGGATGAGGAAGAGAAGGATGAGGAAAAATGTGAACGAATTGAAGGGTATTTGGAGAGTCTTGATGGTGCAGGTCATGGAAAGGATGGGTATATTAGAGTGGCTTTTTACTCTGAAGAACAAAACTATGTTGAAAACTTTGAATCTTCTTCAACTCAGGGCTATGTTGAGAGTTTTGATCTTGGTGTTCATGAAGGATATGTGGAGAACTTCGATGTGAATACGCGGCAAGGATATGTTGGTGAATCTTCTGCTTCTAGGAATGAGGGGTATGTGGAAGGATATGTTCAAAGTTCACCTAGCTATAGCGTTCCCGGATATAATATAACTACGCCTTTGTATTATAGGGATGAGGGATATATTCAGAATTCTGGGGCTTATAGTTCTCAAGGATATATTGAAACTCACATAACTGATAATCCATCGGTTATTGCGGAGGCTAAACGTTTTGGTTTCTATTAGAGTCCTTTTTCTTTTTCTACTTTTTCTACTTCTTCGATATTCTTTTTGATCTGTTCCATCTTTTTTCCTATTTTTTCAGCTTTTTTCTCGGCTTCTTTGTAGGCTTGAATTTCTTCTCCTTCTTTTACTTTCTTTTTTACTTCCCATCCACTTCTCTGGAATCTTAGGAGCGAAAATACAATTATGCTTCCTATTAGTATTCCTACAAAGTTTAAAACGAAGATTAATAGATAGAATCGTGCCGCTTCAAAGTCTAATGCTCCCATTTCTATTCCTATCAAGCTTAAAGGTGGTACCAATGAAACTGCTATGGATATTCCTGGAAGAATTTCTGCTACTTGTTTTCTTACCCATGCGAATGTTGCAGCCATTCCTGAGGTAGATGCTACTATGAAATATAGGAGTGCAGTTCTCAAACTGTTTTCCAATATTTGTGGTACTTCTTGAATTCCGAAAGCAAGTGTTAGTGCTCCTGATACTAATATTGTGATTAAGATTGATTTTAGTATTAATATTCCTGGAGCTTTTATTGATTTCAATTCTCCTACTGTTATGCCCAGTGCTATTACAAGTATTGGTGTAAGTACCGGAGTAACCAACATTCCTCCAATTACGATTGGGGAGTTGTTTAGCAAAAGTCCACAGACAACTATGAAAACGGAGAGTACCAGCAGGCTATAGTAAATTGAGTTTGGTTGAGCACGTTCGAATAATTCGCTTACTGTTTTGTATTGTTCTTCACGTGTAACCTTTAGAATATTACCTTGCTCTTCTTCTTTTAATACAGCAATTGGTTTGGATTCCGGAATTGGTGCAGGTGTCTCTATAAAGTCGTTGGGCATGTTGTTTCTTCATATATAAATATCTTAGTATTTTAGCATAAATTAAGGGAAAAATAAAGTTTGTTGGCTTTAATATGTGAATATCTGTGGATTTGTGCTATAAATTAGTAAATATGTTTTTTTAACCTCATTCGTATGGAAACAACTATTTTTCTCGCAAAATTGCTGGGAATGATGATGCTGATCTCAGCATTGGGAATCTTGGTGAATATCAAGAACATCAAAAAGCTGATTGATGGCCTGTTCAAGAATCCTGCTCTTATGTATGTGACTGGAATGTTTATTGTTTTGATGGGACTGATTATGGTCTTTGTCCACAATGATTGGGGTTATGACTGGACAGTTATAATCACAATTATTGCTTGGTTGACTGTAGCGAAAGGAATCTTTTTTGTGGTTTTACCTGATGCGATGAAGACTCTTGTGAAGTCTGCAGGAGGAGACTCTTTCTATGTGCTTGGTGCGTTACTTGCGCTTGTACTTGGAGGATATCTTTCATATATGGGATTCTACTTTTTGGCGTAGGTCTTATTTTCTTTTAAGAATAATTGGGCAGAATCTGAAAGGGAGAGATTCTGCCTTTTTTTATTACAAGCAAATGCGGTAAAATTGAGCATATATGAAACTAAAAAAACTAACATTTGAAGAGGAGAGAGTTATTCTTGAAAAGGGAACGGAGGAGCCTTATATGGGGAAATATGATGATAATTTTGAGAAGGGGATTTATGTTTGCAAGCAATGTGGGAATCCTTTGTATAAGTCTGAGCATAAGTTTGAGGCTGGTTGTGGATGGCCAAGCTTTGATGATGAGATTTATGCTGCTGTGAAAAAGAATGTGGATGCTGATGGTGTTCGGGTTGAAATCACTTGTGCTAAGTGTGGTGGACATCTTGGTCATATTTTTGTTGGGGAAAACTATACGAAAAAAGATGTTCGTCATTGTGTGAATTCGATTTCTATGGAATTTAAACCTGCTTAAGCAGATTTGGTCTTAGTAATTTAGATACAGTGCCTCTTCCGGTACGTCTTCCGGTTCTAGGCTAAAGTTTACTATTTGCCATGTATCGTCTCTATTTACCAGATTGATTGTAAGTGGATTCTCAGTTCCTTCTGAATCTATGATTGTTCCTGACGTAATTCCCAAAGTAATTACTGATGTTTCTTCTGAGCTTATGTCTTCGGTAGTTGATACTTCATCATAATCAAGTGTATAGCTGCTGTAACTTGTTAATATTGGAAATTCTCCTAGAAAACTTTCGAATATTTCCATGGTTGCTACTTCTTTAAATTCTATGGAGGTCATGTTGTATGCTTCTTCGAGTTTATTGTTGCCGAGTGCGTTCATGAATTCATCTGAGGCTTCTATTAATTCTGAAGAACTTGTGTCGGTATATCCTACTATGGTGTCTTCTGTTTCTATACTTGTTGTACATGCTGTGAATGTAGCTAATGTTATGCATGCAGCGATGAATATAAGAATTTGTTTCTTCATGATGTTGAAAGTTTATTTATTAATTTGTTAGATTTTACTAATCGGTTGCTGTGAAGTCCAGTATTTTTGGGAAAAAATTGTCGATATCCTTAAAAAAGAAGTTTTTATAGTGTTGTAGATGTGAGCCTCGTTGACATATTGTTTAAAACTGGGTACCATTTGCCCTTGAGTTTTTTTAATAAAAAATATGTCAGTGCTAACAGGTGAATCATCGGAGGATATGAATTTTGGAGGATTGGATGCTTATTTGCGTTCTACTTTTACTCCTGACTTTGTTGATGCTGCCGTAAATATTGCAGAGAATAGTGGTGATACTAGGTCTGCAGTTGATGAATTTTTGTGTGAACGTGGTGCAGGAATAGAAATAAGACTTAATTCTGAGATGATTCTTTCCGGTGTGGGTATGGAATATTCTGGAATAGATAATCAAAATTATAAATATCTTCTTGATGCGTGTAGGGATGCTAGTAATCAAGTTGCTATTGGTAGAATAATCAAGTTTTTAAGTAGTGAAGGACTGCTTCCCAATGGAGACCTTGTAAACTTACCTGCTTGTATTGCCCATGATTTTGTGATGTCAGGTAGTTCTTTTCTGCGGAATGGGGCTTCTGTAAGTAAGCATTTGTTTGAGTCTGATATTCCAAAATTATCGGTTAAGAGTCCCAATATTACGGCAGGTATGATTTTAAAGATGGCGGAAGATTCAAGTACCGGTTCAACGAAGTTGGGAAAAATACTTGAGATTGCAAATCGTTATGATCATCCAGTGGCAAGCTATCATTCGGATGAGCAGAGAAGATATATTTCCAAGAGATTTGATATTCTAAAAGCCATTGCTTCTAACCCTAATGTGGATAATGACTTGTTGCAGAGTCTTTTGGGGTCTTCTTTTGTTTTGGATTCTAAAAATAAAAGGCAAATATTGGGAGATATAGTTCGAGCTAATCCAAATTTTGTTGAGGCTGAGGAAGAAGTTTCTGATGATGAACAAGTAAATTCTGTAGTTGATGGATTTAGGGCTAGGCTTGAAAGGTTTTTCAAATAGACTAAAGTTTTGTATAGATGAGCTGTGATTTGCTTTTGCACTGTGCTTTTGTTATTTTTCTTTTGTTTTCTAACTTAAAACTATGATTATTGGATTGACTGGATCTATGGGGTCTGGAAAAGGAGAAATTGTTAATATATTGCAGGGACGGGGGTTTGACTATATTAGATTGTCTTCGATGGTGCGTGAAGAGGCTAAGAATAGGGGAATTGCGGATGAACGTGAAAAATTGATGGAGGTGGGGAATTCTATGAGAAAAGAGGGGGGTGCAGGAGTTTTGGGGAAGCGTGCACTTCAAAAAATTCAAGATTCTGACTGTGATATGTGGGTTATTGATGGTATTCGAAACCCTGCGGAGATAGATGCTTTGCGTGATAGTGAAGATGTTTATATTGTTGGAGTTCATACTGATAAGAATGTGCTTGTGGATAGGATTTTGAGTAGAAGTAGGGATAGTGATCCGACCGTGAAAGATGAGATTTTACGAAAAATTGAGCGTGAATTAGGTGAAGGGGAGCCTGAAGACGGGCAGCAGGTGGCGAAATGTATGGAAAAAGTTGATAGAGTTATTGCAAATGAAGGAAGTTTGGAGGATTTGGGGACGAAGTTTAATGATCTTTACAATATGTTGAAGCGACCTTCAAAGGATAGATATTATCTGGATTTGGCGCGGAGTGTTTGCAAGAGGTCTACATGTACGAAAGTGGAGATTGGTGCGGCGATTATTCGTGATGATCAGGTTATTTCTACTGGATATTGTGGTGCGCCTAGGGGGACAAAAAGTTCTCAGATGCATGGTTTTTGTTTGAGAAAAAAGTTGGGGATTCCTTCAGGTCATCGTTATGAAATGTGTAGGAGTGTGCATGCTGAGCAAAATGCGATTATCAATGCGGCGCGATCAGGTGTGAGCTTGCTGGATGGTGATATGTATATTTATGGAAAAATCCAGGGAGATGATAAGGAAATCGTTTTGGATGCTTTTCCGTGCTTTATTTGCAAAAAAATGCTTATAAATTGTGGGCTAAAGCGAGTGATTTGTTCGCTAAAGGATGGTGGTTATAAGGTTTTCTATGTTAGTGATTGGGTTAAGCAATGGGCGGAAAATGATATTATTGACGATAAGTTTCAATATGGGGAAAAAACTGTGGGGTAATTTATTTTTTAATAAGAAATTATGGAAACGAAAGATTGTAATGGAAATGTGTTAAATGATGGGGATACTGTACGTCTAACGAAAGATTTGGATGTAAAAGGATCTTCTCTTAGTATGAAAAGAGGGGATAAAGTGAAGAATATTCGTTTAATATCTGATGATCCTGACAATATTGAATGTCGTATGGGAAAATCGACTATTTTTATCAAAACTTGTTTTCTGAAGAAGGCTTAGCTGGGTGTTTTTTCTAGATGAATTATTCCTCCATCCTTGTTTGTTATTGTTCCGTAGCTTTTTATGTATGTAAGTGCTGTGGATTCATATGAGATGGTCATGTTGTCTTCTTTGATTGTTCCAAGAAAAGTTCCTGTCATTTCCATTGTGGATGCCATGTTGTTTCCTGTTAAGACGCCTGTCCCTGTTAGTATACCTTCCATAGTCCCTTCGTCATCGATTGTGCCGGAGAACATTATTATACTATTAGATTCGCCTCCCGGTACCGACATGTGAAAGTCAGCAGTTCCTGTAACAGTACTTCCGGAAACTGTCATTGATGTAAGGGCTGCAAATCCTTGCTGTGTGATCCAGGTTCCCATATATACTCCCTTATAGCTCAATATTCCCAAGTCTTTAGGGTCCTCCGGTTCATTTATTTCCGAATCATCATCGTTGTCTTCCAGGTCTTTTTCGCCTTCCTCTAATTCGTCATCTTTGCTGAAGTCTGTTAGGTCTTTGTTTGAATTATTATCAAATTTTGAATTAACTTCTGCCTCAACTTCCTTTAAGTCCTTGCTAATTTCCGCTATTTCTTCTGATGCTTTTTTTGATTCGTCGATGGCTTCATTTATTTCTTTGTCTACACTTGAGGAAGCGCAGGAAGTTCCTACTACCAAGAAGACAAGGGCTACTAATAGTATGCTTTTTTTCATGGGTTTGATGGTTATTTATTTCCTCCATAGTAGCACGAAATCTGAGCTCTAGCCCTTGACAAAACACTCGTTTGCTGTAGAATTCATGGCTAATTTAAATTTAATTATGAATAAGCTATTTCGAACAATTGGGCTTTTGTATATCTGTCTGTTTACCTTCGTAAGTACAGGAATTGCCAGTGCTGAAGGGTGGGGTGATAACTGGAATGATAGCGCTGATGTGTGGACTCCTGTTTACTATCAGGACTTTCATCCTTCAGTAGGGGATTACTTCCTTGTTGATATTGAGAATGCGTTGGGATATTTACTCAATGAAAGTACTCAATATTATACTGTTTTTCCGATTATGACAGGTTCAAAGAGAACGCCAACTCCTGAAAGAGAGTGGGTTGTTTTGCAGAAAAATATACAGCCTAATCGTGTTGTTTTCTCTAAAAGTGGTGAATTTTTTAGAATGTTTACGAATGGAACTACACGTACTTCTTATGGAATTCATGGATATGGGTATTTTGACATGGAAATTGAAAGAGGTACTAAGTTTTTGAGCTTGGGATGTGTTTTGGTAGCCGATGATGTACTTGATATGATTGAAAACAGCTATCTTGCCAATGGTGAGAGCTTGAGAATGGATACAAAGAAGAGTATTGATATTTCTTCTTACTTTTTGGCTCTTGAAGAGGTTGGGATTGACTATCTTTAACGAAAATTGAGCACTTGCCAAAAGTGCTTTTTTGTTGCTTTTTTATAGATATCTGTTATCCTAGGGCGTCGAATTATAAAGAGTATAAAAAATATTATGATTACATTTAATGATCTTGGCTTGAATCCAATGATTCTCCAAGCTATTACAGAGATGGGGTTTGAGACTCCTACACCTATACAAGCTAAAACTATTCCGCATTTGATTAATTCGGAAAATGATTTGGTAGCTTTGGCACAAACTGGTACAGGTAAGACTGCTGCCTTTTCTTTGCCTATTATTCAGCAATTAAACGATAATGATGATAGTGTTCAGGCTTTGATTCTATGCCCAACGCGTGAGTTGGCGATTCAAGTTGCGAATGATATCAAGAAATATGTGAAATATTCACCGGGTGTTTCTGTTGTTCCTGTTTATGGTGGAGAAAGTATAACTACGCAGATTAGGGCTTTGAAAAGGAAACCTCAGATAGTTGTTGGTACTCCTGGTAGGGTAAATGATATGATTAAAAGGCGTGTACTAAAGGTTGGGTCACTTGGATGGCTTGTTTTGGATGAGGCTGATGAAATGTTGAACATGGGATTCAAAGAGGAGCTAGATTCGATTTTGGAGGGAACGCCGGACGATAAGCAGGTGTTGTTGTTTTCAGCGACAATGAACGCGCCGGTTCGACGTATTGCGAGTAATTACATGAAAAAACCTGATGATATTACTGTTGGTAATAAGAATAAGGGAGCTGAGAATGTGCAGCACTTTTTCTATGTTGTACATGAAAGGGATAGATATCAGGCACTTCGAAGAATAGCTGATGTGAATCCGGATATTCATGCGATTGTTTTTTGTAGAACTAGACGAGAAACTCAACAAATTGCTGATAAATTGATTCAAGATCATTATTCTGCAGAGGCTATTCATGGTGAAATTTCTCAAAGTCAAAGAACTCTTGTGATGAATAGATTTAAAGAGAAGAAAGTTCAACTACTTGTGGCTACAGATGTGGCTGCGAGAGGAATTGATGTGAATAAATTGACTCATGTTATCAATTATAATCTGCCAGAGCGTTCAGAGGCTTATGTTCACCGTAGTGGGCGAACAGGTAGAGCCGGTAGTAGTGGGATTTCATTGGTTATTGTGAACATGCGTGAGAAATATAAGGTTAGAGATTTGGAACGAAGAATTGGAAAAACTTTTGAGCAAGGTAAGATTCCTACAGGTGATGATATTTGTGAGATGCAATTGTTTAGTATGGTGGACAAGGTTTGTAATGTTGAGGTGAATGAGGATCAGATTGGGAAATATTTGGATTTGATTAAGAAGAAGTTTGAGGGAATGGATAGGGATGAGTTGATAAAAAAATTGGTTTCTGAGGAATTTAATAGATTTTTGGAATATTACAAAAATTCTGTTGATTTGAATACGCGTGTAGGTAGTGATAAAGGAGGAGAGAGATCCGGTAAACCTGGGATGTTATTTGCACGATTTAGAATAAATGTTGGACGTAACTTAGGTTTTAACTTGAAGGAATTGTTTGCTTTCTTGAATGAGCAGCCTGCTCTTAAAGGTGTGGAAATTGGAAATATTGACGTAATGAAGGAGCATACTGTTTTTGAACTTGATGAAACTTTTAAGGAGAAGCTTTTGACTAGTTTTGCTGATGCTGAAGTAGATGGACATGAAGTGAAAATCTCCTGTGAAGCAACTGGGCTTCAATCAACTCGCGCTCCGAAGAAGGGAGGTAGTGGAGGTGGACGTGGAAGACGTGGTCGTCCTCGTAGAAATCCAGGAAAAGGAAAAAGAAGGCGATATTAACATTGCCGATTTGTATTAATCAGGCTAAACTCGCCCAAGATTTTTTTAAAATAATTTATGGATATATATAACGTTGCAATTGTGGCCCATGTAGATCATGGAAAGACAACTTTAGTGGATGCACTTCTGAAAGCTAATGATGATTTTGATACACATAAAGGCTTGAGTGAGAGAGCGATGGATAGTAATGATCAGGAGAAAGAGCGTGGGATTACGATTTATGCGAAGAATGCTGCGATTACTCATAATGGTAAGAAAATTAACATTGTTGATACTCCCGGACATGCCGATTTTGGTTCTGAAGTTGAGCGTGTGCTACGTACAGTAGATGCTGTTATTTTGGTTGTGGATGCTTATGAGGGGCCGATGCCTCAGACTAAGTTTGTTTTGAAGAAATCTTTGGAACTTGGGCATAAGGTTTTGGTTGTTGTTAATAAAATTGATAAGCCTATGGCGAGACCGGATACGGTTGTGGATTTAACTTTTGATCTTTTTGCGACTTTGGGTGCTACTGAAGAGCAATTGGATTTTCCTTATATTTATGCGATTGCTAAGGATGGTGTTGCGATCAAAGAACTTGATGATGAGAAGAAAAATATTGATCCTTTGATTGATTTTATTTTTGAAAATGTAAAACCGGCGGAAAGCAATACAGATGCTGCTTTTAGAATGCAGCCTGCTACTTTGAAATATGATAATTTCTTGGGAAGAATTGCGATTGGAAGGGTTTATGAAGGTATTCTAAAAACTAATGAATCTGTTACCGTGATTAAATCTGATGGTGAAAAATATTCAGGTCGTGTGAGTAAGATTTTTACTTTTGAGGGCATGGATAAAGTTGAAGTTGATGAAGCTAAGGCAGGGGATATGGTTGCTTTGGCAGGTTTGCCTGAGATTTATGTGGGTGAAACGATTACAACTGATGTGGATGCGGAGCCTTTACCGGCGATCAAAGTTGATCCTCCGGCGTTGGCGATTGAATTTATGGTGAATGATTCTCCTTTTGCAGGTCGTGAAGGGAAGTATGTTACTAGTAGGCATATAAAAGATCGTTTGGAAAAGGAATTGGAAACAAATGTTGGTTTGAAGATTGAGCCTGTTGAGGGAAGTGATGCGATCAAGGTTTATGGTCGTGGAGAGATGCATATTGCAGTACTTATTGAGACTATGAGGCGTGAAGGTTTTGAATTGCAGATTTCTCAGCCTGAGGTGATTATGCAGGAAATTGATGGTGAAAAGCATGAACCTATTGAGATTGCAGTAGTTAATGTGCCGGATGAAATGGCCGGTTCAGTAATAGAAGCTTTGGGGCGTAGAAAAGGAAAGTTGAAGGATATGAGGTCTGAAAATGGAAATACTTTGTTAGAATTTGAGGTTCCTACTCGTGGACTTTTGGGATTTCGTAGTATTTTCCTGCTTCTGACACGTGGAGAAGGAACTCTTTACCATTCGTTTGATCGGTTTGCTCCTTATATGGGAGGGATTGAGAAGCGGAATGTTGGTTCTATGGTTTCCGGTGAAACTGGGGCAACAATGGCTTATTCTCTTTGGAAATTGCAGGAGAGAGGTCCTCTTTTTATTGGTGCTGCTACTGAAGTTTATGAGGGAATGATTATTGGTGAACATAACCAGGGGAGTGATTTGGCTGTAAATCCAAATAAGAATAAGAAACTTTCAAATGTTCGTTCTTCCGGTGCTGATGAGGCTTTGAGCCTTACCAAGATTGTTCCGGTTAGTCTAGAATTTGCGATAGAGTATATAAAGGGTGATGAATATGCGGAAATTACACCTACTCAAGTTCGTTTGCGAAAGAAACTTTTGACTGAAACTGAGAGGAAGAGATCTAAGTAGTTATTAGGTAATCAGACTTATCGAAGGGCTTGACTTTATCCGCCTAAGATGCTTTAATATTGACTATTTGTTAATTAATAAAATGTCTGAATCTCAAGAATATTTGGATGAAAGAGGTATTGATGTGAAGCTATTGAAAACGGCTTTTCCAGGTTCTTTTGAAGAGATATTGGATGTTGTAAGGCTAGAAGATGAATATACCTATGAGGCATGTGTTAATAGTCCTGCTTTGGGAAGGGATATGTCTGAAGAATTACAAAGCAGAATTCAATCTGCCAAGGGGCCCGTTGTTTCTGAGATGATTGATGATGCTAGAATTAATGGACTATCAGGGTTGAAAAAAAAATTGAGGGTAGGGTTAGGTTTAGGCTGGCCTGATGAGAAAGATGGGGAAGATGTGCGAGTTAAACCGAACTCGTTGGAACTCTTAGTTAGATCTCAATTGGCTGATTCAATTACTTTGTCTTTAATTTTAACATTGAGAGATGATCCTGAATTTTCTGCCTCTATCGATGGAGCTTTGAAAATGTATGCTGGTTTTGTGAGTGATGTGAATGCTATGCATGGCGAACTTAGTCCAGAACTTGTTCACTCTTCTTTGTATTGTGCAAGACTCCTTCATAATGAGTTTGCTAATTTATATGAATACTTATTGTTTAGAACAGGATCGGAAGGTAAATTGAGTATTTGTGATTTGAGTCTTGGCGATGCAAACCAAATTCGTGCACTTGCGAATGAAGTTTTTTCTGAAATTACTGCAAATAGAAATTATTCTTTAGAGACTGTATATAATTTAGATTATGAATTAGGAAAATCTAAAAGCCCATTGACCGTGTTATATCAGAACTCTAATTTTGATAATTCTGTGGTTTTTGAAAACATGGCTTTGGTGCATTTAGTAGGTATCCAGGACTTGTGGGATGCATTCTTAGCTCAAGAGCAAGATGATCTTGATGTTTTATTAAGTGGTTCTAGTATTAGAGATGCGTTAAAAGGTTGTTTGGGTGAGTCGGAAATTAAAGAATCAGGGCTGGAAAATCTATCTGTTCCAAGTAGTGTTCTTGGGAATATGGTGCTTGGGGTTCGTTGGTCTGATGGGGAGTTGGTTGTTCCCAATTTGCATATTTCTTTCCAGGAGTTTTTAGCTGAGAATGAAAAATCTTGGTATGAGTATTTGCGATTACATGTTTTGTTGAAACTTAGATCTTTGTTGTTAGAAGATTATAAAGATGACGAGGTTTTAGGTATAAAAAGAGTTTTGGAGGGTAGAAAAAAACATCGAAAGGGGCGTGGGAAAAAACCTTCTTTCGAAAGGATTCGTATTAAAGTATTTCCTAGAACTGATAAAACCAGTACATCCAGAGCTGAGGGGATATCTCCTAGAGATGTGAGACCACATAGAGTGACAGGACATAAGAGAAGGCTTCCTGAAGGGTTTTATGCTGCTCCTGAGGCTGTAAGAAATGCATTGGCTAATGGAGTGTCATTAGATTTTATCGAGGTTGATGGTGTGAAAAGGTATGTTGAAACTTTTGTTAGAGATTATGTTAAAGGAGATGAGGATAACACTATTGTTGAAGCAAAATTTAGGTGATCTTATTTTAAATAATGGCTATTTGATGTAGAATGAGAAATGTTTTTATATCTAACCTCTTTCTTATGGAAACATCTATTTATATTGCGAAGCTAATTGCGGTAGTCTATTTCTTCATGGGGCTTGGTCTTGTTCTCAATGCTTCTTACTTCAAGAAAGCTTTTGAAGATATGTACAAGAGTCCTGCTGTTGCGTTTTATGGTGGAATGGCGGCTTTGGTTGTCGGTTTTGTAATTGTGAGTGCGCACAATGTTTGGGTAATGGATTGGACTGTATTGATTACGCTTCTTGGTTGGGGAGGATTGGTAAAGGGGGTGATGCTTATGTTGGCACCTGAATTTTTACTAAAAATTTCTCGACCTGTACTGAAAAATTTATCGGTGATTGGATTTGGCGCTGTTCTCTTGGGAGTAGTGTTCGGATATTTCGGTTTTATTGCTTAACTACTGAATTTCAATAGTTATTTCTACGGAGATTAGCATATTTTTTTAATTCTGAAACTATTGGGTGTGAGGAATGGAAGAGATACCATCTTTGTTTTGGAACAAAAATGATTTTTCTTCCAAACTCTGTAGGTTGTTTAAAATGGATCCATACTCTTTTTTGGTAAGTGAATTTGCGTTCTGTGATATTAGTAATATTCTTCTTATTAACTTTTATTTCTTTAATGAAATTTGATATATACAAATTATTTTCATCAATTTTTACTTGTTTTACACTGAATGATTTAGAAATTGATAAAAATAGTGCACCAATTATTGTTATGATGAGAAATTTAATGCCGTTAATGGCTAATCCCTCGTAATAGAATGACGTAATTGTTTTTAAACCAAATCCTCCAATCCAAAGGATGGGTATTAAGAATTTTGTAATAACTGTATGTTTTGAGGAGATTGTTTTTTTCATGTTGTATTTGTGAGGGTATTTTTCTGTTAGATGTGGCAACTGATAGAAAGCGTAACGGGTTTGGAGCTCATTCTTGGAAGACTGTGGAGTTGTCAAGATGAGGTCATAGGTATGCTTCTTCGTCTTATTATTAAGAATATAAATAGGACTGAATTTACAAATGAGATTGAACTTAGGTAGCTCATTGTTAGTAGGTTGTATTCCTCTAGAGCAAATATTGCGAATATGCTTGCAATCGCAAATAGTGCCCAAGTTATAAGATTTTCTGTCCAAGGTTCGGCATATGATTTTCTGAAAGTTGGGATGTATCCGATCACATCGATGGCTGATACAAGCAGAATTGCAAGTAATGGATTGTCTAAAAACCACCATATGAGAATTGAGGACAGTGCAATGATTAAAATTATGACATCACTTAGCTTGATGTCTTTTTTCCCGAATCGGAGCGATACTAATAAAACTGCGGCTATGAAAACTAGTGATATTGTTGAAGGGATAGATCCAACACCCCCTCCACCAAACCAGAGTCCCGTAACTGCAACACCACTGGTTATTAGCCAGATTAGCCAGGTAAATGTATGCGGTCTTGTTTTTCCGAAAAGCGAACTCCAAAGATATGGAAAGAATCCAATAATTCCGCAAATGGAGGCAAGTATGGCAAATGTTATTTTTAGTTCCATGTGTGGAAGTCTAACATGGATTGGAGGTTTTTATTGTCAATTAGTTTTAATTGTTTTAGAATTTGTTTTTGTTATTTAATAATAAATATGAATATTTTTTCAAAACTTTTGCTTGCTGCTTTGCTTGTTTCTCTAACATTGCCAGTAGCATTAGCTATTACACCGGTGGAGTACCCAGATTTTGAACTTACAACTTTTGAGCTTATTCCCTGCACCAATGATCTGATTCAGCGTGAGGTATACGGTGTTAATACTTCGAATCCGGAAGGAGGATTAGTGGCCGTGGCTGAAGATGGGACTTATTTTGACCATAATAATAATATTTTTATGGGAATGGAGCGTACATATTGTTCTAGAGTCACAATTACAAATGTGGGAGGGGAGGTTTTTTATCCGGAAGAACATAAATATGATGATTACAGACGTCCGTTTCTTGATTTAAGTTTTTACCTTCCAGAAAGTAAAGATTCCCACTACTTAAGTGGACAGACGCTTTCCTTTGCTGATTCAATGGGAATTGGTGAAAGCTATACCATTGCGAAAAAGTTCGATATATTTTTAAGCGAAACAGATGAAGGAAAATTCTGTGTAGATGCGAGTATTGATCAAATTCATGACCGTTTTGCTGATCCAAACGTTTGTAATCAGGCCAGTGTCTTTGAAGACTGTCATAATGCTTTGGAATTTGGGTATATTCAAGAAGAAGATGAGGAAAATAATATTTCTACTCTTTGCTTTGACATTGATGAATATCCTATACCAGCGGCAGTAGAAGGGTTAAGATTTGTAGAAGCTGACTCTGGTTCTGTAATTGTTGAGTGGGATCCTGTTTCCGGTGCTAATAGTTATAACATTCGATCTTTTAATATTACACCTGGTCGCGACTGGGAAGAGGTAGAGCGTATTGAAATTGATGGTACAAAAGCTACTTTATATCTTGAGAATGATGATCTGTTCAGTTTTGAAGTTTATGCTCTTATTGATGATATCCGGGGGCCAAGATCTACAAGGTTTACTTATAATAGAGCCCTTCCGCGTTTTGTTGATGTTCCTGTAAGTTCTTGGTATTATCCTTATTTACCGGAACTTCAAGCCAGTGAAATCATCACTGGTTACGCTGATGCAGCAGGTAATCTAACTGGGAATTTTGGACCAGCTGATAATTTGACAGTTGCAGAATCTCTAAAAATTGCATACAAAAGTATTTTTAAATTTAATTATAATCCTCCTGATCTTAGTGATGTCCAAGTTCCAGAAAATTTAGTGGGGCATTGGGCGGAAGAGTTCTTCAAGGCTGCTATGGTAAAGGAACTTTCTATTATTGTGGACCCTGTATCATTTGATCCTGATCGCAAAATTACTCGAGCTGAGTTTGTGAACCTTTTCTTTGAATTTGATGAAAAATATATTCCGCAATTTGATGAATATACTTTAAGCGACATTGCATATCATGAATATCGTAATCAAATCCAACTAGCTTTGGGTATTGCTGCGATAGATGGCTATCCTGATCAAACCTTCCGTCCAGATGCTTTGATAAATCGTGCAGAAATTGTGAAAATAGTTAGTAATTTGAGGTAGGATTGAGTTGAATTCATGATCCGAAGGAAGTTGACTGAAAAATAAAAAGGGGCTAACCTTGTTTTAAGGACTGAGTTATTGATGGAGTTAGGTATAAGTTAAAAATGATTAATATGAAAAAAATTTTTTATATAGTAATTGTGTGTTTTGGAGTTTTCTTCATGCTGTTTTCTTTTATTGTTGAGGCTGGTTTTGATGATGTGACTGGTGTACATCCATATTATGAAAGTATTAATAATTTTTATGAACAAAGTTATATTGATGGATATTCGGATGGTACTTTTAAACCTAATAAGACTGTTAATAGGGCGGAGTTTGTGAAGATTTTGATTGAATACTTGGATTATTATCCTGAATCGACAAATTGTTTTCCTGATGTTAAAGAGGATTGGTATGCTCCATATGTTTGTACTGCAAAAAAAATGGGTTGGATTGAGGGATATCCAGATGGATATTTTCATCCTGAAAGAGAAATTAATTTAGTAGAAGCCAGTAAAATTATTGTAGTTGCCCTGGGCCTTGATTTTTCTGATTCTACTGGAGGTACTTGGTTTGCACCTTACATAAATGCATTAGCTAAAAAAGAATCACTCCCACCTAGTTTAAATGGATTTGAACATTTTGTTAACAGAGGTGAGATTGTGGAAATGCTATATCGTAGCGACGTTATTGAATATTATTATTCTCATACTTATTTAACCCTAGAGCAAATTGGTAAAATTAGTTCTCAAAAAGAGAAATTGTTGAAAAAATTCGAATTGGTTTATGAATTACCAGCATCTCTTGAGGAATTATCTAATGAGATTGATTATGAAACCTTTGATATTTTTACTCCCATGATTTTGGATGCGGCAGGAGGTCAAACTTGTTATGGGAGATCATGTGTATTTTTCTGGTCTCCCTTTACTTTGTTTAGAGATAAAAATAGCGTTTATTGCAAGGCATCAGGGGGTGGAGATGATGTTGTAAATTCGTTAGTTGTTTATTCTGATGCTGATCCAGAAACTTTTCATGGATATAAGGATATAATTTTTGATAAAGATTATATTTATTCGACCGATTACAGCTGTATTAGTCCGATAATATCTTTGGAAGGAAAAAAACATCTTTTTGGTGGCCGGATTTTTGCTGATGATTTAAATATTTATATTTATCGACATGAATATAGCTATGATGAGGATAAATATTTTCTTGATAAAATAGATGGTGTAGATCGAGAATCATTTGAGAAAGTTGATGCTGTGCACTGGGCATATAGTAGACTTTATAGAGATAATGATAATTTATATGAATTAATTGATGTGAATTATCAGACTGGAGAATATGAATTTAATATTGTTGACTTGGAAATCGATTTAGATACATTTCAGCATGTTGAAGGAAATTTTGGTATAGATCCACATTCTAGGCATCATTTTTATCAGGATAAAAATAATATTTATTGTATGCATTATGGATGGGGGGATTTTGCTGATCTTGTGACCATATCAGGTTTGAATTTTGATGAAGTTAAAGCATATGTAGATGGGATAAATGTAGTTTTGTATGATAGTAGTAAAACTATTTTGCTTGATCATGAAGCAGAAATGATCCTTGATGTGTTCTGATTTGACCTTTCTTTAGTGCTATGTAAATTGACTTCTTTATATACTCATGGGAGTATGTTTTATGTTATTTATAATTTAATTGAGAGAATATGAAACTGAAAAACCTTTCTTATTTCACCTTGGTGATTACTCTTTGTGCTGCAGTTTTTCTGGCACCAAGCCTATTATCATCTGATTCTAGCAATGATGTTTCCGCAGTAGTTCTTACTCCATCTGAGTATAGATGTGAGCAAGTTAAAAGAATGTGGGACACAGGAAATTTTACTTCTGGTTTTGCGAATCTAGCTACACTCAATGAAGCTTCACTTTGTAAAAATGAATATCATTTTGCAGACTGGTATACAAATACCTCAGGAAGCGTTCATGATGACTGGGATCGTTGTCGAACGGTAAAACGATGGTGGGATTTAGGTAATTGGACCTCAACACTAGGTAATCTGCCAAGTGGAGGGTTAACACCTGGTCAATGTAAGGAAAGCTTCTATACTGCTGGTCAATGGAGCAACAATACTAGCGACTCTTCTTTACTTTCTGGTTCAAGATGTATACAAATTAAAAAGTTGTGGGAACTGGATAATTACACCTCAAGATTTGTGCCATCGCTAGCTAGCAGCTATGAAGCTTCAAGCTGTAAATACAATTACTGGAGCCATGTTTGGTGGAGTGTTACTCTTTACCAACCAACATCTCCAAGCTGGGATCGCTGTGAGGCGGTAAAAGATCTTTGGGATGCAGGAAACTGGACCTCAAGATTTGGATCAACATCAGAACCCAAAGCATGTAAGGATAATTATTTCTCGCATTCAACTTGGACAACAATTCAAAACCCTATTGATCCGACAATTAATGCTGAAAGATGCAAGCAGATCAAAATAATGTGGGAGACGGGAAGTTTTACTGCTCTATTTACTCCGCACCTTGCAAGTTTGAACGAGGCATCTAGTTGTAAAGAAGCTTATTACTCTTATAATTGGGATGTTGAAGTTTACCCACGCAGTTATGATGACCCTAGTTACTATAGATGTGAGCAAGTAAAGCGGTGGTGGGATTACGGGAATTGGACATCACGATTTGGTTCAACTAGTGAAGCTTCTGCTTGCAAGAGATTGTATTTTGGTTATTCAGAATGGGATCAAGATACTTTTGGAACCAGCAGTCCATCCATCAATAGATGCGAACAGGTAAAAAGACTTTGGGAGGCAAATGATTTTACTGCAAGATTTTCTCCTTGGTTGGTTGCGTCAAATGAAACTAGCACATGTAAAAACCTTTACTGGGGCCATAAATGGTGGGGGCAAACTCTTTATAATGATGAACCATCAATTGATAGGTGTGAAATTGTAAAAGAGCTTTGGGATGAAGGAGATTGGACATCACGATTTGGTTCCGTCAGCGAACCCTCTGATTGTAAAGAGCTCTATTTTACCCATAGCAATTGGCGTTTAACTTCACCACTTGGTGAAAATGAACCTCCTGCAGGTTATGAGGATGACGTGAGAACTTATTATATAGATAACCCTTTCCCAGACACCGATATTACTTCCCTAGAAGGGATTGCAGCGGCAGAACTCTATAGAAGAGCTGTTATTGGTGGATATCCTGATGGAGAATTTAAAGGTTATAAAACAGTAAACAGAGCGGAAGCTGCTAAATTTCTACTTCTTGCAAGATTTGGTTTTGTGGGAAACCTAGAAAACAATGGGCAATTTCCTGATGTTATCGACGGTGAATGGTACACAAGATTTGTTGTAAAGGCAGCAATGATTGGAATCATCAATGGTTACGATGATGGTTACTTTAGACCAGCGGATCCTGTTAATACTGCAGAATTCCTAAAAATGCTTACTTTGACTTTCGATCTTGAACTTAATCTTGATCATGCCTTTACGGATTTCTCGTCAAATGTTTGGTTTGATCAGTACGCAGGAATCGTTCCAGAGTATGATCTGCTACCAAAAAGATCATCGACTATTCTAGGACCGGAGCGTTTGCTTACGCGTGATGAAATAGCAGTAGCGATTTATCATTACCTACTGAACAGATAACAGTTGAAAATATTAAGAGCAGATGGGACAATAAGCTCATCTGCTTTTTTTAATTTAAATGCAAATATGAGTCCCATTATTAGAAAGCTCTATAAACATTATTATCTTGGAATATTTTTCATTCCTTTGCTTATCAACCCTTGGGGTTTTACATTTTATTCTCTCCCAAAGAACATTTGGTTTTTGCTTTTTATGGGACTTGCTTTTGGTGCAACGGCTTGGAAGGTCATGCAAAACAACCATCTAGAGCTGACTTATAACAGGAAGCTTTATGGTTTTATTGCCGTAATATTCCTTTCTCTGATTGTATCGACTATTTTCTCTCTCTCACCAGTTCAGAGTGTTTATGGCCATTTTGAAAACCCTCAAGGCATGATTTTGCTTAGTTTGGTTTTGTTGCACTTTTTTGTTTGCCTAAGAATCTTTCGAGAGAAAGAGACTATTGAAATTTTCTTCAAAATCATTAAATGGATCACATTATTTATGTGCCTACATGCCATTGGGCAATTTTTTAACATTGATCCTTTTTTAGATGTTGATAACGCCGAATACCTTTTCCGAGTCTATAGTACAATTGGCCAACCTAACTTCCTTGGACAGTTTTTGATTTTCCCCTTTTTCATTCTACTTTTTGAATTTGATAAAAAATTATCAAAGAAAAACCTCAAAAAACTGCTTCCTAGCTTTTTACTCTTTTCACTAGTATTGATTACGATTTTTCTTACTAAAAACCGAGCAACATGGCTAGCCTTGATGTTTTGCAGTTATTTTTTCCTACTCAGAAAAATAAAAATACGAGTTCTTTATAAGTGGATTTTCACTATTCTTCTTTTCTCTGTTCCAATTATTTCTTTCTTTACTTTTGACCTTGTATTCAGGTCTTTTCAGGTAAGACTTTCGCTATGGCAAGGAGCTTTAGATATCATCACTGTTAAAAATATTTGGTTTGGGACTGGACTAGAGACTTTTCAACAGGGCTATCTTCACGTGATGCCAAAAGAAATTTTTGAGTATGAACAATTCTATAAGACGCCAAGCAATGTTCATAATGAATTCCTGCATATTTTTGTAGAAAGAGGCTTGTTAGGGATTTTTACATATTTATTGATGATTGGCTTCCTGCTCTCAAGTTTTTGGAAAAAGAATAAAAAGAACTTAAGTTTAGCAGTTCCTTTTGCGTTACTTGCGTACATGATTTCTGTTCTATTTAGTTTTTCAACAATAGAACATTTAGTTTTTCTTGCAGCATTCTGGGCAATATTGATCAATAGTGTTATCCATTTTTCAGAGAAAAAAATAAATTTCAGAAATCCTTTGTTTAAGATTGTTATTTTAATACTTTTGAATCTAATGATGGCTTTCTCCTTCTTTGGAGCTTACTCTCTTTATAAAATGGACTATGAGCTTCGACAAGGAATTGATGTTTTCATTACAGATTTGGACAAAGCTTCTCATCACTTTCATGAAGCAGCAGATAGTTCTTTTTTCTTTTCGTATCCACAAGAATTCACAATCAAACTTCTTTCAAGATTCTATACTGGTAATCAAAATGAGATAGATAAACTTGAAAAAAACCTCGATCGTGTAGCGAAAATTAATAACGAGAATTTCATATACCATCTTACAAACCTCGAGCTTGCTTATCTAAAAAATGATCGTGAGCGCTTTGACCAAAGCTATGATCAGCTTCTAATTCTTACTCCTCATCTTCCCGAAGTTCCGACAGCTGCTGTAGATTATTATTATGAAATTGGTGACTGTGAAGCAGTTATTCAAAGTTTTAACTATTTACTCCAATTAGTACCTTCTGCTTATTATTTAGAAAATAGTAAGGATGCCAACGAAAGAAATGAGTATCGACTCTTTAGAAAACATGCAACTGCTTTGTTTTCAGCTAAATCGAAATATGAACTTTGCTTATAAGTTGTTGTTAGGTGATGTCGAAGTTTATTTTTTGATAGTATCTAATTCAAGATAAAGTTTTTCAACCTTATCTCTAGCCCATTGTGTTTTTCTTAAAAACTTAAGGGATGACTTAATTGAAGGTTTTTTTTTAAAACAATTGATGTTAATTTTTATTGCTAATTGTTCCCAGCTATAATGCTCTACTAACGCTTCTAAAATATCCACCAATTTAACCCCATGCAAATGATTGTTAAAATTGTCCATTTAAAGAGATGACTTATTTTTTTAATCTTTTAGCCATTTTTTTCTCCTTCTTTGTTTTTGCTGGTGCTTTTTTAGCAGCCTTCTTATGGCTAGTTCCTTTTCCCATGATGTTGATTTTTAATTATTATTTTTCGGACAACAATACTTTACATGAGAATTTTCATCTTTCATATGGCTCCCCAGTGGACAAGTTTCTAGACTATAGTTTACGAATGCTGGTAACTTTTGAGGAACCTTTGCTAGCATTTTTAAGCCAATCAGCAAATTTTTGAATTTTGCCGCTATCTGAGTGGCTTAAGACCACGTTTAATGAGTCGCTGGAGTGTTTGCTTATACGAATTGTTATTCCATGGTGCCTGCTTTTTTTTACCTCATTCTCAATATGATAGGTGAAAAATGATGTTTGGAAATTTTGTCCTTTTATTTGGTAGGTATACGTAAGCATGTAAATAAGTTAGGTATCATGGATCTTAATGTTTCGATGGCTTCCCAGACTGGACGCTGTCCGAACTTGGTCTGAGCTAAGGTTACTTTACTAATATACCTCATCGTGAGTTCCAATATCGATAGGGATTATTGTGTCTTTTTTCATGATGAAGTAAATCGTTATTCGATAAGACAGGTTTATGGAAATGCTGTGAAGTTTTGACAATTTTCCTGTTAATTTGTGTAGTTTTAGTGATGGATGCTGGGGGTTTGTTTGAAGAAATTTAAGAGTTTTTATGTATTTATCTCTTAGCTCAGGGTGTTTTTTGATGAATTTTTTTGCTTTTTTTTCGTAGCTTTCAGTGAACACTAATTTAGGCATTGCTAATTCTTTTTATGTGGGCTTCTATAGATCCTTTTTTGTACTTACCATCTTTTAGGTCTTTTTTGGATTCTGCAAGTGCGGACATTAATTCATGTTCTTTGAGTGCGTAATATTGTTTTGTAGGGAGAATTACATATTTGGCCTCTCCTCTTATTGTAACTATTGTTTCTAGCCCTTGTGCTGCTAGATTGTCAGCGATTGATATCCCCTTTGTTTTTAATTCGTTGGCTGTAATAATATTGTTCATAGTACTTTTGTTAATACTTCTATTAGTGTTATAAATAGTATTTTGAGTTGTTGCAAGACAAAAAAATGATTTTTGAAATTATGGCTCCCCAGACTGGACGCTGTCCGAACTTTTTACTTTACAGGTAGCGCTCTAAAGTGTACACTTTAGGTGTAATATTTAAATTGTTATTATGACTACGAAAATTATTGGAATTAAGAAATTTAGAGAGAACATTACTTCTCTTTGGAAGGAGGCGAAGAAAAAGAAAATTCGCTATATTGTGATGTATCATTCTACTCCAATAATGGAGGTTAATCCGATTGATGAAAAGGAATTGGTTTTGGAGAATTTGGCTAAGGATATCACTGAAGCTAGAGAACAGGTGGAAAGAGGGGAGGTGTATACACAAGAAGAAGTCATGAAGGAATTTGGATTATTGTAGATTATGCATGAGGTGGTATATACCAAAAAGGCTCGAAAAGATTTAAAATCTATTGATTTAAAGGTCGCTCAAAGGATAATTGATAAAGTTTTTCATTATTCAAAGCAAAAAGATCCTTTAGAGTTTGCTAAAAAGCTAAAGGGGGCTATTTTAGGCAATTATCGATTTAGGGTTGGTAATTATCGAGTTGTTTTTGATGTGGATAAAAAGGGAAATATAAAAGTATTATTGGTTTTGGCTGTGAAGCATAGGAGGGAGGTTTATCAAGAAATTTAGCAGTGGGTGTTGACATGTTTACGAAAAGGCGTTATAGTTTTTAGCTTATTTTCCGTAATCTCAGGATACTATGTCTGTGGAAAAAAAAGATGACAGAAGTCTATCCCTAAATCAGATTGCTGCTATACGGTATGCTAAAGAGCTAGGTAAAGAAATTGCTCGCGAATATCCTGAAATTGCTGAAGCATATGAGGCTGGATTTACTCATGAAGAGATTGCAGAGCTCTATGATTTAATGGATATTTGTAGGACAAGAGGTATGGCAAGGACTTCAATTTATAATGCTCTAAAAATATTGATTCCTGATGTAGAGAAAAGAGAAGAGCTGGCTTATAGTCACTATGTTGATGTAGGAAATAGGTCAGTTGAGGCTGGTATAGGAGTGCATGCATTTACACCTGAACAAAGGCATGAGTCAGCAGTAAAAGCTGGGAGGAAAGTTGTTGAACTTCAAAAAGGTGTACATGCTGCAACTTTTGAACAATTGAGCGAATGGGGGAGTAGAGCGAGAGATATGAAAGTTGGGATACATGCTATGACTACTGAAGAAAGAAGTGATAAGGCGCGTAGGCAATATGCGGAAGGAAAAGGTATTGGTTCTGCAAGTTCTGAGGAGTTGCGTGCGTGGGGGGGGAAAGCTAAGGAGCTAAAGGCGGGAATACATGGATTTGATGATGCGAAAAGAAAGGAAGTTGCTAAATTATCTATGGCAGCTCGTGGTGTGGTTCCTTGGAATAATGAAAATATTGATACGAAATCTGGATTAGGGGAATATGATTATTGTGCTAAATTAATAAATGATCCTAAATATCAAAGGAGAACTATAGATGGGAAAGCAGTGATAGAGTCACAATTAATTGCGGGGGTGATTAATGATGTATTTTATGGGGGAGAGGATGTTAGAAAAGGAAGTAGTATTGAAAATTTCAATAGGAAATATGGTATTTTAAAACTTGAAGCTACAAATGCTTTGGCTTTGAGGACGATTGAGGAGAGGAAGGAAGCTTCCAGGTTAGCCATAATTGCATGTGGAAAGATACCATGGGAGAATTTTAGATTTGATTCTGAAACGTGTCTAGATGAGCACAATTATTGTATTCGTTTATGGCAGGATGATAGATTTAAGTATTCGGTTGGAAGTCGTGTCTGTACTGATATCCAAGCGATTGCAGATGAATTGAATAGAGTATTTCACGAAGGTGAAATTGTAAGGACTAAGAGTAGTGTGAAAAATTTTAGATATCAGAAGATGAAGGGGGAATTGTGAGTTTTTGATGCTTCCGATGGCTCCCGGGGCCGGGGGATACTCTTACATTCTCGCCTGTCTGCCGGCAGGCGGTTCAAATTGCGCCTGATGACAAGGTTTTGACTTGTTAATGGGATGTTTACTATACTTTTGTCTATTTTTTTATAATTTATTTATTTTGCATTTTAGAAATACATTTCGTGAGATTCAGGTTGATGAGGTTACTCCAGAAAGTGTTTTTCCGTATAATGCCTTAATTGAAGTTTTAGCGTCTGATGGAGAGCCTTTATTTCAAGAGCTTCAGGAGAAAGATCCTGATGGTCCTGAGTATGTTGAGAATTTGAGAGTGAGGGAAATAGAAGATATTTGTGCCTTAATTAAGGAAAATGTTTTTGTTGTTTTGGTAGGGCCGACTGGTGCGGGTAAAACGACCATGGTGAAACAGATATCTGAAGCTGTCTATCACCAACTGTTTTTTACTCCTTTTCCTGATCATCGTGAATCTCCAGATACTATTCAATATGAAATTAAATGTATTGAAGCTGAAATACTAAAGTCTCTTTCTTCTTCTGAGGTCTTAGTTTTTGATGAACTTGCTGCTGATTCATTAAGTATGACTGTTGTTGATCGATTTTTAAATCATGGACATAAAATTCTTGCTGCAGTTGGAGGGCGTATTCATAATCAGCAAAAGATTAGGGTTTTGTCTGAAGTTTATTCTCATCTCGAACCTGTTTTTTATGAAATTAGTCAAAAACCACTTACTCCATCACAGGCCCGTCGTCTCTTGCTTGCTAAGTGTAGAGAGTATCAGGAAAGTGTGCCTTTTAGTGATGAAGCTAAAGCAATTCTTATGGATGTTGTAGATGAAATTGTTGATCTATCAGCTAGTGCTCCAGTTTGCCCTTCTAGGCTGTCTCAAGTAATGAGGGGTTGGGAAGATGTTGAACCATTGCTAAAAGTGTTTAGGGGTATGACATTATTAGAAAAAGATAAAGAAATGCTTGATCTTTGCATAAAAGGACTACCTTATCTTAATAAGCGCACTCGTTGTCCTATTAGTAATTTAAGGAAGATTTTGAAACATGGTTGGGGGAAAATGCTAATTAGTGATGTTGTATAGCTGTAGTTCTAATTTCTGTTTTTTATGGCTCCCGGGGCCGGATTCGAACCGGCGACCAATTGGTTAACAGCCAACTGCGCTACCACTGCGCTACCCGGGATCAGTGAACTTTTTCAAGTATGCCTAATATACGAGAGATGTTGCTGTATATCAACCATTTTTTAGATTTTCTCCAGTATTTTTATGTCTCTTAGCACTATTTGGTCTGATCTTTGATATCTATAGCTCTTATTTATCTGGAATCCGGCCATCTCAGCTATTTCTTTGAAGCGGGTGAGTTCTCTTACTCCTTTTGCTGCTTTGTGGGCTGCTAGGCACATTACGATGATGGTACCTTTCTTTATGAGTTCACTTATTGCTGTTAGCCAGTTCAGGTGCAGGTTTGCCAATTCTCTGAATATTGTCTCTGTTTCTTCTTCTGATGGGTGGGCTATGAGTGGGGGACCGAGGTATCCTTCAGTCACTATTGCGTCTATTGGCGTTTTTATGTCTGATTTTGTGAGGAATCGTGCGTCTTTTTCGAATACTTCGAATTTTCCTTTTTTGTAGAATTCTTTTTGCAGCCATTCACAGTTCTTGTTTGAGTATTTTACCATTCTTTCATCCATGTCTGATCCGATTACTTCTTTATCCATCAATAGTCCTTCTGTCAGTACCGTTCCTGTTCCGCAGAAGGGATCGTATATTACTGAGCTTTCTCCGGCTATGTTTATCATTATTTGTGCGAGTTTTGGTGGGAGCATTCCTACTTTTGGGTCTCTGCCAGGTTTGTCGTAGTCTCTTTTTGAATATGCGTCTATATTTTGAATTGCTGCGGTTTTTCCTATGAATAGCATCTCATCTATTTGTATGAGGCATATGTCGACGCCTTTTTCGACAACCTTTGCTTTGTATATGGTTGAGGATTTTGGGCGGTCTAAGTCTTTGTTTACGAAACGGCTGTTTAGCCCTAGGGATTTAAGAATTTTTTTAGAAAAATTTAATAAGTCTTTGATATTAATGTCTTTGTACTTTTTTGGAGCGAATAGGCTGATGGAGAATGGAATTTTTCCACTGCTGTCGCTGAAGTCTTCCTCTAGATGACTTTGTATTTCACTCTTAACTGATTCCTTATTTGTTTGTTTAAATATTTCTATGATTCTAATTGTTCCTCCCAGCCTATCTTGTAGCTTTTGTGGAATATCTACTTCCTCTAGCTTAAAGATTGCTATGTCGGCGCTTTTTTCGACAAAGCTTTCTTTGCCGAATACTGTGTATAGCTCTGCGAGTGAGAGTTCTTTTTGTCTTCCTAGTTCGAATCCGTAGAGTTTCATTAATTTATTGTTATGTCTCGAGAAAAATATTTTGTAATTATTGTGTATCTGTTAACCATTCTACTATCTTTTTTGTTCGGCTATGTCGTTTTTCGTTACTGGCAGATAGAAGTTTGCAAGAGTCCTATGGAAGTAGGGGATTTTGCCATTTCTTCCCTCTTAGGGCAAGAGATTCGTTAACAGATCTCATTGAGTTTGCCCTGTTTAGTAGTTATTGTCTAGCTGAACTAATTAATAACCAAACGAAATATGGCAATGTCACTAAACAAAGTTCAACTTATTGGTAATTTGACTCGTGATCCGGAAATGAAACAGATTCCTGGAGGGCAAGTAGTTACTAGTTTTGGAATAGCTACAAACCTTACTTGGACTGATCAGAGTGGAGCGAAGCAAAACAAAGCTGAATTCCACAATATTGTTGCATGGAGAAAATTGGCTGAAATTTGCGGGCAGTATTTGAAAAAGGGAAGCAAGATTTATATTGAAGGAAGGCTTCAAACTCGTGATTGGGAAGGTGAAGATGGAGTGAAGAGATATAGAACTGAAATTGTTGCTGATAATATGATTATGCTCGACAAAAAAGGAGATGCTCCTATGGGAGGAGCTCCTGGTGCAGATGTGAGTAGAGCGCCGGCTGGTTTGGATGCTTCAAGTGAAGCTCCGGCTACTAAAGGAGAAGCTGTTGCTAAAGGTGATGATGTGAAGATCGACGATTTGCCATTCTAAATAAAATAAGGGGCACCTGGTCAGGGACACATGACATGTTTTCTAAGAAACGACTGTCAGAGGTGGACTAGATGCCCCAACGTATTGCTCAGTAAGGTGTCTAGCGGCGAACGAATTCGCCGAGATACAATCCTTTTAAAGAGCGGTGGGTGTAAGAGATGCCAACTATTTATCTCTCTTACGAGTGTTGATTACCATTAAAGGGGTAATCGGCCTCCCTACCGTTCTTTGGTGTTTTATTTTAGAACGGGATATCACCAGCCGTTCATTTTTATTTTTGTTTTTGGTTGTCCTCCTTTTGAGGGGAGAGACAGTTTTTTTTGTCGATTTTATTTTTGTTTTATCCCATCGGTCACCAGTTATATTAGGTGATGAGGGAACTTAACGGTGGTAGGAGTTGGGTCTACCATCGAAAAGTAGGGAGTGAGGGACTAGAATTGGAAGAAATTGTTTGAAGTCTTCTATTCTCTCAGTCCCCACTTTTCGTTTTTGGGAGGCTAATTTTTAAGGATCAAATTAGAGTATTATAGCAGATCTTCATTAGACTTTCAATTGTTAACTCGTTTTTGTATACTTCTTTTGAAAAACTGCCTTCTATATATTATACAATATTTTAAGTAATTAAGCAAGTATGACAGAAGAGGCCAATCTACAATCAGAGTTCACAGGAAAGTTGTTTTTGATAGTAGGCCCTTCCGGGTCTGGAAAGGGGACTGTGATTGAGGCTTTAAAGAGCCATTATCCAGGGTTTCTTTATCCTGTTTCTTATACGACTAGGGATACTAGGGAAGGGGAGAAGGAGGGTGAGGTTTATCATTTTGTGAGTCGTGAGGAGTTTGAGCGCATGATAGCTGAGGGTGAACTATTAGAATATGCGACAGTTCATGCAAGTGATTATTATGGAACTTCAAAAAAAGAGATAATTGATGCGCTTAAAGGGGGTGCAGTTGTTATGAGAGAAATTGATATACAGGGCTTTCATTCGATAGAGAAAATTATTCCGAAAGAGAATTTGGTTTCGATTTTTATGAAGGTTAGTGATGAGGATGATTTGAGAGGGAGGATCTTGAGGAGAGGGGAGTTGCCTGAGGAGGAAGTTGAGCGAAGAATGAAAAGTGCGAAAAAAGAGATAGCGCAAGCGGATTCGTGTAATTATCAGGTAGAGAATGTCTGGGGCGAGATTGATACTTGTGTAAGGGAAGTGGAGAAAATTATTCTTGCTGAGATTGAGGATTTGTATTAGGGTAGTGTTCGAAAATTGATGGGGTGTGGCCAAGTGGTAAGGCAACGGGTTCTGGTCCCGTCACCGGGGGTTCGAGTCCCTCCACCCCAGCCAGAAAAATAGAAACCTTTAAGAAAGGTTTCTACGCTTCCAAAATATCGGATTTTGCTCGAACAGCCTTCGCCTTGGCTCGCATTTTTTTGCCTGCGGGGCCCCCGAGACCCGCAGAAAAAATACTACGCCTGGCGAATGGCAGATTCTCGCAAAGTTTTTGGGTATTATGGGGGTATCTTTTTTTTTCCTTGAAAGTGGCTCTGGAGCTTTGTTGAAAATATAGTTTTTTTAGCAATAAAATCAAGGGCTAAACGTCTTGTTTTCTTGATCCCTTTGCGGTTTCTTGATATAATTTGTTTAATAAGAATTCTTATGATTTCAAGCAAGTCACTCAAATCAGGTATGTCAAAATTACTCTTGGGAGTGACCTCTTTACTATGGTTATTGACAAACTCTTTCAGTATGGTTATACTTCCGCTGTCATCAGATGTTGGTAGTAGGGTGGGCGGCGGAAGTATAACCATACTAAAGTAAATACTGATTTCTTGGCTTCTAGCTCAGCTTTACGGGCTTTTGGTGATGGTGGGGTTAACGAAAGTGTAAAAACATTGGTCCTAACTAACTAATTTATAAAAATATGGATGAAGATAAGAGAACAAAATATGTGAGTCAGAAAATTCTACTCAAAGATTTATATAGGAAGTTTGATCGTCAGTCGGTTGATAATAGTTCGTTCGATGCCAAAATGGGTATGATACTTGGTTTTTTTGCTTTGTATTTTGTTGGTATTATCATGCTAGCTATAGAAAGGCCATACTTACTTTCAAGTGTATTATTTCTTTTAGCATTAATTTCTGGATTAGTTGCTGTACTTGTTTTGATTGCTGCTTTTTACCCTGTTACCTATAAAGATCCTGGTAAAATTAAGGCGTCATATGAAAAGGATAAATTTTTGGAGGCTAAGGAAACAACAATAGGCATTTTAATTGATGCATATAAAGAGGCATATGAGACAAATGCTGATAGGCTTCGACGTAAGTCAAAGTTGTGTAAAATAGGGCTTGTTGTCTTTATGATTTCAATAACATTGTTATTTATTTTTGTAATCCATTCAAATATGAACTCATATCAGGAACTAGAAGATGATGACAATTCATTCTCGCAATGTGACACAGTAGAAAAGGACTATAGTGGGAGCTCAACTATTGATGAGGATGATAATAGCAATTGTGACGTAAAGACTTTAAATGAAGAGTAAAAGTATGCTAAAAATACAGAAGTACTCAGATATTGGGATTAGTGAGCCGTTTCTTAGTAGGCTATGGAGCTTGTTTGATCTTTTGGAAGGTACAACTTTTGGTGATGATATAAAAGCAAAAGTTAGAGATTCTATTATGGAAATTTTGACTGAAGGCTTGATGCCAGCTTTTTTATCTTTAAGGGAGATTCGAAAAATGGAGTCTGGTGAGGTTGAGAAAGTAATTGTAGATTTGGAAAAGAATTATTTTGACTTATTTAAGTATCTTTGGGTGGCTTACAAGAATGGTATGCAAATAGCTGTAAAAAATATGGGGTTTGATATTGGGTTTCTTTTTCAAAATGAGAAAAAATTTGAGGAAGGCGCCAAAGTTTTTATTTGTAAAACTGATTTAGCGGGGCGTGGAATGGAAGTAATTGATATGTTTAGAGATGAAAGAAAAAGTTGGCAAAATACCTTAAGCATGATTAGAAATAAATATTTGGAGCATAAGGAAATTCCAAAAACAGATATTGAATCTTACTTAAATTTGGATTCGGCACGACTATTTTTTGAGAATTGCTGGAAAGCAATTGAAGAAATTCTTGTTTGCTTTTTGAGGACTGGATTTTTACTAAAAGCTGGAATTGATATTGGTGAAACTGACGAATATAAAGAGGATGAAAATGCATTGAAGCGTTTTCAGTTTTTTATTAAACCTCGAGAGGGTACTAGACCTGAGTAGTGGAAACAAATAATTGATATGCAAAAATTTAATTCATTTGAGCTTACGGAATTTAATTTAGGCTCTAAAAAAATTGATCTGAATGAGAAATGTGGGTTAGTTAAGATATTTCGAAGTGATGATGGCAAATTATCTTTGGTTGTTGATGCTAGTTTTGATTTGATTGCTTGGGATGTTGATGTAGATATAAAATTTGCAAGGATTGATTCGCTTCTTGGTTTTGTTTTAGATATAGGTATACAGAGGGAAAAACAACTTACTCATGGTGATGGTTTTTATTTTGGTACAAAATTAATTCGGTCTCCACAGTCTACTAAGGAGATTCTACAGGAAGATTTCGATGATGAATTGTTAGAGCAAATTTATACTAAAATTAATGACTATTACCAATCTGGCGATAATTCTAAAGAATTGAATGCTATAAAGCTTACTCATCTTTTTGATGCTTATAATAGTGCTAGATTGCTTTATCCAAATTTTTATAACGATAGTTATCTTGCATTGATGAGAATATTAGATTCTATTAGCAATGGTTGGAGTGGATATGATTTTGCAATGAATGTTGCTAATTTGTCGAATGATTGGAATAGAGAAATATATGAAAAAATACGTAAAATTGGGTCCTATAGGTCCCGAATAGTAATTGCAGAGAATTTATTTAGTGATTGTTTGAAATTAGCGAAAGTCAAAAAATGGAAGTGCTTTTCTACTATGGCGCGATTTGATAAGCATGATCGTTTTGTTTTTGCGTGTTTTTATAGCGCCTATCAATATAGAAGTAAGTTTGTTCATCAAGGGTTTCCGTTTCCTTCTATTGGTAAAGTATTTGTTGACTTGGAAAAGGATGATGGAACTGCTTATTTGGGTCAGTCTGTTGCGTCTGCTCATATGAAGAGTTTTAGACCAGGTGGATACCAAGAGGGGGATGATATTGATATTCATGAAGTTATTTCTCTTGTTACACCGAAAGATGTGGATAAGTTTAAAAATGTATATTTTTTACTGATGCCTACTTGGCATTTTTTGAAGCGTGTTGTTAGATTAGCTTTAATGGAAGAGATAAAAAAACTTTAATTTCAAGTATCTATTCCTATCACTCCACTCCCACAGGCTCTACTACCTTACTTTTCCGTATCAGAATAAATATTCCGATCACGATTGTTCCTAATCCTATTAGTTGGTAGATTGTTGGGATTTCTTTTAGGAAGACTATTGCGAATAGGAGGCTGAATGCGGGATATCCTCCTACGCCTATTGGGATGGCTTTGCTGATGTCTAGTCTTTTTATTCCTTCATACCAGAGAACTTTTGATAGGTGGTAGATGAAGATTCCGTTGAATAGAATTAAGGGCCAGTAGATTGCGATCTTGGTTAAGCTGCTGTCTTGATTTTCGAAAAGCAAACTTATGCAGATTAGTACAATTCCTCCGAGGAAGCTTCTTATGAATAGAATTGTTGATGTTGAACTTATCTTCAGTGCTTTCTTTGCGAAAATATGTCCTATTGGGTAGAAGAATGTTCCTGCAATTATTAGCAAGTCACCTGTGTTTATTTCGAGGCTTCCGTTGTAGATGATGAATAATGTTCCGGTCATTACTATAAGTGCTCCGATAAGTTTTTTTAGTGTAATTTTTTCGGCTGTGAATAGCCCAAATATTATGAATGTGAATAGGATTTCGCTTTGTAGGAGAATTGTTGTGTTGATCCCTGAGGTTTTACTGCTTCCGGTAAATATTAGTATTGATGGGATTATTATTATGAACAAAGTAATTCCGAGGGTGTATTTGATTGTATCTTTGTCCTTTAGACTTTTTAGATCTTTTTTATATAGAATGTAAAAAAATAGGGTTATGGAAGCCATTAAAGTGCTCAATCCTGCAAAGAGGATTGGTGGCATTATTTTGGTTGTGTGAGCCACTATTATGGGAAAAAGTGAGTACATCAAAGTTTCGCCCAAAACCATTAATTCTCCTGTTTTTTCTTTGCTGATTTGTTTCATTTGTGTAATTACAATTGGGAGTATAGCAAAGGCTGAATATGCTATACTAGGTGTGGATTTTTAACCTATCAATAAAAAATTTTAAGTTCATGAAATTCTTTAGAAACAAGAAAAAAGCAAGACTAGATGAAGTTGAAAAACTGCTCGATCATTACGAGTGGGTAAAGGGTTTCAATGTTTTATTTAAATTCTTATTTGAATCAAATGGACAAGATAAGGCACGTTTTATAGCTGAATGGCAAAAAGAATCAGTCATACTAACTGAGCAAAAGGATAGAGGTATAAAATCAGCTGTAAATGCAATTCAAGAAAAAATAGCAAGTACATATAATGTAAGAGTTGGTAGCAAGGAGTATAAAAAGATTATTGTACAACAAATTGAAGAAGAGAGAGAGTTTGGTGAATATTTGGATAGTGAAGGAAATAAGATTGAGCTAAAAATGACCACTGGACAATTAATGAAGAGGTGGATGGAATTGCAAGATGAAACTCTTTTGCCAACCTTTAAGCAAACCATGCTATATACCGAGGAGATGATTAATAAAATAAACAATTCGCTTACTAAACAGGAAGAGGAAATTGCACAATGGATTCTTTCTGAATTTTTTCCAAAGTATATACTAAGTGGATATGATGGGATTTCATTAGATAAAGTCTATGGAGATGTGTATAACATATATCTTTCATCGCTGGATGGGGTTTCTGAAGCTTTGAATAGTTTAAAATACAGTTATGTGGAGGTCGAAGGTGGTAGCGAAGATTGGGTTGAAGGCGATGTATTTGACGAAGACGATGAAGACGAAGAAGATGAAGATGAAGATGATGAAGATGATGAATTAAAACATGAAGAATGGGAAGAGAAATATTGGTTAAATGGTTTCGGTGAAGAAGAGGATGAGATGGAAGAAGATTACTTAGAACATGACGTTCTTATGAAATTAATTAGATCATGTGAAAGATTAAGTTCATCAACAAAAAGAACAATACAGGGATCACTTAAGAATGTATGTATCTATAAAACTCTATACAAATTTATTCTTCAATTGGAATACTTCAAAGCCTTTGAACAATTCTATATAGACACTTATGCCGTTTATTGTTCAAAAAGGATACGAATAGCAATTCAGCAAACCCATGGCGGTAGAGTATTATTTCTACTCGATGAATTATTGCATTGTGAAAAAAGTGGGTATATAGGTGAATCTAAGATGTTTGATATAAATTTATTTTTAGAAGATTTCAACACTTTTAAAAGAAAGAAAGTGTTTCCACCAAAAGAAATCAGCAAAGTTCTTGAAATACTTGGTGAGGTAGAAGTAAAGTTTGTTAGTAGAGGGTTTTTATTGGTAAAAAAACATATAAAAGAAATAATGAGGATGGCTCCTGACTCTGTTCTTGTTGGTATAAATAGTTCAAGCTCTCCTTATGAATGGGTTTATAGTACAATCTCAAATATGGCAGGCGATTTAGTGGAAAGTGGTTGTTATCATTTATATAGAGGGGTCATTAATCCAACAGGGCCGGGCGAAGATTTAATAAAACTTTTTGATCATGCAGTAGATGAACTTGCTAAGTTGGGTTGTGTTGACGAGGAAAATGCCAGAACACAAAAAAATGCTCTCAGAGAAAATATAAAGAGTGTTGGATAAAAATTTATAACCTAGGTTTTCTCAGTTTGCTTTTGTTTTTATTTATTTATTTTATACTGAAATATTTAATGTTTCAGGTGCCCTCATGTTTGCAGAATATTTTTCATTTAAAACCGTTTTCGCAAAGACATTAAATTCTGTATGATGGGTCTCGATGAGAGTTCTGACGTCGTTCACGACCCCAGCCAGAATAATTTTAACCATTTTTCAATTGAATTCTAAAAAAATCACCTTTCTATTCCTACTGATTTCTTCGCTTGTGTTTACTGCTTGTAGTGGTGGACCAGAGCCTCTTGAAAATGCTGTTACTGATGCTGAAAGTGCTATGGAAGATCTTCATGAAAATATTAGTTATGCTGATACTGTTTTGATTGATTTTATGCATGGTGATGTTGAGGAGGCTAATATTGTTTGTTACTTTTCTTCTCCTGTTGCGGAAAGTGAGCTTACGACTACCACCTATATTGCTGGGAATAGAATGCGACTTGAATACGTACTGACTCCGCCAATTCAAGGACAAGGAGATTTATATATCGTGAGTGATGGCGAATATATGTATATGTGGGGTGATAGTTTTTTGGGAAACACAATGAGTGGGTTTAAAGTTGCTATAGGCACTGGTGTTGAGGAATCTAATGATGGAATGCCTGAATATCTTGATTACAGTATGCCAATGACTGATTGTGTTGCTTGGGAGCCTGATGATTACTATCTTGAAGTACCTGACAATATAGAATTTACAGATATGTATGCCTTGGTTGATTGTTCTCTTTGTGACATGTTGCCTTCTGGTGAGAGACAATCTTGTTTAGAAGACTTAGGGTGTACGGAGTAGTTCTCCTGTTTTTTCTTTGCTGAGTTGTTTCATACGCTAGGATTATAGCAAAATAAGCTTATGCTACAATGTAACCATGAGTAACAAACCAGCAAAAACAAAGAGGCCATGGCAGGGACTTGTTCTTGCTGTTCTCTTTTTTGTCTTGGGTATTTATATTATTGCAAATACATTTGTTGTTTTTAATGTAAGAGAGCTTCCTTATGAACTTTTTATGGCATTCGGGCTATTGTTTATTGCTTTTCAAGTTCTGAAGGGGAAGATTTGGGCAGTAAATCTTTCTTTGGCTGTTGCGATTTTTTGTATTTTGGGATTTGGTTCAGGTATGATTGTTGATAAAACGTATGAAGCTTGGTTGTTTATAACTTTATCTGTCAGTGTTGTTGTTATCTATCTTGGAGTTGTGTGTGCTAGAAGTTCTTTTTATGCGTAGTTTAACTTTTGTGACATTGTTTCTAATAATCCTTCACGCTTGATTTTTGATTTTTTCTGTATGTATGCTTTTTGACATTTTACAATATTGTGTTCGGCTTTTCGTGGATTGTAAATTTTCTCAAATTTCATAATATCTACAGAACTTCCTGCTTTTTCAAGTGTTATGTGTCCTAGATTGATCATAGCACCGACGAAACCTTTAATTTCGTAGGATATTCCTGCTATCATATCATGTTCCACCCTTGCCTGATGTCTGTGCCAAATACTCTTTGCCCTGATGCTGATCACTCCCTTGTTTGTGACTAGCCATACATTGTAATTCCAATCAAAATAAACTAGGAATGTTTTTATTAAGCCAATAGCTACTAATATGAAGCCAATGGTTTTATATTGTGGTATGAATATGAAAATCAATAGTGGCACGAAAAAGAACAATAATTTAATGCTAGAAAATTTCATGTGATATGTAAATGGATGTGGACGTACTATGTATTTAATACGTTCCTCCTTTTCTAGATAATTCTTGAATAAGTACCTAGCTAAGCTGTATTTTTTTCTTTTTTTGTTTTTCATAATTTTTAATGACTTCTCTAATTGTACAACAATTAGGCTGTTTTGTCAACTGACTGAGGTCTTATTCCCTTCTTTTAAAACTCTATTTTGGGATTGTGTGTTGTTAGTTTATGCTACAATGCAGCCATGAATTTTCCACAGGATTTATCTCCGGTTATAGTCGAGAAGGCGCGTGAATTGGGTGTCAAGCCTGAGGATATTTCTGAAAAGTTTGTTGTTGGTGGAGGCAAGGGAGGTCAAAAGATCAATAAGACTGCCAGTTGTGCGATGTTGAAGCATATTCCGACAGGGACTACTGTTAAGTGTCAAAAACATCGAGAGCAGAGTAGGAATAAGCTTTCTGCCTATAAATTGCTGATTTTGAAAATTGAGGATCAGGTGAAGGGGGCGAAATCGGATCGGGCGAAGAGGATCTTTAAATTGCGTAAGCAGAAGAAGAAACGATCAAAGCGTGCCAAAGAGAAGATTTTGCATGATAAGTCTCACAGGAGCGCTGTAAAGAAGCAGCGTGCGTCTGTGAATATTGAAAGAGGGGACTAAACCTTGTCGATCGCAGTTTTTAATTTTCCTTCAATTGTATTTGCGATTTCTCTCATTTGCTCATTTCCTATGAATGACATTGCTATTGTTGGTTTTAGAGCGGAAACAAATATTTCTTCTTCCTTTTTGTAAACAATAACATTGCAGGGTAGTAGTAGTCCGAGTTCTTGTTCTATCTCTAGTCCTCGTGCTGCGAATGGGGGATTGCATGCTCCTAAGATGACGTAGTCTTCTACGTCTTTATCCAGCTTTTTCTTTAGCGTGGCTTTTACGTCTATTTCTGTCAGGATTCCGAATCCTTCCTTGCCTAGTTCTTCCCTAGTTTTTTCTGTTGCTGTTTGAAAGTCATAATCTACTTTCTTTGTATATCCATAGTTAGACATGTTTTTAGGGTTAATTTATATGTGCTTCTTTTAGTTTATATGCTTCCGGTCCCAGATCTAGGTCTATTTCTGCCCATATTTTTACTTCCGGTTGTTTTTCCAATTTTGGCTCGGTGAGCATGCTTGCTGTTTTGAAGAATACTCCTTCCGGTTCTTCGTGTAGATTTGGATCGAATTCTACTGTGAGAAATCCTTTATCACCTTTTTCGAATTTAGTTTGCGATACCTTTCCTTTTGTACATGCGCAACTTGCAGGTACTGCAGTTATCACTATTGGATCATTTCCTTTGTATTCAAATTCAAAGTCATAGGAGATTATTCCGCTACTTTGTTTCAATAGGCCGAAATCAAATTCTGTTTCTTCAAAAACAAAGTCCATGTCTCCGTACTTTTCTTCGTATTCCTCTTGGTATAGAACATTGCTTTGCACTTCCAATTCTGTTTCCCCAGCGCTGGTGAATAGGGTAATGTTTCTTTGTATTGGCCCTACTGCATCAGGTCCGTGAGCCATTGGGTCGAATATTACTTCTGCCTCAAATTCTTCTCCTGGTTTTACTGTGTATGACCATTTTTCTTCGTTGTTGTGCATTCCGAAATCCGGTGATAATGAGCCATCTGGGAGCTCGAATTTTACTATTGTACACATGCATGACGTCACTCCTCCTGTTAATGTGAGATCTGAGTCGGAATTGTTTTTGAAGTGGAATCCGTGCTCTACATCTCCCCCCTCTATACTGATATCTTCCCAGTCGTAGAAAAGTTCATCAAGTGCCGTTATACTTCCCACTGTGTTTGTTGTGGGACTATTGTCTGTGGTGTTTGCTGTGCAGCCTGTCAATATCAGAGTTGTAATAATAAGCGACAGTAGACTGATTTTTTTATTAATTTTCATATTTAAGCTTTGTTAATGATATGTAAAACTTCTTCTATTAGTTCTTGTTGTTTTTTAGGACTTTTAGTGAGCATTCCTTTTTTGAAACAGGAATTTAGATGATTTTCCAATATTGTTTTGTTGGCTGCCTTAAGAAGCCCGGTTGTAGCGAGGCTTTGTTGTAGAATGTCGATACAGTAATCTCCTGATTCGATCATTCTTATAACTTTTTTAAGCATGCCCTCTGCCTTTTTTAGCTGACTTAGGGATTTCTTTTGAAATGGTTCGATCATAATAAATTGTCAAAATTGCACCTAGGGGGTAGGTTAATTAAGAATATGAGAGAAGTCAAACTTTCTATCTTCTGTCGTTTTTGTTTCTTTTTCTTATTATGCCCTTTCCATTTGCCTTTTCCTTGATCGTAAGGGCTTCTATTCTTGCTTTAGTGGCTTTTATTCTTTCTTCTGTTTTTGCTATTACTTTTGTTTCTCCTGTTATTAGTCTAACGCTTGCATTTTCTCTTGCTGATAATCTTCTTGTTCTTCTTATTGGTAGAATTCTTCCCAGGGCTGTTTTATTTTCATCTTCTTTTGCTCTTGTTTTTGCCTCTTCTTCAAGTGGTTTTTGCCATTTCTTTATTTTTTCTTTGCTTTTTAGTTTTTTTGCTTTGTCGTCTTTTAAATCTTCTTCATATTCCATTTCTCTTGCGAGAAGTTTTAGAAATGGTATGAGAAAGAATTCAATAGTCATTCCGTATTTAGCTGAATATATAGTGGCTAGGGTCATGAGATATTCAACACTTTGTAGATAAGTCATTTCGTTCTTTATTCTTGCTTCTTGTATTACTTCTTTTGCTTCTTCAAGACCATTTTTTAGTACCCTTTCTTCAATAATTGCAGTAGCTATTACATATTGCACTGTCTCTTGTGTTTTTTGTCCTATTGCCTCTGCCATTGATGCTTTTCCTATATGCTGAGCTAGTGAGGCTGGAGCGAGAACTATATCTATTGATGAACTGTCTTCTAATTGCTTTCTTGTTGTTCTGTTCGATATTTGTTTTGGGCTTGTGTCCCATAGGAAGTCCATTGCTCTGTCTATTCCTGCTTCCACCAATTGTATTTTTTCGATGTTGTCATGCTCGCTTAGTCCCCCCATAAAGCTAGCTGCTCTTGCTAGTCCACTTGTGCTAATAGCCATGCTTTTTCTTATATCTGACATATCTGATAAGCATTGTATTACCATTTCTACTCGACTTCTTGTTCCTTCTCTTACATGTTTTTCTCCTCCACGTGTTGCTCTTACTGCCTCAAATAGTTTATGAAGATTTATTTGACCTCTTGTTGATTCTGAAGCTATTTCTTGTAGTAAGTCACTCAATCCTTCTATTGCATCTTGCCTAAATTCTTGAGGTAAAATAATTCTTGAATCAACTAGGTGTTTTCTTGCCATAGGAATTAATGATGCCTTCTTAATATTTCCAATGGTGTAGCTGTCAACAAAATTTCTGGTTAAGTCCTGTTCTATTGATCTTGTTGGATTATTTGATGGGTTTTTCATATGTTTGAGGGGTTAAATTTTTCCCGCATAACTTAATGAGTTTGACTTTTAAAGTCTATGTTTAGTGGTCTTTATGGCTTTACTTTTTTAGAAAATACTCTATAATTTAAGTGGCTTAATAAACAAATAAACTATGTCAGTAGAAGCATTAGCACAATTTGACCTTCCTGATGGTGAGTCTCGGACTGAGGCTGAGCCGGTTGTTGAGAGAAAACTTGCTGGTAATCCTCTTATTAGTAAACTTTTAGGTAGACATAAGCAATTGGGTGATAAGTCCGCAAAAGTTATAGCAGCGTTTGCAGATGATTCTGCTGAAGAGCTTGATGCTGTTACTGCTGCTTCTAAATCACCTGACAATGAAGGTTCTGCAGAAAGTGCTGATGATACTGTTGTGAATATGGTATTTGATACCAATAATAATACTTGGACTACTCTTCACTAAATGAGCCGATCGCTTCATGGATATTTTTGAATCCATCTTTTTCGAGAAGTTTTACAAGTCCGCGGTTGATTTCGCCTATTAATTGTGGGCCTTGGAAGATCATGCCGGTTATTAGTTGTACTAGGCTTGATCCCAGTTTAATTTTTTCATAGGCGTCTTCGGTGGAGAATATGCCACCTACTCCAACTATGATTAATTTTTTGCCGTAATGTTTGTAGGTTTTTGATATTAGCTTGTTGCAGAGTTCCTTTGTTGGGGTTCCGCTAATTCCTCCTTTTAGATCTTTTGGAATGTGGTCTTTTATTGTGTCTAGTTTTCTGTCTTTATTTAGGTTCCCGATGATGACACCTGTGATTTTGTGTTCAATTATTATTTCCAATAGTTCCTTGAATTCATGCCATTCCATATTGATTGGCATTTTTACAAATATCGGTTTTTCTATGTTTAAAGTCATAATTTTTGCGAGTAGTTTTTCTAGTTTTGCCGCTGTGGTAAAGGGTTCTCCCCCGAAAGTGTTAGGGCAGGATATGTTGATGGTGTAGAAATCTCCGACATCGCTTTTCTCCAACTTCTTTATACATCCATAGTAGTCTAGGATAGCTTCTTCTGTGCTGGCAGTGTCTTTGCAGTTTGTTTTTGCAATGGAGATGCTTAGTGGAAAGTCTGGGTTATTGTGATTTTTTATTCTAGGAATGATCTTATCTACTCCTATATTTTTTAATCCGTAGTTTACAACTATTCCTTTAGATTTTTTGAGTCTTGTTAGTCTGGGTTTTGTGTTTCCCCCATATGGATGGAGTGTTACTGATCCTACCTGCATGAATCCGAATCCTACTTCGGGTAGAATGTTTTGTAAGTGGGCATCTTTGTCGAAGCCTGCGGATAGCCCTACAGGGTTCAAGAACTTTATTCCCGCTATCTCCTGTTCGAGTTTTTCGTTTTTATAGTGGAGTAGAATTCTTGTGAATTTTCTATTTAGGAAGTTTTTTCCAAGGAAGCTTCCTATTTGTGTAAATGCATCGTGTACGTGTTCCGGATTTGCTAAAAAAACAACTGGTTTGACCAATTTTCGGTATAGAAGCCCAATTATATTTACTTGTGCTGACATTTTGCTAATTATTTTCGTTGTTAATTTTATAGCATTTTGAGAGAGAGTTGTATAGAATGGGGCTGTTATGAAAGATTTAAAGTTGTGGACAAATAGGATTATATTGCTTTTGAGCATTGTTGGGATGTTGCTTTGCGCTTATCTCTGGTGGATTCAGGTATCTGACACTATTGTTCCTTGTACCGATGATGGGTGCGAGACTGTTTTGAATAGTGAATATGGGAAAATACTTGGTGTTCCTATGGCTGTTTATGGGTTTTTCTTTTATGTGGGTGTGTGGTTTCTTGCTTTTGAAAGAAGTCTTATAAAGCACAAACTTTTAGATTTGTTTCTTGGTATTTTGATAGTTTGGGGAGTGTTGTTTGGAGTTTATCTACGCTATTTGGAATTTGCCAAAATAGGTGACATTTGTATTTGGTGTTGGGGATCATTTGGTATCACTTTGGTGATGCTTGGTGTTTTTATATTTGAGCATCTAAAGCTTCGAAAAGCAGTTTAGAATCGTCTTTTGAATTCTTTCCATAGCCCTAGTCCGGAGAAGATCCTTTTTCCCTTTGCGTGGAATGCGTCAAATTCTACTTTTGATGGTAGGGAATAGTATGAAGGTTTTGCTTTTATCTTTATAGTTGGTAGTTTGATACCTTTTTTCATTTTTTGTAGTGTTTTGATCAATAATTGGCTTCCGTGTTGAGCAGATCTAAGTGCAAGGTGAAAACTTGTTTCGTTTTTATGGATTCTAAATTTTCTCTGGGCAATTATGGCTCCTTCGTCGATTTTTTCGTTTAGGTGGTGAATTGTTACTCCGGCGTATTTTTCTCCGTTGTGTAGCTTCCAGAAGCTAGGCCAAACGCCTTTGTACTTGGGCAATAGTCCCGGGTGCATGTTCAAAGTTGTGATTTTTGGAATTTTGATTACTCGTTTTTTTAGTATTTGGTCAAAATTGATTGAAACAAGCACATCCGGCTCCCATGATTTGATTATAGCTATGCTCTCTTTGGAGTTTATGTTGCTTGTGTCGTGAATTGCCAGCTTGTGTTTCTTTATAAGCTTTGTGATGTGCAACCAGCGTCGTTTTCTATTCCATATAAAGAGGCTTGCCAGTCCTAAGCCTATAAAATGTAGATATGCTACCAGTGCTATTATGATTGCATAAAATGCTCCTGCTCGACGTAGACCATATCTAAAATATCGCCAGTATTTTTTTGTTAATGGGGAAATATCTGAGCGAACAATTCCAACTATATTTAAGTCTTTTTTTTGTAGCAATTTGTTCAGCGCCAGCTCTGATCCAGCGTGAAGTTTTGGAATTAGAATAACAATTTTCATGATAATTATTACTGTTCTTTGTTTGCCTAATTAATTTATCATTGTTTGGTTCTTTCGGCAATTTTGTATTTTTTTCTTGGGGTCTTTATTCCTTGTTGTTTTCTACTTTGTGTTTCTAGAGTTGTGGCTGTATTGACCGGTTTCTGGCCGCACAAAAAAATTGATCGTTCTTCTTGTTTTTTATTGCTTTTTTGGACTGTGTTTTACATTCAAGTTGTTTTTCTGTATTCATAAGAGGTGGAAAAAACTTGTAAAAATTGTGGGATAAATTTTCAAATTGTTTCTGAAGAATCTGAACTCAGAAATAGAATTTCTTCACATTTTGAAACTGGAGTTGTGCCAGCTCCAACTCACTGTCCAGATTGTAGAATGCAAAGGAGGATGAGTTTTAGAAATGAGAGGTTTTTGTATAATCGGAATTGCAGTAAAACCGGAAAGCAGATTATTTCTGGATATCCGGAAGGCGTGAAATTCCCTGTGTATGAGAGATCTGAGTGGTGGAAGGATGATTGGGATGCATTGAACTATGGAATTGACTTTGACTTCAGTAGGCCCTTTTTTGAACAATTTGAGCAATTGTTGTCAACTGTTCCACGCCCTGCCTTAAATGGTCAAAATACGGAGAATAGTGATTATTGCAATTTTGCTTTTGATGCTAAGGATTGTTATTTGAGTCAGTGTGTTTATAGGGGGGAGGCTCTCTTGTATTGCTATTGGCTTTTGGAGTGCAAGAGTTGTATTGATTGTAGTTATTGCTTTCAAACGGAGAATTGTGTGGGATGTCTTGATTCTAATCATTCATATAACTGTTTTTACTGTGTTTTATCTCATAACTGTTCGGATTCTTACTACTTGTATGATTGTAGGAGATGCAGAGATTGTTTTGCATGTGTTGGGCTTAGGGATAAGTCTTATTGCCTGTTTAACGAGCAATTTACTAAGGAGGAATACGAGAAGCGGATTAAGGAATTTGATTTGCAGGACGAGGAGCAAGTGCGGCAAGTTCAAGAGAGGCTTGAGGGTTTGAAGTTACAGGTGCCTCATCTTTATTCGATACAGGATAAGACTGAAAATTGCAGTGGGGATTACATCTTTGAGTCTAAGAATTGTCATGATTGTTATCAGGTTTATCGTTCAGAGGATTGTATGTATGTTCAGGACTCTGAGGTAAAGAATTGTTTGGATGGATATCATACCGGTTGGTCTGAGATGACCTATGAGGTCTATTCTCCAATAAGACAGACTGCTACTGCTTTTTGTAGTCAGTGTTGGGATGGTAGTAATGATTTTTATTCTGATAATTGTCGTCATTGTGCTCATTGTTTTGGGTGTGTTGGTTTGCTGCATAAGAAATATTGTATTTTGAACAAACAATATACAAAGGAGGAATACGAGGAGCTTATGCCTCGTATTGTTGAGCATATGAAGAAAATGGGGGAGTGGGGTGAATTTTTTCCAATTGCAATATCACCTTTTCCATATAACGAAACTATGGCTCAGGAGTTTTTTCCTTTGAGTAAAGAGAAAGCTTTGGAGGATGGTTATGCTTGGCGGGATACTGATAAAAGGGAGTATAGGCCTGCGAGCTGTGATTTTCCTAATAGAATAAAGGATGTGCCGGATAGTATTGTGAATGAAGTTCTTGCATGTGTAGATTGTGGGAAAAACTATAAGGTGATTAGTCAGGAGTTGAATATTTATCGTAGAAAGGGTTTGTCTGTGCCGAAGAAATGCCCGGATTGTCGTAATGCGGCTAGGGTTTCTCAGAGAAATTCAAGAAAGTTGTGGAGCAGGAAATGTGATAAATGTGATGTAGGTATACGTAGTACTTATGTGGCTGATTGTCCTGAGACTGTGTATTGTGAAAAATGTTATTTGCAGGAAATGTATTAAAATAGCAATATGAATCGAAGTTGTACGCAATGTAGTGTTCAATTTGAAATTGATCAGAGGGATCAGGATTTTTATGATAGGAATTCTTTGCCGAAGCCGACTTTTTGTCCTGATTGTAGGAGGCAGCGGCGTTCTGCGTTGAGGAATGAGAGGCATTTATACAATAGGCATTGTGATTTGTGTGAAGTGGCGGTGATTTCTGTGTTCCCTAAGGATTCTGAGTTCATAGTTTACTGTTATGATTGTTGGTGGAGTGATAAATGGGATGTTATGGACTATGCAAGGGAATATAATTTTTCCAAATCTTTTTTTGAACAATTTAGCGAATTGGATAAGGCTATTCCTCATATTGCACTATTTCAGGATGGGAGTTCTGAAAACTGTGAATATGTGAATTTTGGGGTTGAGAATAAAAATTGTTATCTTGCTCTTTGTGCTTACTGTGAGGATGTTTATTACAGTTATGGAGCTATAAAGTCTAAATCTTGTGTTGATTGTACTAAGGTTCTTTCCTGTGAGCTTTGTTACGAATGTGTGGATTGTATGAAGTGCTACAATCTTGCTTTTTCTCAGGATTGTTTGAATTGTAATGACAGTTATTTCTTGAAGGATTGTATGGCTTGTACTAACTGTTTTTCTTCTGTTGGTTTGAGGAATTCTGAGTATGTATTTATGAATGAACAATTGTCTGAGGAAGAGTATAAACGTCGTTTAAATGACATTCGTTTTAATCATGATTCTATAAGGGAATGGTTGAAAAAATTGAATGATTTGTCTCTGACAATTCCAAAGAAATTTATGCATGTTATTGCGAGTGAAGATGTGACTGGTGATTATGTGGAGAATAGTAAGAATTTGAAGGACTGTTTTGACGGTCTTGCTTTGGAAGGTAGTGCTTATTGTGATTTGGCTGGGTTTAATTCACGTGATCTTTATGATTGCACTAATGTTGGAATGGGCTCTGAGTGTTGCTATGAAATGAATGGTGTTACTGCTTCTAATAATTCTAAGTTTCTTTATTATTGCCGTGAAATTAACGATACTCAGTATTCTCAGCATTGTTATTTTTCTTCGGATTTGTTTGGATGTTTTGGTTTACGCCGTAAGCAATATTGTGTTTTTAATAAACAATATTCCAAGGAGGAATATGAAAAGCTAGTTGCGAAAATAATTGAGTCTATGAGGGAAAGTAAGGAATATGGAGAATATTTTCCTGTTAGTATTTCACCTTTCGCATACAATGAGACTCTTTCCTGTGAATATTTCCCTTTAACTAAGGAGGAGACTTTGGACCGAGGGTATAAGTGGCGGGATATTGAGGAAAAGGCTATAAATTCTAAACTTCCATCATGTGAAGATTGTGGGAGAAATTATAAGATGATTGCTCAGGAATTGAAGTTTTATAAAGCAAAAGACTTTCCTGTACCGAAAAAATGTCCTGATTGTAGGCATAGAGCTAGGTTTTTGCAGAGAAATTCTCGCAAACTTTGGGACAGGAAATGTGATAACTGTGGTCTAGGGATACGTAGCACTTATTCTCCAGATCAGCCTGAGATTGTGTACTGTGAGAAATGTTATCTTAAAGAACTGTATTAGTATATTTTATGCCCGAGCTTACTCAGACATGCAGAATTACAGGAAAGGAATTTGTAGTTACAGAGTGGGAGCAAGATTTTCTTCAAAAGTTTGGGCTACCTTTGCCTACTCTTTGTATAGAAGAAAGGCATAGGAGGCGGCTTTCTCATCGTAATGAAAGAAAAATATATAATGCTAAATGTGATCTGACAGGGGAGCCGATAGTTTCTTTGTATTCTCCTGGTGGCCCTTGTACTGTTTATTCTCAGGATGCTTGGTGGAGTGATAAATGGGATGCAAAGGACTATGGGTGTGATTATGACTTTTCGAAGCCTTTTTTTCAGCAGTTTCATGAGCTTAGGCAGGTTGTTCCGCGTTTGTCCTTGATGAATTCTCAGGGCGAGAATAGTGAGTATTGCAATATGAGTCTTTCAAATAAGAATTGTTATTTGGTTTTTGGTGGGGATTATAGTGAGGACTGCATGTATAGTATTTTTTGCATGTACTGTAAGGATAATGTTGATGTTTATTGGGTGAATGAAAGTGAACTTGTTTATGACAGTACTGATTGTACGAAATGTTATAATCTTAAGTATTGTCAAAATAGTCATAACTGTAAGGACAGTTCTTTTCTTTTTGAATGTAGAAATTGTGATGATTGTTTTGGGTGTGTTGGCCTCAGAAGTAAGCGCTATCATATTTTTAATAAGCTATATTCAAAGGAGGATTATGAGAGGAAAGTTAAGGGATATCGGTTGGATAGCTGGACTGCTGTAGAAAAAATGAAGAAGGAGTTTGCTGAATTTAAATTAAAATACCCTCATAAGTTTGCCAGTACTGTGAATTGTGAAGGTTGTACTGGGGATTATCTTAGTAATGCGAATAATGTTAGTAATTCTTTTGGGATTGAGGGGCCGGCAGAAGATATGAAGGATGTCTTTCTTGGTGGATGGGTGGCAAAGGATATTTTGAGTAGTGATCATGTGGGGCATAAACCTGAGCTTTTTTATGAAATGACTGGCTCTGTTGATGGTTATCACAATGCTCTCAGCGCTTGTTCTTGGTGGTCGAATGATGTTTTTTATTGTGATCTTGTTTCCAATGGTCATGATCTTTTTGGCTGTGTGTGCCTGAATAGAGGGGAGTATTGTATTTTGAATAAACAATATTCAAAAGATGAGTATTTTGATCTTCGTGCAAGAATTGTTGAACATATGAAGTCTACCGGCGAATGGGGGGAATTTTGTCCCATGAAGGATTCATTGTTTGCGTATAATGAAACTGTGGCTCAGGACTATTTTCCTATGACTAAGTCAGAGGCCTTGTCTCAGGGCTTGAAGTGGCTTGATGAGGAAGTTCGTGAAATGCAGAGTGACTATGTGATTCCTGATTCTATTAATGATGTGAGTGACGATATTGTAGGGAAGCCTTTGGTGTGCGAGAAAACAGGACGTCCATACAAAATTATTCCTCGGGAATTGGAGTTATATAAGAAGATGGGAGTTCCTATTCCTCATTATGCTCCGGAAACTAGAAATGCTCTTAGATTGGCTATGAGAAACCCTATAATAAGTTTTGATAGATCATGTGCTAAATGTGCTGCCAAGGTTGTTACAAGTTACGCTCCTGAAAGACGAGAAATTGTTTATTGTGATAAATGTTATCTGGAAACTGTTTATTAGTGCTTTCTTGATTTATTGCTTTTTTATGTCTAGTTTGAATGAGCTTGCTTTTAGTCCTACAAGGACTAGACAGGCTTTCGCTTTTGTGGTAAAGTATGTAGCCATTATTTATTACTAATTGGAATGAAGTATTTTCAAGTGATAGTTCCGCAGGGAGATGATGTAAAGAAAAAAGAAAGCATTTTTCAGGAGCTTTTGATGAATTTGCATAATACTGTGAAGAACGCTTCTATTTCCCTTGAATGCCTAGGATTTGAGCAATATACCTACTTCTTTATCGCTGTTCCAACTAAGCTTTTTGAGACTATTGAAGGTCTTTTGTATTCTTCATATCCTGATTGTGAAATAAGGGAAGTTTTGGATTATTCTGCGAAATATGACTCGAGTAAGGAGGCTATTGCTGGTGTTAGGATGAAATTTCGTTTTGGAGATGTTTATCCGATCAAGACTTATGATGAGTTTGATGAGGATAGTCAGAGTAGGCTTTTCTCTGTTATTTCAAAAATTGCTTCGGGTGAGCAGGTTTGGGTTCAGATTGTAATTAATCCACGTGAGGAAAGTGCGGTTCATCATTTGAAAAGAAGGGTGAATCTTCGATGGAATAAATTCAAAAAAATATTTAGTTTGAGAGATCGTATGAGAATGAAGGATGAGAATAGTGTGATAAAAGTTCGACATGTCTTGGCTGTTGAAAAGGTGAAAACTGAGCCGTTTTTTGCAAATATGCGTTTGGCTTATATTGCAAAGACCCCAGAGGATGCAAGAAGAAAGTTGGAAGCGATTATAAATAGTTTTTATCAATTTAATAAGACAGATATTCAGGAATTTAAGCCTTTGAGACTTTCAGAAAAGGTCTTTCTTGCTGAGTATCGTGCCAGAAAATTGGTTGTTCCTTTTTTATTGAATCCAAAGGAGATTGCTACTCTTTATCATTTGCCGAATTCGGATAATGTTTCTCATATTGTGCATGTTTTAGCGCGAAAAGCGGAGCCGCCTCAGGATCTACCGAAGATAGGGGAGAAGGGGGTGAGTTTGTTTGGGGTTACAAATTATCATAATAATTTTGAGACCTTTGGGATTAGGAGAGCCGATAGGCGTAGACATCTTTATGCTGTTGGAAAATCCGGTTCAGGAAAATCTAAATTGTTGGAATTGCTTATCAAGGAGGATTTGGATAATGGTCATGGTGTTGGGATTTTGGATCCTCATGGAGATTTGGTTGATAATGTTCTGGCTATGATTCCGGAGCATCGAATCAAGGATGTTATTTATTTTGATCCTTCAGATACTAATTTCCCGATTTCTTTCAATCCTTTGGAAAATGTGGATGAGGCTTACAAAATGCAGGTTACTATTGGTTTTATTCAGATTTTTAAGAAATTATTTGGTAGTAATTGGACCGATAGACTGGAGCACGTGCTTAGGTATACGGTTTTGGCTCTTTTGGATAGTGACAATACGACTGTTTTGTCTATTTTGAAGATGTTGACGGATAAGAACTATAGACAGACGATAGTTTCTCGTATTCAGGATAATGTTGTGAAAAATTTCTGGGTTTCTGAGTTTGCCGGATGGAGTGAGAAATTTGATGCTGAGGCGATAACTCCGCTTTTGAATAAGGTGGGGCAGTTTGTTTCTACAAATATGATTAGGAATATTATTGGTCAACCTACGAATAAATTTGATATTCGTGATGTTATGGACAATAAGAAAATTCTTTTGATGAAAGTGTCTAAGGGGCTTTTGGGGGAAGAAAACAGTTCGCTTTTGGGAGCGATGATTATTACAAAGCTTTATCAGGCTGCTATGAGTAGGGCAGATATGAAGGAGGAGGATAGAAGTGACTTTTATTTCTATGTAGATGAGTTTCAGAATTTTGCTACGGATATGTTTGCGGAAATTTTGTCTGAGGCGAGAAAGTATAGATTGAATTTGACTATTGCTCATCAGTATATGGGACAGTTGTCCGACAAGGTTAGAAAAACAGTGTTTGGTAATGTTGGATCGATGGTTAGTTTTAGAGTTGGGGCGGATGATGCGAAGTTTTTGGCGGAGGAATATACTCCGGTGTTTAAGGAAAGAGATATTATCAACCTGGGGGTGCGTGAGTTTTATTGTAAAATGTCTGTGAATGGTGAGATAAGGGAGGCTTTTTCAGGTAGAACTATTACTGTACCAAAGGTAGATGATAGCTTCGTAAATCAAATTATTGAGACTTCAAGAGCGAAATATTGTATGCCAAAGGTAGGTGTAGAAGAGATGCTCAATAAATGGGATGAAGCTGGGGAATTTGAAAATCTTGGGGCTATGCAGGGTGATATTGAACCTGTTTTTGAAGCTCCACTAATATAGAAACAAAAAACGTCAAGTTCTTTTAGTCATGGGCTTAGTTCGTAATATGGTATAAATTAGCTATCTTTTTGACTTTATTTTTATGCCTAGAACAAAAGCGTCTGCGAAAAAGGTAACTAAAAAAACTACGACTACTCGCAAAGTTAAGGTTGATCATGAGTTTGGTGGAATTATGGTTTTGTATAGATTGCCTGCTGTTTTTCTGATTTTGTGTTTGTCGGTGATGATATTGCTTTTGTTTTGGATTCTTAGTCCTTTTGCTACGGCTATTATGGTGGCGGCAGTTTTTACGATTGCTTTTTATCCTCTGTATAGGAGGATTTTAAAGTTTTTTAAGGGGTGGAGCAGAATTGCTTCCCTTGTTAGTTGCATACTTGTTGTTTTGGTTATAGTTGCACCGCTTACTTTTTTTGGTTTTTTAGTGGCAAGTGAAGGCGCGGAGACATATGTATTAGTTCAGGAGCAATTTGAGTCCGGTGTTTTTGATGCTTATTTGCAATGGGAGGATGGAGGTATAATTTTTGATACTTATGAAAAGTTTAAAGAAGAGGTGTCTTCTGTTGTTGATTTGTCAGAGTTAAATCTTAAGGATAATATTATTGAATTAGCGAAAACGACCAGTGGGTGGCTTAGTGATCAGGCAGCTGCTTTTGTTGGAAGTTTTTTCTCGTTCTTGGTTGGTTTCTTTATTATGCTTTTCTCAATGTTTTATTTCTTCAAGGATGGAGATAAATTAGTTCAAAGGATTGGGGCCTTGAGTCCTTTGCCGACTTCTCATGAAGTGAAACTTTTTTCTAATATAGCTTCTATGGTGAAGTCCATTGTTTTTGGAGTATTCTTTACTGCGATTTTGCAGGGAGTTGTAGGAGGTATAGGTTTTGCGATTGCGGGAATTTCTAGTCCTGTGTTTTGGGGAACTGCCATGGCTTTTCTGTCTTTATTGCCTGTTTTTGGAACTGCGATCATATGGGTTCCTGCAGCGATTGTTTTGTTGATGTTAGGTAATTATGGTGCGGCGATATTTATTTTCTTGTGGGGCTTTTTGCTTGTTGGATCTATTGATAATTTGGCTAGGCCTTATTTGATCGGTGGAAAAGTGCGAACATATCCTTTGCTTATGTTCTTTGTGATTTTGGGTGGAGTTTGGCAAATGGATTTCAAGGGCGTTGTAGTTGGACCGTTGGTTTTGATGATTCTGATGTCATTTTTGACAATTTATGAAACTGAATATAAAAAAGTTCTTAAAAGATAATTTTTTTTAACATATCAATATGCCCCCTAAAAAAACTACTAAGAAAATTACTAAGAAGAAGGCTCCAATGAAAAGAAAAGTTACTAAGAAGAGTGATAAGTCTGAACATTTTCATTTTTTGACTATTTTGGTTCTTTTTGCAGGTTTTACAGTATATGCACTTTTTTCCTTTTTCAATTCAACAAATCAATATTTAGATAACTACCAGGCTTCTGTGATCGATAGTATTGCTAGTCCCGATTTGCTTGCGTCTGTGCCGCCTGACTGTCAGACATGTCCACCATTCCCAATTTGTGCGTCTGTTTGTGCTGTAGTTGAGGATGTTGAGGAAGAGGAAGAATATGAAATCTTTTCAGATGTTACTTCAAAGCATAGACATGCGAGGGCTATTGAGACTTTATACAATACTGGAATTATCAATGGGTACACCGATGGTAGCTTTAAGGCTGAAAATACTTTGAATAGGGCAGAGCTTTTGACAGTTTTGACCAATGCTATTGATGCGGATTTTTCAGGAGGAAGTTATGACCATTGTTTTACAGACGTTGAAACTGAGTGGTTTGCTCCTTTTGTTTGTTATGCAAAGCAATATGGCTGGGTTAATGGGTTTGAAGATGGTTCGTACCGGCCTTCCCAGACTGTAAACAGAGCTGAAGCATTGAAGATTGTTTTGGAAACTTTTGAATTTGAAATTCCTGAAATGATTACGCAGTCTCCTTTTAGTGATGTTCATATCTCTGAATGGTTTGCTCCTTATGCTCAGGTTGCGAAAGAAAATGCCGTTATTGCTGATAGTGCTTTCTTTAGTGCGGGTTATGAGTTGAGTCGAGCTGAGTTTGTGCAGATGGTATACAATGCGATGGTTGCTAAAGGATTGCTATAAGCACAAAGGTCATTAGAAATATTGGAATCAGTAGGTAATAGGTCCATTTTGGCGTGGCAGTATTTGCTTCTGTTTCTGTTATTTCAGGATCGATGATTTTGAAGTCTTCTAGGATGTAGGCGCTTTCTTTTTTGGCTAATACATTTATTTTGCTTCCTTTTTTGAAAATACTTTGTAGTAATAGGAAGTTGTGTAGGTTTTCATCTATTATGATTTTTGTTTGTCTGTCTTGGTCGTTTGTGATTTGGAAATAATACTCCTTGTTTATTTCCGGTTCTTTGGAAATTTTCCCTGTTAGTTCATAGAATGTTTGGTTTTTCGTGTTTTTGGATGGAGTGGTCCATATCCATGATTTTTTTCTTAGATTTCCTTTCTTTATTGAAGATAGACTTAAGGCCAGTCCTTCTTCAGCTTTCTTGTATCTTAGCTCTGATATAAGAGTGTTTTGAAAATCTTTGAGCTCTATGATCTCGTTTTCATTTTTTAAGCTTAGATCGCTTATTATTATGAATTGATGTGGAGGAATTTCTATTTTATTTGAAAGTTTTAGATCTTTTATTTTCCAGTTGCCCAGGTTTACTTTTTTTTCTGATGCATTGTAGAGTTCTATCCATTCTTTGCCTGAATCTTTGCCTGCGGGGTTTGGGAATATTTCGTTTATTATTATTTTTTGTGAGAGGTCTCCATCTGTCTCTAGCTTTACGATCTTCCAGCTCTCTTTTGTGTTTGAGTTTTTAATTCTTTCGATTCTTTCATTTTTTTGGATTTTTTCACTGTTGATGCAGTTGCCTTGCCATGCTTTTACTTTTTTTAGTTCTGCGATGTCTGTTTTTTCTGATGCTGTAGGGCTTGAATCTTGCCAACACACCGTGTCGATGATTCCTTCATCAGTTTCGATTGTGATTTGTTCACTTGTTCCGGTGAGACCATTTTTGTTTGTATATACGTGAAATATGCCGCTGGAACTTTCTGTTTTTTCGCTTTTTGATTTGAAGTGAATTATTATTATTTTTTCATCCGTGATTTGTTCCGGAGATATTTTGCTTATGAGCGAGTCGTCTTTTATTTCTATTTCTTGTTTTAATCCGTCAGGGATGGAAATTTCTATCCAGTCACTATTTTTATCTTTGAGAGCTATTTTTGATAAAAATTGAGCATGGGTGAGCTGATTTGGGAGTAAGATTAGACTTAGAAAAACTATTATGAGAACTTTTGTTTTTTTCACAGTTTTATTAAATATATGAATTGTTAAATTTTCATTAAATTTGGGGAATGTGAGTTTGACATTTTTTGTAATTCCAGTAGATTGGAGTGGAATTATTAATTATGCATTAGAGAGGTAAACACTTATTTAAAGACGAAAAACGATAGTTGAAAGATATATTAGGCCATAAAAGGCCATCTAAAAATTATTAGATCGAAGGTTGCTTTTACCGAGCTCGAGTGCAGTCTAACGACTTCAAAAGATTATGTGGACTATAACAATTTTATTTGCAGTAGTGGGGGTGGCGCTTGGTGGTGCTGGGGGATATGTTTACAAAAAGAAGCAGGTTGAGGAGAGGAATAAAAACTCTGTTTCGAAGGCTGAAAAGATTCTTATTGATGCTAAGGCAAAGTCAAAGGAGATTTTGTATGAAGCTAGAAATGAGAGTTTCAAAATGCAGGATGAGATAAAAAAGGAGGAAAAAACTCAACAAATAGAATTTAATAAGGTTGAGGAGAGGCTTCTTAGTAAGGAGCAAAGTTTGGATCAGAGAAATGAGAATGTTGAGAAGCTGAGGGTTGATTTGGATACGAAGATCAGTTCGGTAAAGAAGCTTAGGGATGATGTTGAATCTATTTATAAACATCAGGCCAGTGAGCTTGAGAAGGTTGCTTCAATGTCAAAGGAGGATGCTAAGGAATTACTTCTGAAAAAGGTTGAAGAAGAGGCAAAGGAAGATATTGTTGCTCAGATAAAAAAGTCTGAGGCTGATCTTAAGGAACAGGCAAAAGAGAAGGCTAGATGGATTATTGCCGATGCTATTGTGCGTTGTGCATCTGAAACTACAGCGGAATCTACTGCTACGATTGTGAATCTTCCAAATGATGAGATGAAGGGAAGAATTATTGGTCGTGAAGGTAGAAATATCAATACTTTTGAACAAATTACCGGTGTTGATGTGATTGTCGACGATACTCCCGGTTCCATCGTGATTTCAGGTTTTGATCTTGTTAGAAGGTATATTGCGAAAGTGGCTTTGGGGCGACTTATAGAAGATGGTCGTATTCATCCTGCCAGAATCGAAGAGACTGTTTTGAAGGTAAAGGATGAGGTTAATGTTTTGATTAAGGAGCTTGGTGAAAAAGCATTATTGGAGACTGGTATTACCGGCTTCCATCCTAATCTTGTGAAAATTCTTGGACGACTTAAATTTAGAGTTACTCATGGGCAAAACGCTTTGAAGCATTCTATGGAAGTTGCTTTTATTGCTTCAAGTTTGGCTTCTGAATTGGGGGCAGATGCGAATGTTTGTAGAAAAGCGGGTCTTTTACATGATATCGGGAAAGCCGTGGATCATGAAGTTCCGGGACATCATGCTCATATTAGTGCTGATATTGCGCGTAAGTTTGGTTTGTCAAAAGAAGTTGTACATGCAATTGAAGCGCATCATGGTGATCCTGAGCCAACGACTTTGGAGGCTCAGTTGGTACAAGCTGCAAATTTGATTTCAAATTCAAGACCTGGTGCAAACAAGGAGAATCTTGATACCTATATCAGAAGATTGATGGAGCTTGAGAATATTTGTAACACTATAGAAGGAGTGAAGAAATCTTATGCGATTCAAGCCGGGACTGAGGTAAGAGTGTTTGTAAATCCTGAAATTTTGGATGATTTAGCGTCTATAAAGCTGTCTCATTCTATAGCTAGGAAGATCGAGCATGATTTACAAAACCCTGGACCTGTTAAAGTGCATGTGATAAGAGAAGTGCGATCAGAAGGGGTTGCACAATAATTTATATTTAATTAAAGCAAAACAATATGAGTAAAATAGTACCTTTGAGTGATAATATTGTAGTTGAGCCCGTTAAAGAAGAAGTGAGTTCTTCAGGTATCATCATTCCCGATAATGCTTCAAAGGAAAAACCTATGAAGGGTAAAGTTATAGCGGTAGGTCCCGGAAAAATGATGGATGATGGAAAAAGATCCAGTATGGAAGTGAGTGAAGGAGACGTAGTTCTTTTTTCTAAATATGGTCCAACAGAAGTAAAGGTTGAAGGAAAGGAAGTTTTGATACTTGCTGCTTCAGACATTTACGCAAAATTACAATAAATTAACAGTTAATCTTTAATCATGGCTAAACAATTGCAATTTGGTGACGATGCACGTCAGAAGCTTCTAACAGGAGTGGAAAAACTAGCAAAAGCGGTAAAAATTACTTTGGGTCCTAAGGGGCGCAATGTTGTTCTTGATAAGAAATATGGATCTCCAATGGTTACAAATGATGGAGTGACTATTGCAAGAGAAATGGAGTTGCCTGATGCTTTCGAAAACATGGGAGTACAGATGGTGAAGGAAGTTTCGACAAAGACAAATGATGTGGCTGGCGATGGTACTACGACTGCTACAGTATTGGCAGAGGCTATTATAAAAGAAGGCCTTAGAAACCTGACTGCAGGTGCTAATCCTGTTCAGTTGAGAATTGGAATTGAGAAGGCTGTACGTAAAATTGAAGAAGCGTTGGCTGCTATGGCTATACAAATAGGAGATAGTAAGGAGATGGTGGCGCAAGTTGCGACTGTTTCTGCACAAAACTCTGAAGTTGGTGAGCTTATTGCCGATGTAATGGAGATGGTTGGAAATGATGGGGTGATTCAAGTTGAGGAATCACAGACAATGGGACTTGAGAAGGAAGTTGTAGAAGGAATGCAGTTTGATAATGGTTATATTTCACCATATTTCATTACTGATCCTGCGAGAATGGAAGCTGTTTACGCTGATGCGAAGATCTTGATTACAGACAAGAAAATTACTTCTGTACAGGATATCGTTCCATTGCTTGAAAAGGTTGCTGAGACCGGCAAGAAGGAAATCGTGATTATTGCTGAAGATGTAGACGGTGAAGCTCTTGCGACTTTGGTTTTGAACAAGTTGCGAGGTGTTTTCAATATTCTAGCGGTTAAGGCTCCTGGGTTTGGAGATAGAAGAAAGGAAATGTTACAGGATCTTGCTATTTTGACAGGAGGAACTGTGATTAGTGATGATATTGGTTTGAGTTTGGATACTGCTGACTTGAGTCATCTTGGAGAAGCAAGAAAGGTTGTTGCAGATAAGGACAACACAGTTATAGTCGAAGGAAAAGGTAATAAAGCATCGATTGATGCTAGAGTTGATGAATTAAAAGTTTTGATTTCAAAATCAACTTCAGACTTTGATAAAGACAAACTTACTGAGAGGTTGGCAAAATTGGGTGGAGGTGTTGGAGTGATCCGAGTTGGTGCTGCAACTGAGGTTGAATTGAAGGAAAAGAAGTTACGAATTGAAGATGCTCTAAATGCTACTCGAGCTGCTGTGCAGGAGGGGATTGTACCTGGTGGTGGAGTTGCGTTATTGACTGTTATGAAGGAATTAGAGGGGATGGGGAAAGGTTTGGATCCTGATGTAGCGACTGGAATAAAAGTTGTTGCGAAGGCTCTTGCTTATCCTTTGATGCAGATTGCGGAAAATGCAGGTAAAGATGGTGCTGTGATAGTTGATAAGGTTTTATCTGAAAAGCCCGGTGTTGGTTATGATGCAGCTAAGGATGAATATGTAGATATGGTAGCGGCCGGAATCATCGATCCGAAAATGGTTGTGAGGAGTGCTATAGAGAATGCAGCGAGTGTTGCGGCTCTATTCCTTACTATGGAAGCTGCGATCAGCGATCTTCCTGAAGAAAAACCTGCTGCCGGAGCTATGCCAGGAGGAATGCCACCGGGAATGGGTGGGATGCCTGGGATGATGTAGTGGTGTGATTTTATACAATTTAAAGAGGCCATACTTTACAGAATGGCCTCTTTTTGTATTTGTTGAATAATTTCAAACCTGTCCCCGGAGAATTGATGGCGGGGTGAATTTTTGGCTTGTGTCTAAGGTTTTCTTCCTTGGGACAAGTTTAGGGGACAATGCCCCTTGCGGGGATAGAGCCGATTTAATTTGCGGTTTTTACCAAGTCCAATCCTTTTGCTAGTTTTGCGTGGTCAATTTCTGCATTTACATCAGCTGGGTTGAATTCGTCTTTTCCTTTTTGAGTGAAGCCTTCAAATGTTAGTGCTTTTGAAACAGCTACTGCTACACTTTTGGACATTCCGTTGATTTTAGTGATATGTCTGCCTTTTCTGTCTTTTGTGCTTGATGGGTCTTCTACGGTTAATGCTTCCCAGTCGGTGCTGTATGCGAGATTTGCAAAGACTCTTCCTCCTTTGACTACGTTTGCTACTTTTTCGCTGAAAAAAGTACAATAATTTTCGATTGTTTGTTCTTCTGTTTCTGCGTGAAGTCTTGGGCAGATTGGCATTGTTCTAGGTGAGAACCAGACTGCTATGTCTTCATCTATGTTGATGTCTGCGTTGTGGTTTACATCATCAATTAAGAACTGACTTTCGTTTAATTTTTCTACTGCGGTTTCAAATTCATGCTTTTTTTCTTTAGTCATTCTCATTAACTGAGCTGCGAAAACTCCTTTTGGTACGCAAACTTGGATTCTGCTTAGGTCTATTCCTCTTTCTTCGCAAAGTTCTATAACTCTTGGTAAATTTCTTACTACGAAATAATCAACTACAATCACTCCTTCCTCAGGAATTTCGAAATCTCCTCCAAAACAAGCTTCAACATCACTACTTGCTTTGTCGTTTGCTCCGTAGCCGCTAAATTCTGTTAGAGTTCTGTGAATATTGAAAAGGAGGCCTGCTTCTTCCTTTTGTCCTTCTGCCATCATTCCGTCCAATATTTCTTTCATTGTTTCCTGAAGCTTGACTGCTTTTGGGTTAGAAGAGAGAACTGTTTTTAGGTATTGATTTATCTTTGGGTCTACATCCAATCTGTCTATTACTTGAACGAATGCGAGTTCAGGATATTTGTAGATTCTGCTTTCTAGGAATGATTTTTCAGTTATAGTTTCCATTTTTTGAAATTAATAATTTAGCGCCTAGTTAATCATGGTTTTCTAGATATGTCAAACGCGTTGTTGCCATATTTGAACGAATGTGGTAGTTTGCTAACTAATTTAAATAGTTAACACAGTAATATGAAAAAATTATTAACAGGTCTTGTCATTGTATTCTTGCTTATGTCACAAGCGGCATTGGCTGATTTTACTGATGTAGATGATAGTACTGACTATAGCGTTGCTATAGAATGGATGGCTGCTAATGGAGTAATCGATGGACATCCTGATGGATCTTTTAAGCCGGATGTTTGTGTGAATCGTGCTGAAATGCTGAAGATGTTATTTGAGATAACTGGTGAAGATTTGAACGACATGACGGCGGGTGGACTTTATCCGGATGTACCACATGATGCTTGGTATCAACCCTATGTCAAAAAAGCTACTTTGATGGGTATTGTACAGGGATATGCAGATGGAAACTTTAGACCTGCGCAATGTGTGAATCGGGCTGAAGCTATAAAGATGGGAATGAATAAGTTTGATTTTGATTATTCATATTTGGCATATGAAGGTAGAGGAATTATGTTTTCGGATTTAGATTTTGATGAATGGTATTTTCCATTTGTTCAAACTGCAGGACAATATAACCTTTTAGGGAAAGAACATGTATTTGAATATATCAATTCTCAGGGATACCCAGAGAGATATTATGTTCCTGCAGCATCAATGACCCGTAAAGAAGTTGCAGAGATGCTTTATAGAATGAAAATAGTAAAGGACAATGGAAAGGATAAATATGATTTTTTAGATCTTCCAGATAGAATTGCTAAATATGTTAATACAGAATTTGGATACAAATTTCTTATTCCGGAATTTGCTGCTGTGGATGTTATGTCTGGTCTTATGTTAGATCCAGAACTTGAAGAGACAATTTGGCTATCTGTTATTTTCTCTGAGGGGAATATTGCTAGGTTTAATGCTATGCAAGATTCAGGTACTTTTCCAGAGCTTACGGATAAGATGGACCTGACTGCGCGGGAACTTGCTTTAGAGTGGTGGAATATAAATTTAATATCTGACAATGTTGTTTTGTCAGATATGTTTGAAAAAAATATTAATGGTGTTGCTTGGTTTGGATTTGCGACTGAAGGTGGCTTTGAAGGTCCTGGTTATTGGGGAGAACCGTCGCCTACTAATACAACTCTAATGATTGCTAAAAATGAAGATACTTTTTATGTGTGGAGGTTGGACTCTAATCTTGAGGAGAATGTTGATTTATTGTTAGAGACTTTTGAATTTACTGACTAATTTTGTTTTTATAGACATGGAAATGTGCTAATCTCTTTCTTAAGAGAAGTATAAAAGCATTTCTATGAAAAGTTTTAGTCAGGATGAGGGGGTGATAAATCTGCGGGATGATGATTCTGCTGAGGAAGATGCGGAATTTCGTATCAGTCATATTGATGATGAAGAAGAGCCTTCTAAGCATTCTGAGCCTAGTTTTCAGAAGGTTGGACATGATGCTGTGAATACTTCAACCATGGTGAAATTGAAATTTGATAAATTTGTAACTCTTATTGCCAGTCGAGATTCTGAGGATGTTTTCGATAAGCATATGGATGAAGATGTTATTATTTCTGCTGAACTTTTGACTGATTTGGCCAGTACGGCTGATGTGAAGGAGGGGAACAAGACTCCTTTTATTTTTCTTGTGGGGATTTTGTTGGGGATTGCAGTTACTTGGATTCTTTTAAAGACTTAAATTATGGCTAAAATAAAATACAAACGAATTTTACTGAAACTTTCCGGAGAAGTTTTCAAAGGTGATCTCAATTACGGATTGGATGGGGGAGTGATCCTTTCGCTTGCGAAGGAAGTGAAGAAATTACAGAAAAAAGGTGTGCAGGTAGGGATTGTGATTGGTGGAGGGAATATTTGGAGGTTTAGAGATTTTAAGCATCTGGATTTTCTTGGAAGAATCAATTCTGACACTATGGGGATGATGGCGACTGTGATGAATGCGCTGGCTTTTGAAAGTGCTCTGAAAGAAGTGGGGGCTGATGTTCGAGCTGTGAGTGCTTTCCCTTGTGAAAAAGCTATGGAGAATTATGTTCCGAAAAGAGCTAAGCATCATTTGGATAAAGGAAAGATTGTGATTTTTGCAGGAGGGACTGGTAGTCCATTCTTTACTACTGACTCTGCTGCTGCTCTTAGAGCGTTGGAAATGGACTGTGATGTTCTATTGAAGGCGACAAAGGTTGATTATGTGTACGATAAGGATCCTGTGAAGTATAAAAATGCGAAAAAGTTTACAAAATTAAAATATCAGCAAGTTATAGAGATGGGTCTTGGTGTTATGGATCTGACTTGTGCTTCTCTTTGTAAAGGAGGGGATTTGCCGATGCTTGTTTTCAATCTAAATACGAAAGGAAGTATTGAAAAAGCTGTGACAGGAGGTAAAATTGGAACGATTATTACTTAATATAAAATATTTATGTCAGTACAAGATGGAAGCTCAAAGGCTGTAGCAGAATTCCACAAGGCTGTGGATCATATGAAAGTTGAATTTACAAGATTGCAGGTAGGGCGAGCGCATTCTGCTCTAGTTGAAAATATTCCTGTGGATAGTTATGGAACTTCACAACCCGTTAAGGCTGTTGCGAGTATTTCTATTCCTGATCCAAAAACGATTCAAATTCAACCTTGGGATAAGGGAATGCTTGCTCCTATTGAAAAGGGGATTGTTGGTATTGGAACTGGTCTTAATCCTGTGAATGATGGGCTGTGTATTAGAATTAATATTCCACCTCTAACTGAAGAGAGAAGAAAAGATCTAACAAAGATAGTTCATAAATTGGCTGAAGATGCTCGTATTTCTGTGAGGACTGCTAGGCAGGATGCTCATAACCATTTCAAACAATTAAAAACTTCCAGTGAAATCACTGAAGATGATTTGCACTCTGCAAATAAACACTTGCAGGATAAAGTCGATGATGTAAACAAACAGATCGATGAGCTTGCTAAGGGAAAAGAAAAGGATGTAATGACTGTATAATTCTATGTCGATCGTAATCACCATAATAGCGTTTGTTTTAATTTTTTCTTTATTGATTCTTATTCATGAACTTGGTCATTTTGTTATGGCAAAGAGGGCAGGGATCAAAGTTGAGGAGTTTGGTTTTGGTTTGCCACCGCGGCTTTGGGGGAAGAAAAAAGGTGAGACGATTTATTCTATCAATTGGATTCCTTTTGGTGGTTTTGTGAGGATGTTGGGTGAGGATTCTTTGGATCCTAAGATGCTTAGGTCAAAAAGGAGTTTTGTTGCGCAGCCTATGAGGGCTAGGGTAAAGGTGATTGTTGCGGGTGTTGTGATGAATTTTTTGTTGGCATGGTTTCTTTTGGCTATTGGTTTTTCTTTTGGAATGGAGCCTTTGCTTGGGCCGGATGATGTGCTTGGTGCTGTGAATGATGGTGTTATTGAGTTGCAGGGGGGTGTGAAGATAAAGTCCGTTGAGGAGGGTAGTTTGGCTGATGAACTTGGTTTCAAGGCTGAAGATCTGCTTTTTTCTATTGATGATCAGTCCATAAATGTTGATTCTGTTCAAAGTCTTATTCTTGATCCGGTTGGCAGTTATAAGGTTGTGAGAGCTGGAGATGTATATAGTTATGAGATTATTGCGGAAAATGTTGAGAATTATAATTTTGAAGATGGAATAGGGCTTGAGTTGTATGATTTTGTACCTTTTCCTAGAGTGAAGGTTTTTGATTCTATGATGGCTGGGCTGCAACCTGATGATGTAGTTTTGAGCGTGAATGATGAGCAGGTGTTTTATGTGAGTCAGTTTGAGGAACTTGTTCGCGGTCAGTCTATTCTTGATTATGAGGTATATAGAGATGGGCAAGTGGAGAAAGTTATTGTTGATTTGCCTGAGGCTGGACGTAAGGTTGTTATTTCCAGAGTTCTTTTAAATGGTCCTGCTTATACAATAGGCCTGCAGGAAGGTGATGTTATTATTTCTATTAATGGTAGAGAGATTAATGATAGTCAGGAGATGATTGATTTTGTGGGAAGTCGTCAGGATGAGGCGCTGGCTTATTTGATTGAGAGGGATCATGAGAAAATCTTTTATGAAATAGAGCCTGAGGATGGGAAAATTGGTGTGCTTCTGTCTGAATTGATAGTTGAAGGAATGGGCGTTGGAGTTAGTATTTATAATGTTGATCTTATTTCTACTGTTTTGGGTATAAAGGACGAGCAGTATCCTGTTCATGTTGCTGTTTATAAATCTTTTGGTGAGTCTGTGCGCCTGGCGAAATTGACGGCTGGAATGTTCTTGGATTTTATTTCCAGTGTTGTTGGGGATGGTGAGATTCCTGATTCTGTTGCTGGACCGGTTGGAATTGCTCAACTTACTCATGTCTTTGTGCAGGAAGGACTTATTCCGCTTCTTCGTTTTGTGGCTATTTTGTCATTGAGTTTGGCTGTGATTAATATTCTTCCTTTCCCGGCTTTGGATGGTGGAAGACTTCTGTTTATTGTGATCGAATTGATTATCGGAAGAAGAGTGAATCAAAAGTGGGAATCTTTCATTCACGCTATTGGTTATGGTCTAATATTGCTTCTGATTTTAGCTGTTACGTACAGCGATATTATTCGTCTTGTGGGGGGGTAGTCGACAGTTTCGACTACGTGTTTTTAGCTTAATGCCTGTCTCCACGGAGTTGGGTCTTTTTTTAACTTGCTCCTCTTGTCAAGATTGTACTGTGGGATGATTGTGTGTGAAGCGAAATTGTTTTTTAATGATATTTCATTACAAAATGTAGTATGTAATGTGCAAAACTTTTCTATATATAGGGGGTAGGGAGGTGGGTGGTATTGTCCTTGTTTGGGTTGGGCAAAACCATTAGTATTTTAATCCCGAAGAGAAGTTTTGTGGGCAAAACAAAAAATTTCGAAAAGGGCAATTATCTAACCTCTATATTTTCTATGGCTTCAAAAGATTTGTGGATTTCCGTACTTAAAAGACTTCAACCTACTATAAAAAAGGCTCATTTCATTACTTGGTTTCAGAACACGATTGCTCTTGAGAATAAAGAGGGGATTTTGGTCATTGGTGTTCCGACGTCATTTGCTAGAGATTGGATCTCAGCTAAGTATGGTGTGAAAGTGGAACAGGCTGTTAAGGAGCTTGATTCTGAGTTGACGGGGGTTGAATACGAAATTCATAGTCGTCTTGCCGAGAAGGGATGTAATGAGGGTGTAGATGTAAAAAAATTGGTCTCTGGTGATGATAAAAAGGTTAGGAAAGTTAGAAATGTTAATGAGGTGGTTGTTTCACGTGGTCCAAATAACGAAAGAGTTGCGAGTAAGATGTTGAATGTTAAATATGATATGAATACTTTTGTTGTTGGGAATGACAATAGACTTCCTCATGCTGCTTCTACTGCGGTAATCAATATGCCAGGAGGGATTTACAATCCTTTATATATTTATGGAAATGTTGGTCTGGGAAAGACTCATTTGCTTCAAGCTATTGGTAATGGGATTCTAAGTAGTTTTCCTGACAAAGTTGTAAAGTATATTACTGCTGAAAAGTTTGTAACTGATGTGGTTCAGGCTATCAGCAAAAGGAAAATGTCCAGCTTCAAAGAACAGTATCGTAACGTAGATGTGTTTTTGCTTGATGATGTTCAGTTCTTTGCTAGAAAAAATTCTTCACAGCAGGAATTTTTCCACACTTTCAATGAATTATATGACAGAAATAAACAAATAGTGATTACAAGTGATCGACCACCATCAGAGTTGGATGATCTTGAGGAAAGACTAACAAGTCGTTTTGGTATGGGTATGGTTGTTGAGCTTCTATTCCCTGATTTTGAGACAAGACTTGCGATTCTACACCAGAAATGTCGTGAGTTTGAGGGCATTATCGACCCTGCTGTTTTAGAGTTTATTGCGACGAATGTTCATAATAATGTACGTGAGCTTGAAGGTGTTCTTCGGCAGGCGATTGCGGAAAGTCAGTTGGAAAATAGAGTTCCTACGATTAGTTCTGTTGCTGCAATTATAAAGAGGCTAAATAAAGCGCAAAAGATTATCGGTTATGATATTGAGGCTAAGAGACAGAATTATATGGCGAGAACGGCTGGAGATGTAATGAATATTGTTGCTGGATTCTACAATGTTACTGTTCAAAATCTTCAGGGGAAGGATCGGCACAAAGAAGTTATGCGACCGCGACAGCTTTGCATGTATTTGATCAAAAATGAGCTGGGTGACTCTTATGAAAAGATTGGTAGTGGCTTTGGTGGGCGTAATCATACAACTGTTATGCATGCTTGTAACAAGATGTCTGACATGCTTAAAAAGGATGTGAACTTGGTCAAGGATGTGAATGCTATCAAGCGTGAAATGGGACTTTAAAAAAAAGTTTTGATTGAACGCGTTAATGGGTTAGTATGTCTACAATCAATTAACCTTTTGTCTATGCGTTATAGGTCTACTTACAGGTCTAGGGGTCGTCGTAGTTCTTCCGGTCTTGTTGATTATTTGATGCCTTTTTTGATTGTTATTGCAGTTGGGATAATTGTGATTTTGCTTTTTAATTTGTGGAAGGCGATTTATGATAGTGAACCTGAGCAGGTTGCACATATGTATATAGTTGAAGGTAGTGCGAAAATGAAGACTTGGGGTACTGATGATTTTTTTGACCTGAGTTCTGGGTCTATTTTGTTCCAAGGGGATGAGTTGCAGACTTCTGCTAATGCAAAGATAATAGTTGAGTTTTATGATGGGACTATTATGCGTGTTGGAGGTGATAGTGATTTGATTTTTGAGGAAATTCGATCTGAGGAGATTCCTTTTATCAAGGTTTTGCTTGTTGAGGGGAAGGTTTGGGTAAATAAGGTATATAGGGATACTGGAAGAACGGCCATGGTTGTTGCTATGGATAATGTTTTGATTAATGCTAATGGAGCTAGTATTTTTGATGTTGAAAATGAATTTGACGAAACTGTTCGAATCTTGAATGGTGATGATTTGCTTGTGGATGTTTTGAGTGAAGGTGATAAAAAGGTGGTTGAGACTGAGAAAATTGGTCTTGGTCAGGAAATAGCGTTTAGTGATGAAGTTTTAAGTAAATATTGGGAGTATCAAAGTCCTACTGTTTTATCTGTTTTGTCTGATGAGTTCAAGCAGTCTGGATGGTATATCTGGAATGTTAAGGAGGATGTTAGGCCAACGGATTTTTCTAGTGGTGATGTTGTTAGGCCTGTGGAAGCTATCGAGGGGTTTCTAGAGGTTGAGCCTGAACTTGCTGAAGGTGAAGTAAGTTCAAGTGCAGAGCCAGAGGAAGAGATTGTTGATGAGCTAGAAGATGAAATCGTGGAGGAATTAGCAGAAGAGGAAGTGGAGCTTTCTGCTGATCTTACAGTTCCTACAATTAGTTCTGTAGCCAATATTACTACTACTAATTCTGATGGTTTTTATGAAGTTTCTTCACGTGTTGCAACTTTGACCGGATCTGTTTCCGGTGCTGCTCAGGTGATTGTTAGTGGATACACTCTTCAAGAATTTAAAGCTGGCAATGATGTTTGGATTTATCATGCCAATGCTGATTATGACTTAATGGAGGTTGGGGAAAATATCTATGAAATCAATTCTATTGATGCTGAGGGGAAGAAGAGCGAAACGTTGACTGTGAAGGTTTTATATACACCGCCAACACCTGCTCCTGTAGTTGAAGAAGAGCCTGTTGATGAAGAGGTGCCTGTTGCACCTGAGGATTAAAGGTATTTCACCTTGTTTTGATTGTGTTCCTCATTTGATTTTGCATATATAACTTCTCCTGTATCAAGAGTTGTTAAGTAGAACCAGTATTCGCTCTTTGTTGGGTTTGCTGCTGCTTCTATACTTTCTATGCTTGGGCTTGAAATTGGTCCTGGTGGAAGTCCTCCGTTTTTTCTGGTGTTGTACGGAGAATCTATTTCCAAGTCTGCACTGGTGATTGTTCTGTCGTCTGTTATGTATAGCAATGTTGCGTCTGCACCAATTGTCCATCCGCTTTCCAGTCGTTTCCACAATATTCCTGAAACTATGCGTCTATCTTCGATGCCAAAAACCTCATTTTCTATAATAGATGCCATTATTATTATTTCTTCATCTATGTCGATATCTGCGATTTTTCTTTCAAAGTTATCTAATGAAAGGTAAATAAGGTCACTTGGGTTGAATTCTATTGAGTCTAAGAAATATGTATCCGGATAAATGTATCCTTCCAGTGGTGTTTCAAGTTTTTCTAAGCTTTTCTGGTCTAAAAATGAGTAGTATTCCCATCCGTTAAAGTTTTTTGTTGCTTCTATGAATTCTCCGCTCTCTATTATCCCCATATCTACTAGTTTTTGGTCTATGTCTCTTATTCTAAGGCCTTCCTGTATTGTGATAATCGCTTCCGCTTGTGACGGGTCACTAATTCCTTCAATTATCTCAGGAATATTCATCCCTTTATTTAGAAGGAAGCGTCCGGCTAGGATGTTTTCTCCTAAGTTGTTGAATTTTGTATGTAGGTAGAATGCAGTGTCACTCTTTATAAGTTCCTTTTCTTTCAAGTTTGCTGCGATTTCCTTTATTGGTGTTCCTTGCTTTATTTGAAAGGAAATATTCGTGTCGTCGTTTTCGTCTACAGAGTTGTATATGTAATTGTTATACTGCCAAAAGCAAATTCCCGCTAATAGAACTAAGCTTAGAGTCAGTTTTAGCAGAATTCTTTTCTTTTTTCGTCTTTTGTAGTGATTTCTATACATTTTTTGTTTTTATCCTCCTAATCCTGGAATATTTAGATCTCCCATAACGTCTTTCATCATTTCTGCTCCAACTTGTTGAGATTTTTTAATTGCTCTGTTGAATGCTTTTTCTAGATTTGCTTCTAATTTTTTCTTATTTTCCAATGCTTCGTCGCTGATTTTTACATTCATAACTTCTTGTTCTCCATTGATAACTATTGTCACACCTTCATATTCAGCTTCTATGTGTGTTTTCTTAAGTTCCTTTTTAATTTTCCTTGCTTGTTTTTGAAGTTTGTACAGGTCTTTTGCTTTATCTAACATACTTTATTTTGGTTTAATTTTACTGTGCTCGATTTTATCATATATTACTTTTTAAACAATAATAAAAAACTATTGCATAGGGCTTTGATTTAATCTAGACTGGGCCAGCAAAGTATATTGAAAGTATTTGTTATGGATATAGTATCATTAGAAGCAAAGCCGAGAGAGATGGGCGTAAAAGCGAAAGACCTTTTACGGTCTAGTCTTATTCCTGCCGTATATTATGGTAGGGGAGTGGACAATAAATCTCTACAGCTTGATTATCAAACATTTAGAAAAGCCTACAGGACAGCAGGTAACAATACTGTTATTGAGCTAAGTGTAGGAGGAAAAGAAAAATTTAATGTTTTGGTGCATGATGTGGACTATCATCCTGTAACTGACTTAATTACTCATATTGATTTTATTAATGTAAGAATGGATGAAGTAATTAATGCAAAGATTCCATTAGTATTTATAGGTACATCTTTGGCTGTAAAGGACCAAGGTGGTACTTTGATGACTCATCTTAATGAAATTGAAGTTAAATGTTTACCTAAAGATCTTATTCACAATATCGAGGTTAGTATAGATTCTCTGGAGGACTTCCATCATAGTGTGTTTGTTAGGGATGTAATATTCCCGGATACTCTTGAGGTGGTTAGCAATCCTGATGATGTAGTGGCTACAGTTCTTGCTCCTAGAATTGAGGAAGAAGAGCCGGTTGCTGCTGAGCTTGCTGAAGGTGAAGAAGGAGTTGAGGGTGCTGAAGGTGAGGAAGGAGCTGAAGGAGAAAAGAAAGAGGGAGGTGATGATGCTCCGGCTGACAAATAATAATTGTGCTGCTTTAGCTTTTGTAGTAGACTTTTTTTATGAAAAAGCTTTTTTTGTTGATTACTGCGTTTTCGTTATTTCTTTTTTCTGCTTGTGGGCAAGTGGGGTCTGATGAAAAGGCTGAAATTATTTCTTTGGGGTTTAATGTGGACGAGGGGGTTGATGGTCCTTTTCATTCTGTTTCGGATGTGATGGTGGTTCCAGATAAGGAGCTTAGAACTCTTCAGGTTGAGTATAGGTTAACCTTTCCGGATAGGACTGAGGAAACTATTGAGTTGGATATTCAAACTGATGGAATTGTTGGTGGAGATTATTTTGATCGCTTTGAGGAGATTTTGATGATTCTTGATAATGGAATTGTTGAATTGTCTGATTTTGAAGATATGGATGGTGAACTTTCCTTTTTTATTGAGCGTAGTGATGGGCTCATGGAAGATTACAAGTTTTCTTTAGCTGATGATAGAAATCAGGTTACGGAGATTGTGGATTATTATTACGATATAACTTCTCTATTTAAGGAGGAGGTTTATTAATATAAAAATTTGTTGATTTTCAAGCTCTTTCCTTCTAAACTGCTGGAGTCAATTTTAATATGTTTAACTTAACTAAAGTACTATGAACTACCTACTGATGATGGCCTTGATAAGTGTCCTGGCTTTGCTTGCTGCGTTTGTTTTTGCATCTAGCATAAAGAAAAAGCCTGAAGGGACAGATGAAATGAAGGAAATCGCAAATGCTATTTATGATGGGGCTATGGCGTTTTTGCTTCGTGAATATAGAGTTATTGCAATTTTTGTGATTGTTCTTGCTGTTATATTATTTGGTTTCCTTGATAATGCGGATACTCCAAATGTACATGAAGGATTTTTGACTTCTATTTCTTTTGTTTATGGTGCTCTAAGTAGTGCTTTGGCAGGTTTCTTTGGAATGAAAATTGCTACAAAGGCAAATGTTAGGACTGCTAATGCAGCTAGAGGAAGTTTGGCTAAGGCTTTAATTATAGCTTTTAGATCAGGTGCTGTTATGGGACTTGCTGTAGTTGGACTTGGTTTGTTGGGACTTTCAGTTCTATTGTATGTTTTCTTAGGCTTGATGAGTCTTGATGTTTCAGTAGTTTTAACTGTAGTTACTGGGTTTGGACTTGGTGCTTCTTCTATAGCACTTTTTGCTCGTGTAGGTGGTGGTGTGTATACAAAAGCTGCTGATGTTGGAGCTGATCTTGTTGGTAAGGTGGAGGCTGGTATTCCTGAGGATGATCCTAGAAATCCGGCTGTAATCGCTGATAACGTGGGTGATAATGTTGGTGATGTTGCCGGTATGGGAGCTGATTTGTTTGAATCTTATGTTGGTTCTCTTATTGCTGCTATGATTTTGGGAGCTAGTATGGGAATTAACGCGGTTTATTTACCTTTAACTATTGCAGGTGCAGGTATATTGGCTTCTATAGTCGGAACCTTCTTTGTAAGAGTTGGAAAGAAGGGGAGTATACATGGAGCTTTGAAGAACGGACTTTGGGCTGCTTCAGGTCTTACAGTGGTTGCTGCTTACTTTTTGACTAACTACTTCTTGCCTGCTGATAAGTCTTTTAATGTTTTCATTGCAATGCTTTCTGGTCTTGTGGTTGGAATCATTATTGGTTTGATTACTGAATACTATACTTCTGAACATTTTAAGCCTGTGAAGGATCTTGCTGATACTTCAAAAACAGGTGCTGCTACTAATATTATTGCCGGTTTGGCACTAGGTTATAAATCTACTGCTTTACCTATTATCTTTATTTGTATCGCAATTTATGTTGCTTTTGAATTTGCAGGTTTGTATGGAATCGCTATTTCAGCCGTAGGAATGCTTTCTACTTTAGGTATTTCTTTGGCGATAGATGCTTATGGTCCTGTTGCTGATAATGCTGGAGGTATTGCGGAAATGGCAGGGCTTGGAGAAGAGGTTAGAAAAAGAACTGATGCTTTAGATTCTGCTGGAAATACTACAGCTGCTATTGGTAAAGGATTTGCTATTGGTTCTGCTGCTTTGACTGCTTTAGCGTTGTTTTCTGCTTTCGCTGTTGCCGCTGGTCTGACTTCTATCGATATTATGCAGCCAAGAGTAATCATTGGTATGTTTATTGGTGGAATGCTTCCATTTGTATTCTCAGCAATGACAATGTCTGCTGTGGGAAGAGCTGCATTTGATATGATCGAAGAGGTGAGACGTCAGTTTAGAGAGATTGATGGGCTTATGGAGGGTAAAGCAAAGGGTGATACAAAAACCTGTGTAGATATTTCTACAAAAGCTGCTATTCGTGAAATGATCGTCCCTGGTCTTATGGCAGTAATTGTTCCTGTCCTAGTTGGATATGTATTGGGATCAGTTGCTCTTGGAGGACTTCTTGCAGGTGCACTTGTTTCCGGTGTTATGTTGGCTATTTCAATGGCTAACTCCGGTGGAGCTTGGGACAATGCAAAGAAATATATTGAGGCTGGAAATCTTGGTGGAAAGGGAAGTGATCCACACAAGGCTGCAGTTGTAGGAGATACAGTTGGTGATCCTTTCAAAGATACATCTGGTCCTAGTATCAATATTCTGATAAAGTTGATGACGGTTGTGTCATTGATCTTTGCTACTGCTTTCACAACTACAGGAATTCTATAATAAAAATTTAACAATAAGGCTATGAAAATTACTGATTTTCAAAAGGAAATTAAGAATGCTTTCGACGTGGTTCGATTGGATGCTGTTGTGACGAAGGCTGTCTATGATAGAAAAAACTTGACTGCTTGGGCTGCTATAATCCTTTTTCTGCCCTTTGTTGTTAATGTTATTTTATCTTCTTTGAGTTTTCCTTCCGGGTTTTCTGCGATTTTCTCTAGTTTCGTATTTTGGCCGATTTTCATTCCTGCGCTTTCTATACTTGCAGTAATGTTTTTTATTGGGCTATTTGCTGACAAAGTTTATAAAGCTAAGGTTGAGTATATGGGGATTTTTCGTGTCATGTCGTACGGATCTATAATCCTGTGGCTATCAATGGTTTTATTGTTACTTTCCTTTATTGGATTTATGAGTTTTGGGGCTTTTGGCTTGATATCTTTAGTGGCTTTGGGGTGGGTGCTTTATATCGCATACAATACCTTGATGAAAGTTTGTACCATGAAGGATCAAGCTGCCATGATTACAGTCATTTTGGGCTTTTTTGTGTATTATTTGGTTCAATCTTCCCTAGGAAAGATTTTAGTTGGAGATTTCTATAGATTTCTATAGTAAAAGTCTGCTATACTAGTTACTTGTTTCTTTATGGTAAGCCGTTTTTGTGCTATACTGTATGGATGTAATTATATCTTAGTATGCCTTCAGAGAATCAAAATCAAGGAGCCCAAGGTGATGCGAATTCAAAAGATGAAAATGTTCGTAAGTCTGACGATTATACTAAAAATATGTGGCGTGAGATAAATGAATCTAGTTCTAATAAGAAAAAAACTAGGAGACGAAGGAAAAAACCTGCTTCAGTTCAGCCTGTAAGTCCGATGGAGCCTGTTGGTCCACCGCAGGCTTTTGAAACACCACAGCCTGTGGACCCTGTGGAAGCACCACAGCCTGTTGAACCTGTGGTTGAGCCCCAAGACCCTTCGTATGAGTTTTCTGACACAGCGTTGCCTGAGGTTGACTCTGTTGGCAAGGTTGATGAGAAAGCGACTGAGAAGATTGTTGTAGAGACGGAGGTAATTGATGTTGGTGTTAATGAGGAGAATGTTATTGCTGGTCATGTTGAGCCGGTGGAGGAGGAGCTTAGTGAAAATGAAAGAGAGATTGAGGAGTTTACAGAAAGTTTTTGGGATATTCTTGAACAGGCTGGTATTACAAAGGGTAAATTGATATGGTTTTTTATTATAGTTATGGTGATAGCTGTGATGATTTTTGGATTTGTCTTTGGCTGGTTTGGTAAAATTATGAATTTTGAAATTAAGTCTGATTCTGTAGTTGAACAGGTAGGTGAGGTGGAAGATGATCCTGATGTAACTGTAAGTGAGGCTAATAATTTTGGAATTATGTCTTCTTATATTTTTGGATTGGAGTCTACTTTGTCTGCTAGGCCAAAGTTTGATATTGAGCCTATTACCAGCTATGGAGATCTTTCCGGACTGGATGCAGCTTATGCTATTGGGGTTGATTACGACCCTTATAGGGTGAAATTTGTATATTATGTGAGTTTACTTAGAAATATGGAAAATATCTATAATACGGATGTATATCATCTTATGGATATGTCTTTAAATAGGCGTACAGCCATTAATGCTCATTTGACTGATATGTATGAACTTATACTTAATGCCGAGGCTGCTGTGGTTGAAATGGAGGTAGAGCTAGCAAGGCTGGAAAGGCAGTATGAGGATGTTATTAGTGAGAAAGCATTACATGAAGATTCGTTTTTCTTGTCTATGGATCAACTTTTGGGGCAGGATGCGTATGATTTCATGCAACTCTTTATTTCTTTGGAGCAGGAAGCTGCTGAAGTGAAGGCTCTGTATAATTCTTATGTGACTGTTGGGGACATGATGCTTAGTTCTATTGATTTCCTTAGTCCAAGATATGATGATATTCTGGTTAATACAGAAGCTTTGATTAAAGGTGTAAAAATCTTCGACATTCCTGGGTCTGATATTGATGCCATTATTCCTTTGGAGCCGTAGAGTATTGTGGTATTCTGTGAACTATGCTTGATGGTATTTTGAAGGAGATAATTAGGTATAATTCTTTTCTCGATAAGGAAAAAATGGAGGAGGATTTTGAGTATATTGTTGAGGCATATAGAAATAGCGATCTGGATTTGAAGGTTTCTTGTGACATTGTTCGTTTGTTGCTCCCTTTTAGACCAGATGAGGCTGGAGTGCTTGCGACTTTGATTTATCCTCTTTATAAAAATGAATATTTGAAGGGGCTTGACATAAAACGTCGATTTGGGCAGGAAGTTTGTACTTTGTTGCTTGGTTTGGTAAAACTTGAAAATTTGAACTATGCCAAGAATGATCGAAGTTCTCAGGTTGAGGTTTTCAGGAAGATGTTTATGGCTATGGCAAAAGATATGCGTGTTATCATTATTGGTTTGGCGCAGCGGCTTTTTGTTATGAAAAACTTAGATGAATTTATTGATGCCAAGGTTAGAAAATTGATTGCGAATGAAACTTTGAATGTATATGTACCTATTGCTACCAGATTGGGTATGTACAATATGAAAATTCAGTTGGAAGATTTGTCCTTTAAATATCTTAATCCGGAAGATTATGGTGATATTTCCACACAACTTATGGAATTTAGCAAAGTTAGTAAGTTAAGTATTACAAAGGTGAAGGAGGATCTTGAAGAATTCTTTGATAGTAGGGGCATTGATGTGGAAGTTTTTGGTAGGATCAAAAGTGTTTACAGTATATATAAAAAACTTAAGCGAAAGGGGTTATCTTCTGTAAAAGAGTTGTACGATATTTTTGCGATGAGAGTTATTCTTGATTCGAAATTTAATAAAGACTCAGATGAATTGGTTGAAGGTCTATATGGAGCTTTGGGATTGCTTCATAGTAGATGGAGGCCTGTTACGAGAAAATTTAAGGACTATATTGCTGTTCCTAAGCCTAATGGGTATAGAAGCTTGCATACTGTTGTTCTTGGGCTTGCACCGAAGAATATGGAGCAACCTGTGGAAGTTCAAATTAGGAGCGCGGAAATGCATAGAGAGGCTCAGTATGGAATTGCTTCACACTGGTTGTATAAACATAGTGTAGGTGGTGGTCACTCTAACGGGGACACTGTGAACTCACAGGTGGATTGGCTTCGTGGACTTAGGGAATTACATGGTTATTTGGGAAGTGAATATTCTGTTATGAAAGAGGTTGAATTGGACATCTTTAGGGATCGAATATTTGTTTTGACTCCTAGAGGGGAGGTGAAAGATTTGCCTGCCGGTGCTTGTCCTATTGATTTTGCTTATTATATTCATACCGATGTTGGGCATGAATGTTTAATGGCAAAGGTGAATGGGAATCTTGTTCCATTGAATCATGAACTGAAGAATGGTGATATGGTTGATATTATTACCAAGAAAGGAAATCGTCCGAAATTACAGTGGCTTTCTATTGTGAAGACCGGTTTGGCTCGAAATAAAGTTAAAAATTGGTTTGGAACACTGAATAAGGATGCCAATGTAAAGGAGGGAAAAAAGCTTGTTAATGATCAGTTGCTCAAACATGGTAGGCCTTTGTTGGATCAAAATTACTCTATTTTAAAAAATTATCTTGATGGAAAGCTAAACTTGAGTGATAGAGAGCATGTGCTTGAGGAAATTGGAAAAGGTGCGCAAATGGCCAGTGATATTGTTGGGAAATTGTTTCCAAAGGATCGATTGTCTCTAATTCAGTCTTCTGTTAAGCCTAGGACAAAGCATAAGAAGATTAATAAGGGTGTTAATGATATTGAGAGTCGAATTTTGATTGGAGGGGAATCGGATCTTCCGGTTCGAATTGCAGGATGTTGCAGACCAAAGCGTGGTCAGGAAATTATTGCATATATAACTAGGGGAAATACTGTTACGATTCATTCTTCCATGTGTTTCTTACTTGAAAAGCTTGATGAGGAGAGGTTTATGACTGCTAGCTGGAAAAGTGGTAGAGCTTTATAGAAGGTCTAGAGATTTGAATTTTCTTTCGGTGTGATATTCGAAAAGTTTTTTTATAATTTTTTTAATTTCCTCCTGTTCACTTTCTGTGAGAGTTATTTGTTCTATTTCTTCCAATGAAGCCTTTTTTATAAATTCAAAGAATTTGCGATATTTCATATCCATACTTCCTCCTGTTTTTTTGAAGTCGGGGATTAGTCCTGTTTTATCCAGAAGTTTTGTTGTGTATGCGATTGCGAGTAGGGAAGCTTTTTCAGTTTTTGCTAATTGTTGAATTGCTCCTTCCAGTAGCGGAATTAGATTTTCCAGACTTTGGTTGTCATAGAGTATTTGATTTGTTACTTCTGCGATTTGTAATGCGCTACATAGTTTTTTGAAGTCTTCTCGGATTCTTTTATTGTGTGTTTTTGTACTTATTTCTGTGAGTATTATATTTCTTGGTCCGAAGTATAACTGGCTTGTGCATGAGTTTAAAGTCTCTAGGTGACCGGTAAATTTGCTTGTTATTTTTCTTGCTCCTTTTGCGATTACTCTTATTTTTCCAAAATCTTTACTATAAAGAAAAACCAGTTTATCTGATTCTCCAAAGTTTCTATGGCCCAAAACTATACATTCCGATGTAAAGCTTTTCATAGCCTTTTCCTTAGATGTTCGTGTACTGCAATTAGAGAGCTTGAAACACTGAGTAATACGGTGATTATCAGTTCAACCAGGAAGACTACTTGGAATTCTATGTCCTGATAATAGTGCCATATACTTGTGTTTTCTATTTCTATGGTTCGGGATAGTAGCAGTAGCATGAGGAAGCTCAATGTGATTGCCAGAATTCCGTACATTATAGCTTCTAGAATGAATGGAAGTCGAATGAACCAATGTGGAGCACCTACCAATTTCATTACACTTATTTCTTTTTTACGACTAAAGATTGTGATTTGTAGGGCGTTTAGGATGATTAGGGCGCCACCTACTATGAATGTTATTATTAGCCAGAACATTATTTGTTCAGCGAAATTTGTTAGTTCCAATAGGTTTTTGGATACGCTTGTAAGTATATTATTGCTTTCTGCGCCTTCGTTTGTGATTATTTTTGAAAGATATCTCTGATATTTTTCCTGTTCCAAGAATTCTGCTACACTTTTGTGATATTTTGGATGAATTGTTTTTATATTTAGACTTGCAGGTAGGGGATTGCCCAGGCCATATTTCTCAAAAGCCAATGTCAGGTCCGGATGTGTTAGCTTTAGTTGTTGCAGTGCTTCTTCTTTTGACGTGTAAATTACTTCATTTACTCCTCCTATTCTATTTAGGTCATCTGTTAGATTTTGTGATTCCTGAAAACTCGTTGTTTCTTTCAAATATACGACCAGATCTACTTTTTGACTTAGGTTTATTAGCGAATCATTGGCGATAAAATTTATTGCCATGATTATATTGAAGATAAATATGATTATCCCCATTACAAAGATTGTCGCTATAGAAAGCACTTTGTTGCGCCAAATATTTTTGATACTGATGCTAAATCCTTTCCTTATTAGTGATAGACTTGATGTTTTGCTCTTCATGGATGATTTTTATTTTCTCCATTATACAACATTAGCTTCTTTAATCTCAAAGTTTTTAACTTTGTTTTCCCTTTTTATGATAGAAGATTTGTACATATCCGGCCGATATGGTTTAAGTCGTACTATCCTTGTGTTGAGTTTTAGATCAATTACCAGCTTTTCCAGCCTGTACGTAAATGCGAATTGATCGTATCCCAAAGCGATTATGTCGGGTCTGTAACTTTTTATTACTTTTGTTTTATCTTTGTTATTCCCAAGGATTGCGAAATCTGTCCACTCTGTTTCTTGTAGATTTTTTAATCGATCTTTTTCACTGTGATCAGGAAGATCTCCTTTAATTGTTTTTACTGTTTTGTCTCTTGCAACTATTGCCATTACTTTATCTCCCAGTTCTTTTGCCTGAAAAATGTAGTTTTCGTGACCGGCGTGGAGGTAGTCAAAGGTACCAAACACCATTACCAGAGTTTGTTCGTTGTCTTTGTTCATGCTTGAATTGTGGGAACTGCTAAATTAATATATAAAAGCCCAGCTAAAACTAATACTATTAGTATTATGAATGAAATATCTAGGGCTTTATGATTCTTTTCCGGATCGGTGAGTGATATTCTTAGTGAAGATAAACCGTATGTCATTCCGGTTATTATGAATGGAATATCCATTATTTTGTTTATTATCTCCGTTTGCTTGAGGTATAAACTGTTGGAGATTAGCACTGTTGACCCCAGATGGATCAATCCGGTGATGATAAAGAATGCTAATGCAACTTTCTTGATGTCTTCTATTGTTTTCATTGTGATCTGATTATATAGGTGGGGGCTCTGACTAACAAGTGTATTGACAATTGATTGGCGTAATTTGTAGACTGGCAATGATTTAACCAAGTCTTATGTTAAGTGAAGAGCAGGTACGGGATATTGCAAAATTAGCCAGGATTAAGCTTACTGATGAGGAAGTAAGCAAGTTTTCAAAACAATTAACCAGTGTTTTGGGATATGTGGATATTTTGGGAGAAGTTGATACGGAAAATGTGAAGGAAACCAGTCAGGTAACCGGCTTGGCGAATGTTATGGAGAAAGATGAAATAAAGAAGTCTCAAAGTACGAGGGAAGAGCTTTTGGGTTGCAGCGAGCTAGCTGTGGACAGTAATCAGGTGCGTGTAATGAATGCTATAAAATAAATATGTCAGATTTAAATAAATTGTCGATTGCGGAGGCTTCAAAAGGGCTAAGAGAGAAGAAATTTTCTTCGGAAGATCTTACTAATGCCTGTTTGGGAGCGATTAAGGAGCGAGACAAAGATATAAATGCATTTGTTACTCTTAGTGATGAATTGGCTATTGAGAAGGCGAAAGAAGTTGATAAAAAACTTGCAGTCGGTGATGATTTGCCTATTTTGGCGGGAATTCCTGCTGGACTTAAAGATATTTTTAATACTAAGGGGGTGAGAACTACATGTTGTTCGCCGATTTTGAAGGATTTTGTTCCTCCTTATGATGCGACTGTTGTGGAAATGTTGAATGATAATGGCATGGTTATGCTGGGGAAGACGAATATGGATGAGTTTGCTTGTGGTGTTTCTACTGAGCATTCTTGTTTTGGTGTGACGAAGAATCCGTATGACTTGGAGAGGGTTGCCGGAGGTTCGTCTGGTGGAAGTGCTGCTGCTTTAGCTGCTGATATGTGTATTTACTCTATGGGGACTGATACAGGGGGGTCTATAAGACAGCCTGCTTCTTTGTGTGGAGTTTATGGAATGAAAGTGACTTATGGTCGTGTGAGTAGGTCAGGAGTGTCTGCTATGGCTTCTTCTTGGGATACCATTGGACCTTTTGCGAAAACTACCGAGGATATTTCTTATATTCTAAATGCTATTTCAGGAAGAGATCGAAGAGATTCTACGACTCCTGATGTTGCAGTTCCGGATTATACGAAATTTTTGGATCAGGATGTGAAGGGGTTGAGGATAGGTTTGCCTAAGGAATATTTTGGTGAGGGTGTTGAAAAGGAAACTGCAGAGTTGGTTCGTGATGCGGTGAAGAAATTGGAGGGGGCTGGGGCGATAGTGGAGGAAATGGAATTGCCTCTGACTAAATATGCTGTGGCTGTTTATTATGTTTCAACTCCGGCGGAGCTTTCTGCTAATTTGGAGAGATTTGATGGAATTCGTTATGGTAAGCGGGCTGTGGACGATGTGGATAATTTGGTTGATGCATATTTTGATGCGCGAGGAGAGGGCTTTGGTGATGAGATAAAGCTTAGGCTTATGATTGGTACTTATGTTTTGTCTGCAGGGTATTTTGATGCGTATTACAAGAAAGCCCAGAGGGTTAGGACTTTGATTATTGAGGAGTTCAATAATGTTTTTGAGAAATACGATGTGTTGATTGCTCCTGTTTCTCCTTTTCCTGCATTTAAGGTAGGGGAATTGGTGAATGATCCTTTGAGCATGTATATGGCTGACGTTTTAACAATTCCGGCAAGTGTTGCCGGTATTCCCGCTTTGGCTTGTCCGGTAGGGAAGTCTGCTAATGGTTTGCCAATTGGCTTACAGGTTATTGCACCTCAGTTTGAAGAGGGAAGGTGTTTGAAGGTTGGTTCTGTTTTGGAAAAACTTTAGAATAACGAAAGGTTGTTTTTTTCTTTTGGCTTTGTTTCCGGAATAGGGGTCTTTTTTATTGGCTGAGTTTCACGTTCCAGTGTTGTTTCCAGTTCAGACTCTGATAATGGTTCCATCATCTTGTTTTTGATGATCTTTTTGTTTTTCATTATGTCTGCAAATTGCCAGCACATGTTGAAGATGGCTCTTTGGCTGTTTGCGATTTCAATACTTTCTATGATCATTCCTATTAGTTCATCTTTGAATGATATTATTGCAACTTTGTCGTCGTAAATGTTGATTTCATTTGTGAAAAGGTATTCTTCGCTTGGTACTAGGCGCATTTCTCTGTGATATTTTTTATCTTCAGAATGAACGAGGACTCCACCTTTGTCGTCTGGACATACTCCTTTTAGGAATATTTTCTTTTTTGCTCTTTGTTCTACGTATTCTTGGTCATAGTTTGTCCATATTTTTCTGATTTCCTCTGAATTTGAGAAGTTCAGTATCCCTGTTTGGCTTGTTAGGGTATCTGTGTATATAGCTTTGATTCCCTCAAGTCCTTCAAAGTAACGGATTCTTGGGTGGTTAGTTGTTCCTGTTAGTCTTTTGAATTGGGGTAATGCATTTCGTAGGTTGTTTGTTCTTTTTTCGAACTCTTCTAGTACTGTTTCAGGTTCTGCTCCCGTGAAATATTTAACTTTGTTTTTTATGAAATAGCTTACAAGTCCTTTTTGTTTCAATTTATCGACTATGTCATATGTTGTGACTCGATTTATTCCGGCATTGGAAGCGATTGTTGATACCGCTGCTGTTCCGCTTTCTATGCATGAAAGATAAACTTTGGCTTCTTTTTCTGTTAATCCAATGTGTTTTAGTACTTCTATTAGACCTGTAGTCATATTCAAGGGGGTTGGTTGTAGAAAATTACGACGACTCAGATTCTATCAATCTGTTTCTTTATGTTCAATAAATTCTTGGAAAAGTTTATTTACAACAGTCCAAAATGAGTTTTTCAATAGCTAATTGATACTCTCTGTCGTCTTTTTGATATGCCTTTATTAGTCCTGTTTTTGTGGCTATATCTATTTGAAGGAGGGTTTTATATATTTCTACCAGTTTTTCACTTGTGAAGTTTTTTGATTGGCTGGATGTCTTTTGTATTACAAATGGTGGCTGTCGCAGTTTCTTTGAAATGGAATGGGCAGGATTGCCTTTTTGTACCATGTCGTGCACTTGAATTAGTATTCTGAAGTGTCTTGCTATCATAAAGAACACTTTTGTGAGCTCTTCTCCACTTTCTTTTAATGTTTTTAGTGTAGTTAGTGAAACTTTAGCGTTTTTCTGTGCTATTGAGTCTGTTAGTTTGAAAATTGAAGCTGAAAGCGATGGTGTGACCAATGTTTCTATCATTTCTTTTGTTACTTCCTCTCCGTTTGCGTATACTTTTAGTTTTTCGAGTTCACTTGCTATGCGCCAGAGCTCAGGTCCTGCGTAGTGGCTGAGATACTGCGATGTGACTATAGGTATTTTTATATTTTCTTCTTTTGCTTTTTTTTGTATCCACATTGTTAGCTCTCCCGGTGATAGGGGATTGAAGGTTTCTACTTTCCCTATTTTTACGAGTTTTTTGTATAGAGAAGTTCTTTTGTCTGTTGATTTGTTTTCATGGAATACGAGAATGCAGAAGTCGGGTGTTTTTTCTATACTTTTAGTTATTCGTTTTCTGGCTTCATCTTTTGCGTTAGCTAAAAAGTCTTTTATTATTATGAATCGTTTGTCGCATAGGAATGGTACTGTTTCTATGTTTGTCTCAAATTGGGATACATCCATTTTTTTTCCCTCAATGATTTCGATATTCGCATCTTCTCCATATTTTTTTAGGAATGCTTTTTCCCAGCTCTTTAGCTTTTTACTGCTTGAGTAGCTGTCGTCTCCGTGGAAGAGAAAAATGTTTTGTGGTGGGGGTGTTGTCATAGGGCTAGATTATACTCAAAAAGAGCCACTTGATTCAAGCGGCTCTTTTCTCTCCTTAATAGGAATCGAATGCTTTAGTTTGCAATTCTTAATTGCGCGATGTCTATTAGTTCTTGTAGTCCCGGAGGAGTGTTCAAGAGTATTCTTTCATCGTATCTTACTGTGATTGCAGCTTCGTCTTTCAGAGGATCACCTATTGCTCTTCTGTTGAAGAATAGGTTGTAAACGTCTCCGATAAGACTACCTTTCACAACTAGTGTGTTTTCGAATGTTGGTGTATTTTCTGAAGATATCAATTGTCCATCTTCTCCGCTACGATCTGTGTCTACAGCCATGAATATACCGTCTAGATTTGTTACATCGTTTGATATTCTGATATTTCCATCTACTACTATGAATGCAGCTGAAGGGAAACTATTAGGATCTACCGGATTGATAGAGCTATCATCGTATGTGATATTACTGTTAATTATCAGATCTCCACCTATAACGATGTAGGTTTGTGCTGCAGGTATAATATCTGTTCCTTTGATCATATATCCTGTTCTGCTATCGATTGTAAGGTCACCAGCTTCGATTACAAATACTCCGCTTTCAAGATTGGAGAATCCTTGTGTTGTTAGGTCGCTTACAGCTCTTAGAGTTATGTCTCTATTTGCTATTGTTCCAAACCTTGCAATTTTTTCTATGTTTGCGTTGATTGCAGAGGTAATGTTTGTTTCTTTCCAGTCTTCAGCTACTTCAGCCTCTAGTTCACAGATTGAACTTGAGAAGTTTGACAGTACGTTTCTGTATTCTGCCAATTGTTCTGCGTCTTCTGTGTTACTTAGCTTACAAACATCATGTGTAGGTGTTTGGAATACTATTTCATCACCTGCACCCGTCTTAGGTACGTAAGGTCTTTCAACCGGAGGAGGTGTAACAACTACGCCAGGTGTACTTTTTACCTGAGTACATTGTGATACATCTATTCCCGTATCTACTTCACTATGGAAGAATACGTCTCCACCTTGTCTTGTAAGGATGAATGGGCATATAACGATCACCTTAGCACTGTCATCACCTTCGTAATCAATATCGTTACTGTTGATGATACGGTTGTCTTTTGATCCTTCGAATTGGATTGTGTTGTCGAATCTTTCACCACAACTTCCTGTTCTGCTCATGATGTCTTTACAGTTTTCATCACTGATATCTGTGTGGTTTTCCAGTTGGTAGATAAAGTAGATGTTTTCTGCTTTGTCTGTATTTCTGAATTCCAACTTGTCACCGTTTCTGAAGTCTCTGTCTATATCTTCAATGTCATTTTCTATACATACAACATCGCTTGATGCGTTATCACAAGAGTATTTTTCGTCGTAGTAGTCGTTGTCTTCGTCGAAATCGTCATAATCTGATACGTTGTCACTTCCGATTTTTTCATCGTTATATCTGTCTTCATCGAATTCTTCACTCCTGTATAGTACGTAATCGTCGCCTTTCTTGCTGTCAATCATTATAGCTATACCTTCGAATTCAAATTCTCCGGTGTAGTTTACAGAATTGATAGATCCTTCATCTAACTGATCTTCCCAAATGTTTACTGAATCTGCAGATCCCACAGAGAACCCTGCAAAGTATGTTACATACCTGTAATCATTGTCTAACCATCTGCTTAGATCGTCTGTTCTACCACTAATGTTTATAGTGTTTCTCCAGTTTTCACCCTTTGTATCGTAAACAAATTTTTCTATTTCCGGTTCTTCATCATCTTCGTCGATTTGTAGCTCTGTTTCGTCAGCACAAGCTTGGATTTCGTCTCCTGTTTCAGGATCTATTGCTTGTACTGTCACAGTTGGCTCGTCATCTATGTCTATATCCTCCAAATAGTTTACAAGTGGATTATTATCGCTTCTGTCGGTTATTTCTCCTTTGCTCCAATCACCGGCTCTGCTTGGAGATACTGTCCATTCATATTCGAAATCATCTATAGTTGCATCTTCATTTGTGCTAACTTCGATTTCAAATTTTTGTTCATCGTTATCTGTGAAATCATTTTCTTTCCATGTTCCCTTCGGAGTGATGATTTCAAGATTTATACATTCAGGTACTTTCGGTATAACTAGTCTTTCTAGATCGAAGCTTTCTTGACATGCTTCTTCAAGTCTAGTTGTTACCTGAACTGTTAGAGCGTTCTGCGTAGTCTCCGCATCTGCGAAAGTTACAAAGAATACTTTTTTCTTGTTACTTACCTCAAGTGTAGAGCTCAATTTTATAGTTGTATTAGGTCCAAGAGCTATTTCTAGATCTCTGTAGTTTTGAGAATCAATTTCGGCTGCAGTTAGTTTTGCAATTATCAATTCTTCAAGAATTAGCTGTCTTTCAGCTTCTGGGATAGGACTTAGTATGTCGTCGATATCTTCAGCTGATGGAACTTCTGCAAATGCTCCAAATTTACTTCTGTAAGTAATGGTTTGTTTTGCAGCTTCCAGTTCGTTGTTGAATTCTCCGATACTTGCAAGTTTGTAAACTCTGCCTGATTCCAATGTTCCCAAACGACTAGGTTTGTCCAGTGAGCTTAAGCTATATACTTCAAGGTCTATACAAACTAGAGGTATAACTTCCATTGGAACTATTTTTTGACAGTCTTCATCTACTATATTTGTTGTTTTAACTATCAGTCCGTTGTCGGTTTTAACTGCATCTCTAAATGAGAAGAAGAATACAGCTGTTCCGTTTTCTACGGTGATAGTTTTTCCTAATGGAACCGGATAGTTTATTCCTATGCTGGTTTCAGAAAGGTTTAGGCTTATATTCTTGTAGTTTCCTGATGAAAGGTTTGCGTCCAGAATGTAATTCTTCATTAGTTCTTCGAATGCTGATTGTCTTGCAGCATCTGGAAGATTGTTCATGAAGCCAGGGACTAAGTTTCCGAAGTCTGGAACCGGTGTGAATACACCATTGTTGCTAGAATAGCTTACAGTATCAGTGCCGTCTGCTGGGTTGAATGTAGCAGTGCTTGATAATTTGTATGCTGTGCTTGGCGTTAGAACGTCCAGTGGAACCATTTTTCCAAAACTGTTTATTTGTCTTAATTGTAGATCTTCACAGACTAGTGGTATTGCCTTGTCGATTACTGTGATTTGATCTGCACAGGCTTTTGAATATAGAGGGTCTGTTTTAGGTATGAATGCTCCTACGATTCCAGCTTGTTGTGATTCAAGGAATTTTAGAGGAGAGTTTTTCATTGTGACTTCTAGCTTGCTGTTGCTTTGATTTTGGTCATTGTAGTGCATATTTCCACCAGTATCTGTTACCCATGTTATGGCTGTGGTCCCTGGTAGGGGATTACCGTTTACATCGGTTCCACTTATTGTGAGTAGTGCAGTTTCACCGATTTCCAATGGATCTGCAGGTTCGCTTGTGATTGTTAATTCTCCACAAACGTTAGCGTCGTTACATGGTTCGATTATATTCTGACAAACAGTATCTTTTTCTACATCTTGTCCCGCTACTTCGATAAGTTTTGTAGTTACTGTTCCGCCACCGCTATAGAACATCTTTGTTGATCCTGTAACTTCTCTTGTTGGCAAAATTCCTTGGGTAGGGTTTGAGAATCTACCGTTTGGATCAGTTGTCTTCCAATGTACTTTTGTGTTTGCTGTATTGATTGGATCAGTTTTTGCTGCATCGTTGTAAAATCTTGCAGTCATTAGGTATGTTCCATTTTCTTCTAAACATTGTACAATTTTTGAGCCTGATGAGCTATTAGCGTCATATTGACTCACTGTTATTGTACTTGCTTCACATACTTCTACTGGTTGAGTTACAGGGAAACATTGTTCACATACTCCTTCTTCTGCACCTGGTACACTTAGACATATTTCGTCTCCAGCTTCGTTAGGTGTATAATATATGATTTCTCCAGTGTCGGTAACTATTGTTCCGGTTACTCTTGCTGATCCATCTCCAGGTTGGTCTACGAAGACATTGTCTTCTTGTTCTCCAGGTTGGTCTACGAATACAGTAGTGTCTCCTAGATTTACCCCAGTTCTTCTTAGGAAGTCTATTGTGTCAGGTGTTAAGTCTACGGTTTTCCCAAAGTCTGTTACGTTAGCTGTAGGTTCTTTGTCTCCTGACATGTCTATAGTTGTTACTTCTTTAGATCCTGCACTTGATCCGTCTGGATCGTTTGTGATGATTTTTATTTTATCAATACTTCCAAGATTTTTGTCTGTACCTGATCCTTCCGGATCGTCTATAAATATACCCTTAATTACAGTTGTATTTACAACGAAATCTTCAGGATTTACTGTATATACTTGTGATGGCACTGTTGTTCCTGTGCTTCCACCGAATCCTTCAGGAATTATACTCGTTTTAGGTTCTGTGTATGTTGTTGTTTCCAGGCTATATGCAGGAATTTGTATTCCTTGTATAGATTGAATGTTTTTTGAAATAGTTGGAGTTTGTATAGATGTTGTAGGAACTTGCAGATTTGTTGGGCTAAATGCCAATAGATTTGCAAATCCATTATTGGCATAACTTTGGTTTGCTACCCAATTCCGTTTTACTGGTGATGGATTTTTTTCTGTGTCAGTTGGTTTTTCTTCTGAAACAGTTCCTCCGTTTGCAGTATATTCTATATTTGCTTCATATTCGTTTCCATCTTGATCTATAGCTACTGCTGTGAATTCTGTATAGAATCCAAGCAAAATTGGATCTTGGTAGGTGACTCTTATTTCCTTACAAACTAGTGGTTCATCTGGAATGGTGTAGTCATCTAAACAACCTTTTACTTCATCGCTTCCGAATCCTGCGTCTTTTGATATTCCTACATTTATTTTTCCTTCTCCTGTGTATAGAACTGTTACATTTGATAGAGCGTGTATTCCTGCTGTTCCTGATCCGATTCCTGTTGCTCTCCATTCTCCGTTTTTAAGGATCCAGAATTGTCCGTTTGCATCAGTTGAAAACCAATGTAGAAGGACCGGGTCAGGTGTTTCTCCTGAAAATTCCACGTTATCCATTCTCAAGTTATATACACTTACTCCTGCTATTGGGAATCCAGGTGTTAGTGTGTTTTGAGGATCTTTTACTGGATACATGCTTGTTTCCAATTTTTCACAAACATTTGATTCTTCTTCTACTGTAATTGTAAGTTGGTCGTTACATATAGATTCGAATCCTATTACCTCAGCGTTTATAGTTGTTGTTGTTTCTGTTGTGAAGAATACTGGCATGTCGAATTGATATGGCAGTATTTGTTTAAATATATCTTCTATTTCCGTTATTCTTCCTGTGAATATTCCTACTAGGTCCAAAAATTTTCCATTAGATGTTGACCATCTAATTTCTGTTTCACTAGGTACTTCCTGACCGTTTTCGAAAGTTACTCTTGGAGTAAGATATATTCCATCTTCCCCGTAAAGTGTATGTGTTTGAGTTCCTTCTTCGATTGTAAGATTTTCACAAATCTTATCTATTGCAGGAATTCTGTACTGACATGAAGTTGTTAACGCTCTTTCTGTAGCGTCGTCTTTATCTACTACTTTAATAGTTATTGGTCCTTGACCTGTGTAATATAAGTCATTAAAGGTTGGGATTGCGTCTGATAGGTTCAATACAACTTTAGATCCACCAGGTAGATAATTGGTACCTACTTTTCGGTGAAATATTCCGTTTGGATCATCAGATTCCCAAACAAGTCTTGAATTTTCCAAAACTTGAGCTGGACTCCATGTAACTGTTGTATTTACTTTATATAGAGGTCCGTCAATTCCAGGTAATGTTACGTTTGTTGCAACTAGTCCTGCCGTTAGGTCTTCGCAGACTGGAGGTCCTTCTACTCTAACTGTGAAAAATACTACTCCAATATAAGGTTCACTTGCATAGTAATCTCCATCATTTCTTTTGATTACTCCTCCTATTAGTGTTGATAGGGAGTATCCGTTTTGGCTAAATAGGCTACTGGCATTGTTGATGTTGTGGATACTAAACTCTGTTCCATTACGATCAATTCCAGTGTAGTAATCCATATTGTAGTCTATGTATCTTGCGGATCCTTCTACATACTTAAATTTAACAGTTTTTCCATCTTTGATGCTTATTCTAACCGTGTCGTTTGTTGGTGCACTTTGTGTTGCTGGTGCTCCGAATGCTTTTATTGCATTGTCTGACCATATATTTCCATTGAATACTGCTTCGCCATTTACAGTTCTTGTTAATTCTCCGTCTTCAAGTGAAAAGAATGGATTTACTTGAATTTTTGTATTGTATGACGTTGTTTGCCAATTTGCTAAGGGTGTTCCTCTTAATGCATTTCTTAGTCCACTGTCTAATACGTTGTCGTTTAGACATGGGTCTCCATCGTTATGTATGTACATTGCAAAAACTAACTCATCTCCGGCTTCTACATCAGCAAGTAAACGATCTTCATAGTCTGACCATTGTGCATTATCGACATCATTTGCAACTTTTTTTCTAACTTGGAAGAAATTTCTTTCGTCCTCAAATATTGGTGGTTGACTTCCTGGAGGATCAAGTCCTATTGGAATATTGTTTACGTCAACGTCTGCTGAATCTGTGTAATTATTAAATGATGGATAACATAGTCCATTTGGATAATCATCATGTGTGATTCCATCCAGTATGTTTGGTGGATTAAGGGGGTCACAGGTGGCATTTCCATTCTCGTCTATCCAACTGCTTACAATTTTTTCAGCGTCACATATTCCTTGATCTATATGCCATTCAGGGGCATGAGCAAATGTCATACTTCCTGTGAAGAACATTGAGGCAACGATTACTGCTAGGATTTTTAGATTTATTAGTTTTTTCATTTTTTTATTAATTATTTATTTTTATTTATATATTAATTTTTGATTTATGAATCTATGCCTCCGATATGTCCTGTACTTTCTGGTCTTGTTGCTCCTGTTGTTTCTTCTCCAGCTGGGGAGTCTATACTTCCGATGCTTCCTGGGGCTTCTTCTCTAGTGGGTCTTTTGCTTGGTTTTCTGTTAGGTTTTTTTTCTGGTCTTTTTCCCGGTTTTCTTGGTACCTCCTCTTCCGGTATATCTTCTACAGGTTTCTCTTCATGCGTATTTGCATAGCTAGCTCCAGCTACTACTGTAACTTCTCTCTTTGAAACACCTGTTTTTGTGTGAACTCTTGTGTCTGTGGATACAGCTATCATGTTCGGTGCTCCTTTTCCGGAAAGTCCGAATGATTCGTGCACTAACAATGATAGGTTTCCACATTTTGCATATGCTCCACTGTAGATTGTAGGTTCTGCTATTACCATGAATAGGTCATCTGCCAATCCCATATGTGTTTGTCCCGGTTGTATTGTTGCTTCTCGTACTTTTTTTGCGAATGCCATGAATTCTACGAGTGCTTCCTCTTGATTGTTTAGTTTTGTACCTTTTTTCTGTTTCTTCGCTAGTGCAGATAATATTTTTTGTTGTTTTTCTTGATTGGGTCTTTTGTAAAAATCAGTTAATTCTCTGTATGCACTTTCTCCTAGCTGTATTCGTGTAGCATGGAAATTTGCCAATTTGATAGATATAGGGGAGTAGAAACTGTCTAAGCTTGGAGCTTTAGGGACTTCGCTTACTGTTTCTAATATTACCTTGGCTATGTCGCTTTCAACTTGGTCGTTAGAATCTAATTTCCATTCGTTTGGTTTCCCGAGAATTCCAATTGTTTTTCCACCTGGCATTTGGAATGCATATGGAGCTCCTGCCAAAATACCTTTCTTTGATTTTCTTACTGTTGTTCCTGAATAGAACATGAATTCTTGTGGCACTTTCCAGTTTTTTGTTTCTGTTTTTTCGGCTTTGTATCCTTCTATTGACTCTTGGAAGTTTGAATATGCACTTTTATATAGTCTGTCTGTCATTTCTTTTGCATACTTTCTTTCTTTGTTTGGTTTCAGTCCTAGGTTTTTAATTTTTCCTGTAAATTCAGGGATTAGAACTTTATTTATTATGTCACTATTGTGTTTTTTGAATGCTCTTGTAAGAGCTTTTTCTCCTCTTTTATTTGCCCATAGATTTGTAAAATATTTATCCAATATATAGGTGTAGATTTGTCCTGTTTCTTTTGCATTTAATGCTTTGAATTCTCCAAGACCTTTTCTTTTGTATAAACCTTGTAATTTGTTGTTTGCTAATGCAATTATTTTTTCTGTGTCATTGATAGCAGGTCTTCCGTTCTTGATTCTTCCCTGCATCTTGTTATACAGTGCTTTGGCAAGGGCATCTCCTTTTTCGCCTTCCCATCTTGATGCTGGTTTATTTAGTTCTTCAAGACTTTTTCCATTAAACGTTTCGTTCATTTCTTTTACATCTGTATCTATCTTGTTCCATTTTGCTTGTTCCATTCCTAGAGTTGTTTCTTTTGCTCCCTTAAATCCTTCAAGATTTTTAGTTATTTTCCTTACTCCTCCGGAATTAGGTCCAGCAATGATGTCCATGTGTTTACCCATTTTCTTTGCAATTATTTCAGTTGCTTCTTCTCTGATATTTTCAGTATTTATTTCTCCTTTTTGTAACTGTTTGATTGTACTAATTGCTATTAGATCGATACTTGTTGGACCATCTTTAGTTAGTCTGTATGGATAGTGGAATCTTTCTCTTACTACTACCAATCCGGCAGTATTCATAGGTAAAAGAATTTTTCCTTCTTTGTTTTTCTCTTTTGAAAATGCTATCTCCAAGTTTTCTGCATTGTCATCAGGGAAGATTTTTGTATTTGTGTTTTCTGTGTCTAATGCAATCAATTCGTAATATTGTTTTCCCTCAATTGTCACTATTTGCACATCCATTCTTATATCTCTTAACTCTTTTTGCATTGCTTCTACATTTGTAGTGAATTTTATTTCTTGTTCAACTTTGTCAGTTATGATTGAATGGTTCCCATTTTCATCTAGGTATGTATCACCACTATTTGCTACCCATCTAACGTCAGGATTTAGTTTTTCAAGTTTTGCATCCAGTTGTTTATTGATTTTGTCTTGTGAAATGAATTTTGCCAATCTTTCTCTTTCTCCGACTCTTGGCTTAATCAATGTTGCACTACCGATTTTGATCATTACACCGGCAAATCCTGTGAATGGAGGGAATCCAATACCCAGTCCAATTCCTTGAAGTGGGGTAGGGTTTTCACCATCTTTTAGGGCTTCCATAGAATCCATAGCTTTGTATTGCTCATATATGGCAAGTACATCTACGTTATCCAGTTGATAGTCTCCTTGATTGAATTGTTTGAAATCTTCCAATTCTCTGATTGCTGCAACTTTTTCACTTGGGTTTTTTATTTTATCTATTCTGTCATAGCCTTTTTCTTGTCTTCGTCTTTCATAGTTTGCTTTGATTGCTCTTGCTTCGTTGTATGAAACTCCAGCACCTACTCCTACTCCTGGTACGGTTCCTCCAACAAGTATTGCTCCGGCTATTAGTGATAGGTCTACTTTTTCAGACATTGCTTGTGTGTGTGAGTATGAAAGAGGATTAGCGATGTTTCCGCTATAACCTACACCCGCTGCCAGTGTCAATTGACCTGTCGCGTCATCTGTTTTGTACAGTTTCATGTCGAATTCAAATCCTACTCCTTCTTGGTTTATTCCTATTCCGGCATTTGCTCTTTCACTTAATTTTGCTCTTGCTCCAACTCCTATACTTCCGGGTTTGCTTAGTACCAATACTAGGCTAAAGTTTTCTCCCAACGGTATTGCTGTTCCAACTCCTCCTCCTTTAAAGTCTCCATTTTCTATGGCTGCGAAGGCTCCTAGGAGAATTCTGCTTTCTACTTCGTTTATTGTTGTTTTTGATGCTCCTGCTGCTTCCAGCATTTCTTGCACCTTCTCTATGTTTACATGTTTTGATTTAATTATTTTCTCAGCTTCCAATTCTTGGCTTGCTGCATCTTTTTCTGTTTCTGTAACATATCCTCCTTTATAGTAGTCGAATTGTTTTGCAGATAGTTTTTGTTCCAGGAAATGTGTTTTTTCGTCTAATTTTATTGATTGGTATTCTTCATCTGCTGTGATGTATTTGTCTCCTAGTTTTACAGTTCTTTGCATTAGGACAGCACAGAAATCTATTACCACTCTTCGTGGGGTGTATGCTTTTCCTATCTTTGTTAATGCTTCTTCTTTTTCTTTTGCAGATAGCGAATCATCTTCTCTAATTTCTTCAGCGTATTTTGCCATTTTTTTAGTTTGGTCCATTAGTGTTTCAAAGCTATCTATTTTTATATTGAAAGTTGATAGATATGATTTGTTGATATTTACCATCAATGTTTCGAAAATATGCTCCATTGAAACTTCTCTATCGTCTCCTATGATTAGTCTCATTGCTTCTGCTTGGTCTTGTTTATTTCTTATTTCGAATGGACGTCCTGCAAGTATTTGATTTACTCTTTCTGATCCCGGTACAGCCTTCCAGCTTGTAGTTAACGCTGCTTTGTTTTCGTATTTTGTTTTCAGGAAAGTGTCTAATGATTTGTTTTGACTTTCAACGTCTAAAGTTCCACCAAGTAGGTTTTCACCAGTCATGTCATCGAAATCATAGTGAGCTCTTTCTTTATAATCTTCTTGGGTTCTTTTTCTTTCGATTCCTTCCTTTATAAGGAGATTGAAATGTCGAGTTAACGCTTTTTCTTTTATTACTTTTGTTCCGTTTGTCCATTCAAATAATTGTGAATCTCCTACGTATCCATCATTGCTTATTCCCTTCAATTTTTGTTGACTCATAATCCAGTTCACCATTGCTTCAGGAGATGTATATCTTCTTGCTTCTCCTGCGTCATAATGTTTTATTTCTCTGTTTAATGTTATGTCTTCATCCAAGTCTGCGATGTCAGTTCCAAGGAAGAATGAACCCCACTCTGTTACTCCTTCTTTGTCTGCATCGAAGGATTCCTGAAGTTTTCTTAGAATTGTTTCTCTGTATGCTTGGTTTGACTTTAGTTCTCTTTTTGCAAGTTCAGCTTTTTCAGGAGCTGCCATTTGTCCTTCTCTGTATACTTTTTTCCGATGTCGGAAACTCCACAAATCTGTTTCATCTCCAAGATCATCTTTGTTCAGAGCATCTAGTAAAATCTTTGCTCCCTCATTATCTGCTGTGAACGATTTTGGTAGATTAACCACAAGTAGGGCAGTCGCTTCTGTAGGAGCAGTTACGTCTTTTTTTACGTGTTTTTTGTTTATTAATTCTTCTAATGAATATCCTCTTAGTAGAGCTCTTATCATTTTTGTTTCGCTGTCTGATCCCAGTGGGGGACGAGGTCCAACGTTTTTCTGATGTTCTGCGTAAATTGTTTTGAATTCTCTGTGTGCAGCTTCTGATATTCCGATTACCGCTTCTCCTCCAAGTAGATCCATGTTGTAGTAAGCTTTTTCTACTTTTTCAGTATTTGGGTTTGTTTTTTCTGCCACATGTTTTATTTGGTATCTGATTTTATCTGTGTCAGTTTCTGCTTCATCGGGTTTGTATTTTGCAGTGCTCAAACCTTTCATTATTCGCATAGCTCCTACGTATATGTCACTTAGGGATTGAAGTCTTTCTATTTTTGCATTTCTTGCGGCAACTACATTTTTGTTTGATTTGTCATATGGTTTTGCAAGTTCGAATGACAGGTTTTGATATTCTTCCACGAAGGCTTCGCTATATTCTCCGCTTCCAAAGAAAAATTCTTCTCCCTTTAGATCTTTTTTCGTTGATTTCTTTATGTAGTCTTTTAGGTGAACTAGGAAGTCTTCAAATTTCATTGTGCTGTTCCATCCTTCTTGAACTATATTTCTTAGAACTCTTCTTCTTTCATTTTTGTCTTTGATTCCGAATGGTTTGTTTTCGAGTATACTGTCGTACATTTCGTATCCTTCCACATTACTTAGGTTGTTTTCCCAGTCTTCGTCTGTGAATTCTGCAATTCTTTCGTCTGTAATTTTGAATTCTTTTTCAGCTTCAGGTAGGTCCCAGTCGTCTTTGTTTGTTTCTATAGGTGAAATTACATTCAATTCTTCAGTGACTTCATTTTTTTCGTGTTCAATAGTTGCTTTTAGTTGGCTCGGTTGAATATTTGCGATTATTTTATCGTTTCCTTCTACCAAATCTCCGACGATTGTTTTTTTGTGTCTTAGTGTAAATGTGCCTGTTTTTGCATCTTGTGAAACATAGAATCTCGGGAAATTTATTTGTTTTTCTGAAACCATTTCGAAACTTATTTCCATTTCTTTTCCAACTGATTTTGCATTTGGGTAGATTTCTTTTACTAGACTAAGTTGTGATTTTCTTTTTCTTGCTTTGTCCACAGCGTCTATGTCCACTTTTCCCCCTTTTCCTGTCCAAGTTAGTGCAAAGGCTTCTTCTTTTCCTGCAAATTTGAATTCGATACTCTTTATTTTTGATTTTCCAAATTTAGTCGTAAGTTTTGTGTTTTCTTTATCTAATCTTTTTTCTAATTCACCTTTTGAATCTTCTGCCAAACTTGTTTCAACACTGTCGTGGAAGTTTTTGATTGCTTCAAATTGCTCCTCTGACATTTTGTCTATGTTTGTAGGCTCTATATTAACTTCCAGACTTGCAAGTTTGCTTCTTATGATTTTGTTTCTCATCGCTTCCGCATCCTCTTCCAGTATTTTTTTCGTTTTTGGATCAAGTACAGCAATGAGTTTTTCACTATATTTTTTGTTTTTTACTGCTTTAACAATATCTATTCTTTCTTCTTTGTTAGCCTTTTTTATTTCACCTTTAATTTGTTTAACGTATTTGTCTTTTTGTTTTTCGTCTATGTTGTTGTTATTGAGTAGGGCTGCTTTTGTTATCGTTTCCAGTTTGTTTTTGTTGTATTTCAAAAGAATTTCCAAAGCTTTTTTGCTTAGGACCGCTGCTATTACTGTTTGTCCGTTTAGTTCGTTTTTAAAGACTTCTTGGAATAGTTCTTTTTTGTGTTTGGTATCTTCGTTTACTTCGATGAATGTATTCAGATCTCTTGGATTTAAGTATCTGCTTATTTGCACAAGTGCATTTTTGTCTTCTTTGAAATAATCACAGTAAAAAGTGATCATTCCTTTTGGATCTTCAAAGTTGCTACTTGTTCTGTAGACTGAAATCAGTAGTTGCTTGTCATTACTTTCTCTATTTGTTCCTGACGTTTCGCAGTAACTTATTAGTTGAATTAATTCATTTGTTCCAATCAGCATACCGTATATGTCGTTGTCGATTATGTTTGTTTTTACGATTTTTTCGTATGCAGCTTGAGCTATTTCCGGTTTCTTTTTTAGATCTTTTAGGTCGTTGTTCAGTGCTTCTCTGTTTTTTTCAGGATTGTTTGTTAGGCTTGGTTGGATTGATGGTGATTTTCGCGCTGTTGTTGTTTTTTCTTTTAGCCTTTCTTTTTGCTTTTTAAGCTTTGCTAATCTTTCTTCTGTATTTCCTATTTGTTCTCCAAGTGTTTTAGGTACGGATTTTGATTCGTCAAATACAAAAAATTTCTCCTTGAATCCATGGAGATTTCTGTTTTTCTCAGGCGAGAAAAGGTATAAGAATTTTTGTGTGCACATATTTATTTTTGTTTTGTTTTTGTTAGTTCATATAATTATAGCAAAAAATGGCTAAGCAGTCAATTTGTTTAGTTCTATAATTTGTGTATATTTTCTCTATGAAATTACCTCTAATTATAGTCAATTTTAAGGCTTACGAGCAAGCGACTGGAGCTTCTGCTGTAGAGCTTGCAAAAATCCATGAGAGAGTTGCGCAGGAAACGGGTGCCTCTATTGGGGTTGCAGTTAATCATATTGATTTGCTTGATGTGGTTAGAGCTGTAAATATTCCTGTCTTTGCTCAACATATTGATCCTGTTGGATATGGTAGTTTTACCGGTCATGTTTTGCCGGATGTGGTGAAAGCGACCGGTGCTTATGGAACTTTGTTGAATCATGCTGAATATCAGTTGGAAAATCAGAAGCTTATGAAAGCCATTGAGAGTGCTCGTGATGCAGAGCTTTTTACTATAGTTTGTGCGGATACTCCTGCTGCGGCAGAGAAGATTGTTGAATGGGGCCCGGACTTGATAGCTGTTGAGCCGCCGGAGCTTATTGGTGGAGATGTTTCTGTTTCAAAAGCTGGTCCTGAAGTTATTGAAGATGCTGTTGGATTGGTAGGAGAAAATAGACTCTTGGTTGGTGCAGGTGTAAAAGATAGAGAGGATGTGTGTATTGCCTTATCTCTAGGAGCAAGTGGTGTGTTGTTGGCTTCAGGAGTTATAAAAGCCGATGATCCTTATTCTGTTTTGATGGATTTGGTTGCCGGTTTGGGGTAGGGGAATCCCATTTCTAGGAAGAGTATTAGCAAAATTAGCATGTCGTTCTTAAAGAAAGGCGTGTCTATTAGTCCGTGAATAAAAAAGTACAGCACTATATAGCTACTTATTATCTGTATATCTGTTTTTGAATCTGTTTTTATAATGTTTCTTGTTATTTCGTACATTAGAAAGAGTAAGAAAATTAATCCGAAAATTCCATAGTGAAATATGAATAACAAGAAAATATTGTGTGGTTGAAGGACGAAATAATCTAATGGTTTTTGTCCCAGGGCTTGTTCTACATTCTCGACATAATGCTGTTGGAATTGTCCGAAGCCTACGCCGAAAACTATATGTTTAGGTTCTTTCAATAGTTGCATTGAGGTTCTCCATATTTCGCCTCTTTCGTCGAGACTTGAGTAGTCAGTTTTTAGTGTTGGCAAGACTTTGCTGTAGAAAATTACGACAGAAATTGTGATTATTGCCAAAGCTAGTGCAGTTTTGCGAATTTTCCCTTTGAGTAGCGTTTTTCTGTGCCTTTGTACTATGAAGATTGTTAGAATCAGAAAACTTCCTCCGATTGCCCCCATTGAGCGTGTTGCTATTATTAGTAGTCCTAGGATTATTGCAAAAATTAAATTATCTTTTTGTTTTGTTTTGCTTATAAATTTTATACTAAAAAATATGAAAAATGGTACTAGGTAGTAGGCGAGATATACGGCTGCATCTAGCGGTCCAAGTAGGCGAAGGTCATGTGCAATATTGTAGCCTAATAGGTTAAAAATTATTGAAAAAATTCCAAAAGCTATGGCCCCAAATCCCATTATTTTTACGGCATTTTCTCTCTCTCTCTTTTCTTTAAATGTTTCTAGAAAAATAAATACAAAAATTATTGCAAGATAGGTAAATTTCAAATGTCTTATAAAGTCGATTCTTTCTACTATTTTTACAGTAAAAATAGATATTAATGTGAGTATTCCAAATCCTATAATGACCCAATGTTTGCGTATATTTTCGATAATTTTAACTGCCTTTTTTTCTTGAATAATGCTTGCAAGGAAGGCAATCCCTTGCAGTCCTATCAGGATTTCCTGCATATTTGTAGGCAATGGTCCTATTTGAAATCGAAGTAGATAAATCTGTAGGAAAAACAGATTAAAAAAGAGGAGCTTCTTATTTATCTTTGAAAAAAATCCCAGTTTGCGCATTTGCTCTTTTAAAAAGTTACAAAGCTAGTTTAGTTGGAAACTTTGATTTTTGAAAGCATTCCTTCTGGGGCTGTCAGCTTCAATATGTCGTTATTTCCAATTGTTTTTGTTGAAGTATTAATTGGTGCTTCTAGGTTTTTGTCTTCTGCAAGTTCTTCGGCGGCTAGCATTTGAGTAAGTCTCTTCCGGTATTTTTGTGTTAGATACGGTATATCTGGATTTTTTGCATTTCTTATCCTCATTAATGTTTCGTATCTTTTTTCTGCCATTGTGCTTATTTCATTTGCAGATCCTAATAGGTCTAATTTTCCTTCATTTGTTAGGACTTCTATTCTTTCCGCTATAGTTCTTTCGTCTCCAGCTTGTGTTTCAAAAAAACCATTATTTTCAAGAGTGGATATGTCTCTATAGTTGCTTAGAGCTTCTACTATTGATACTTGTCTTCGTGTGAGTTTATGGGGTGTGATATTGTTGTCCCTTCCATAGCCTATGTCTGGTTTGGCGACAATAAATATATTTAGTATCTCAATAAGTTCTTCTTTTTCTGAAATTGACAGTTTTTGTACTTCTAAAGCCTCCTGTATCATTCCTATGATTGAGTCTCTTGTCTCAGGGCTAACACCTATTGGGACAAGCTCTTCATTTTGGACAATTGAGAATGCTCTTCTTGTTTGATTTTCCATTTGTTTTATAGCTAGAAAATAAAAGCATTTAATACTAACAATCGAATGCGGTTTTGTCAACAGCTTGTCTGTGTTATTATCCAGTTATGTTGAATAAATTTTCTGGAATTGTGAGGGAAGGGAATAAGATTGGCAGAACTTTGGGGTTTCCTACCTTAAATATTTCTTATGATGGAGAGTTTTCTGGTGTATATGTAGCTAAAGCGCTTGTGAATAAGCTTTGGCTGCCTGCTGCTGTGCATATTGGGGATAGACCTACTATTGATGATGGCGAGGTTTTGGCTGAAATACACTTGATTGATTGGTCTGGAGAGGTTTTGCCGGGTGCTACATTGGAGCTTGAAATTCTGGAAAAAATCCGTGATATTCAGGATTTTGCTGATTTGGCGCATCTAAAAGAGCAAATTTCAAAGGATGTAGAATATGTTAAAAATTGCTATAATCGCTCTGACATTTTTGATGACTAAATTCCTATGAAGAAATATTTGCGTAAGGTACTGCCGGAAACTCACCCTGTTAGGCTTCTTTTTCATCGGCTAAAAGCCATGCTGGCGGTTGTTCTTTATTGGTTTCCTTCTGATAAGATGATTGTTATTGGTGTTACCGGTACCAATGGAAAGACTACAACCGTGAATCTTCTTACTAATATATTGAAGGGGACAGGTCATAAGGTGGGGATGGCTTCTACTATCAATTTTGTGCTTGGTGATAAGGCTTGGACAAATAATACAAACAAGACGACTTTGGGGCCGTTTGCCTTTCAGAAACTGCTTAGACAGATGGTAAAAAATGGCTGTAAATACGCTGTTTTGGAGGTTTCGTCACATGCTGTTACTCAATCGAGAGTTTATGGGGTGAATTTTGATATGGCTGTTGTTACGAATGTAACTCCTGAGCATATTGAATATCATGGAAATTTTGATTCGTATTTGAATGCAAAGGGGCAGCTTTTTAAGAATGTTTCTAACAGTAGGAGAAAATTTGGTGTAGCTAAGGTTCTTATTTCAAATGTTGATGATAAATATTTCGATTATTTCGGACAATTTGTTGCTGATAGAAAAATGAATTATGGGCTTAAATCTGCGACGATTTATGCTGAAAATGTAGAAAAGAGGCCTGATGGATCCAGTTTTATTCTTCATGTTCCCAATAGTGCTATTCCGATAGATCTAAAGATGCCTGGAGAATTTAATGTCTATAATGCGTTAGCTGCTGCTTCTTGTGCGATTGCTTTGCAGGTTCCTATAGAAAAAATCAAATCCGGTTTGGAGGATAGCGTTGTTGTTGCTGGACGGTTTGAGTCTGTGGATTGTGGTCAGAAATATGGTGTAATTGTGGATTTTGCACATACTCCTGATGCTTTGGAGAATTTATTTGCTATGTATAGGAAGCTTACAAAGGGTAGGCTTTTTGTTGTTTTTGGGGCTACCGGAGGTGGGCGCGATAAGGCTAGAAGGCCTGGAATGGGTAAGATTGCTAATGATAATGCGGATTATATTATTCTAACTAATGATGATCCTTATTATGAGAGTGAGTTGGGTATAATTGACCAATTGGCTGAGGGGATTTCGAGAGACGAGGGGAAGGATTTTTGGAAGATTCCAGATAGGAGAGAAGCTATAAGGTTGGCATTAACCTTGGCAAAGGAGGATGATACTGTGCTTATTTCCGGAAAGGGGGCGCAGGAATATCTTTATTTAAAAGGGAAGGCGATTCCGTTTAATGATAAAAAAGTAGTTGAGGAGCTTTTGGATAGGGAGGTTGAGGTTGAATTGTTTCGTGATGAATGGGTAAAAAGGCCGAATGTTCGTTTAGAATCTTAATTATGAATGGTTTTTTTCTTATAGATAAGGGTAGTGGTGTGGGGTCTTTTTCTGTTATTTCTGCTGTTAGACGGTTGACGAGAGTGAAAAAAGTGGGACATGCAGGGACTTTGGATCCTTTGGCTACGGGGCTTTTACTTGTGGCGGTTGGGGATGGAACTAAGTTGTTGGAGTATTTTATTGGGTCTGATAAGGAATATGAGGTCTTGGCGAAGTTTGGAGCTGTTTCTGATAGTTATGATGCTGATGGAGAGATTGAGGAAACAGGGTTTTCTGGCGTTTTAAGCGATAAAGAGGTTCAAGATACTATAAACTCACTGTTTTTGGGTGAGATTGACCAGATGCCTCCTAAATACTCTGCTTTGAAGGTAAAAGGGAAGCGTGCTTGTGACATTGTGCGTGCCGGAGGTGATGTGGAGTTGAAATCACGAAAAGTTCAAATTGATGGCTTTGAAATGATAGGTGGAGAGTGGCCTGAGTTGAAATTTAGGGTGAATTGTGGTTCGGGTACCTATATACGTTCGTTAGTGCATGATTTGGGGCAGGAATTGGGCTCTGGAGCTTATGTTCTTGAGCTCAATAGGACTAAAATTGGTGATTTTTTGCTTGAAAATGCAAAGAAGTTGGATGAAATTGATAAAATTGAGGATGTTTTGATTCCTTTTGAGGATGTTTTGAGTGGATTTGAGGTTTTGGCGCTTAGTGATGAGGAGTTTGAGGGCTTGAGTGATGGAAGGGTTCTTTTGAGTAAAAAATTTGATCACGATGTTGTGGTTATGGCTTTGTATAGAGACAAGCTTGTTGGTGTTTTGGAGAATTCCAGCGATGGTACTGGTATCAAGTACAAAAAGAGGATTTTCAGTTAAATATATGTTAGTATTTTGGCCAATCATCATTTGATTTTATGGATATAAATAGTGTTATTGCCCAATTTTGGAAGCCAGCGGTTTTTTCTTTTGTTTTGGCTTTGTTTCTTGTTGTTCTTGCTACGAAGGTTTTTCCGAAGATTAACTTGTTAGATAGGCCTGAAAAGTATGGTATTTCCAGAAAACCTATTCCTTACTATGGTGGAATAGTTATTTATTTGGCCTTTTTTGTTTCTTCTATTGTTTTTCTTCCAATGAGCAAGCTTTTGATTGGGCTTCTTGTTGCCGGATCCTTGATTGCACTTTTGGGTTTCTTTGATGATTTGTTGGATTTAAGTCCTTGGATTCGTTTGGCTTTCCAATTTCTGGCTACTCTCATTTTGGTTTTGTTTGGGATTGGAATTTTGTCGTTTAGCTTGCCGTTTTTTGGTGTCCTGGATCTGACAGGGGTTTCTTTTGAAGTTTTCAATGTCGAAATAATTTTCTGGAGTGCTATCTTTACGATTTTTTGGGTTATGGCAATTGTGAATGTAATGAATTTTTTGGATGGTGTCAGTGGTCTTAATAGTGGTGTTAGTTTTATTGCCGCTTTGACTATATTTTTTCTAAGTATTCATCCCGGCGTTCATGATGCTCCCGAGACTCAGGTAGTTGTTGCTACTTTGGCGCTTATTTTGGCAATGGTTTCTTTGGCATTTATGATTTTTGATTTTCCGAAACCAAAAATTCTGATGGGGGATACAGGTAGTACTTTTCTTGGTTTCTTATTGGCTAGTTTGGCTATTTTTTCAGGTGGAAAGGTTGCAACTGCTTTTTTGGTCTTGGGAATTCCTATATTGGATATGATTTGGGTTGTACTGAGAAGAACTTTGGAGGGTAAGAAATTTTGGCAGGGGGATTTGAAGCATCTTCATCATCGTTTGTTGGATTTGGGCTTCTCTAAGCGAAAAGTTGTTCTTAGTTATTATGGGATTACCGCTTTTTTGGGGCTATTGGCCGTGTCCTTGGTTAGTGGTCAGCAGAAATTTTTTATGTTGATTGCTTTGCTTGTTTTGATGTCTATTTTGGCAGCTGCATTGATTTTTATTCCCAAGAAGAAGTAATTGCGGTATAAAGTCTTTACTCTTTAAATTTATCGGGCTATGGCTGATTTGGTGGAGGAAGTAAAAAGTCGCTTGGGTATTGTGGAAGTTGTTTCCCAATATGTTCAGCTAAAGAAGGCTGGAAAAAGCTATAAAGGGCTTTGTCCTTTTCATAGTGAAAAAACACCAAGTTTTGTTGTTAGTCCTGAAAAACAGATATGTCATTGTTTTGGGTGTAGCAAGGGAGGAGATATTTTTTCTTTTGTTGAAGAAGTTGAAGGCATTTCTTTTTCAGAGGCCTTGAGACTTTTGGCTGATAGGGCTGGTGTAAAGATGGATAAGTTTGAAAAACAAAATCATGCTAAAAAGTCGGAGAAGGATGAATACTATAAGGCGCATGATTTGGCTTGTGCTTTTTTTGAGAAGGAGTTAACTGAGACAAATGATGGAAAGAAAGTTTTAGGCTATTTGAAGAAAAGGGGACTTAACGATTCCAGTATAAAGGAGTTCAGGATTGGTTTTGCCCCTGATGATTATAAGGTACTGCATAGTTATTTATTGAAAAAGGGGATAAGTAAAAAGGTTTTGATAAAGTCCGGGTTTGTATCTTCAAAGAATATTGCCGCTGATAATATTTATGACAAATTTCGTGGAAGATTAATGTTTCCTATTTTTGATAATATAGGGCGAATTTGCGGATTTGGAGGAAGGGCTTTGAAAAAGGATCAAATGCCAAAGTATTTAAATTCTCCTGAGAATATGATTTATAGCAAAAGTAATGTTATGTATGGGTTTTCTCATGCAAAAAAGTTTATAAAGGAATCTGGCTCTGTTGTGTTGGTGGAGGGATATTTTGATGTAATTTTGCCTTACCAATCTGGTGTTAAGAATATTGTTGCAACTTCTGGAACTGCGCTTACGGCTGCTCATGCAAAATTGCTTAAAAGGTTTACTTCTCTTGCTGTTAGTTGTTTTGATGCTGATGATGCTGGATTTGAGGCAACAAAGAGGGCGTATCCATTGTTGCAGGCTCAGGGGATAGAGATGAAAACTGTTTCTGCTATGACGGGAAAGGATCCGGCTGATTTTGTTTTGGATGATTTGGATGGGTTCAAGCTTGTGATTTCTGATGCTAAAGCTTTTATTAGTGTTTATATTGATAGCCTGCTTAATCGAAATGATATTTCTGGTCTTGATGGTCGTGTGAAGGTCTTGAAAGAACTTTTGCCTTATTTTAAAGATATGATGTCGGTGGGAAAGGATCATTATATTCGTGAATTGGCTACTAAATTGAGTGTTACTGAGAAGTCTTTGTATGATGAAATAGAGCATTTTCAGTTGCCAGTTGGCCATCCAGCGAAGTCTTTTGAACCGTCAGAAGGTGATGGTTCAGGTATTGTGGCCAAGATGAATATTGATGATATTGTTATGGCATTGCTTTTGGAGTATCCATTTTTGTTTGAAAAAGTTGTAAAATCAATTTCTGAAAATGATTTTAATGATGATATTAAAAGTGTTTACAAGGTGTTGACTGATCAGTATAATTCGTCCCGAGATGTTTTTGACAGTTGGGATCTTGATTGTAAAGTTTTGGCTGACTTAAGAGGAAAAGTAGATGTATTTTTATTGTTTGCAGAGGGGAAATACGGAAACTTTCCAAAAGAAACTTTGCTTATGGAGATTGAAAAACTGACAGAAAAAATGAAAGCAACGAGAAAAGCCCAAAAGCTTAAGGATATACAGAGTCAAATCGTTGAAGCCGAAAGGGCTAACGAAAAGGAAAAATTGATCAAGTTATTGACTATCCAACAGGACCTACTCTCAAACTCGTCTTAAATTCTATAGAATTACCTACGAAAGAATATGGCTAGAACTACTAAGTTTATAACACACCCTACAGATGAACAGTTGGCTAAATTCCCTAAGGGAGTTCAGCATTTGGTTAAGAAGGGAAAGGAACAGGGATTTGTTACTCATCAGGAACTGCTGAAGGCAATGCCGAATATTGAGTCTGATCTTATACTTCTTGATGAGATTTATACTCTCTTTTTGGATTTGGGGATTGAAGTGATTGATACTAAAGAAACCTTAATGGTTGCTGATAGTGACTTGAAAAAGGCAAAAGTCGTTAGTTCAGAGGAGCCTAAAGTGAAAGAAAAAAAGATAAAGCAAACAGTCACCCAAAGAAAAGAAAAAAAGAAAAGGAAGGCTGCTGAGTTTAAGGAGATAGCAAATGATTCTATTCGTCTTTATCTTTGTGAGATAGGAAGGGTAAAGCTTTTGACTGCAAAAGAAGAGGTTGATTTGGCTAAACGTATTGAAAAGGGGGATCAGTCTGCTAAGTCAAAGCTGGCGGAGGCAAATTTACGTTTAGTTGTTAGTATTGCGAAAAAATATATTGGTAGGGGACTTTCCTTTTTGGACTTGATTCAGGAGGGGAATATTGGACTGTTTAGAGCGGTTGAGAAATTTGATTATAATAGAGGGTTTAAATTTTCTACATATGCAACTTGGTGGATTCGTCAGGCTATAACTCGTGCAATTGCTGATCAAGCTAGGACAATTAGAATTCCTGTGCATATGGTTGAGACGATTAATAAATTGACTCATGCACAGCGTAGATTGGTGCAGGAGCTTGGACGTGAACCTCTTGTTGAGGAATTGGCTGCGGAAATGGATATGGAAATCAAGAAAGTTCGTCATATTATGAAAATATCCCAGGATATTGTTTCTCTTGAGGCGCCTGTTGGTACTGAGGAGGATAGTAAACTTGGAGATTTTATTGAAGATGATGATGCGCTTTCTCCAATGGAGTCTACAAATCGCCAATTACTTAAGGAAAATATACATGAGATGCTTCAGTATCTTTCTCCACGTGAAAGAAAGATTATTGTTATGCGTTTTGGCTTGGAAGATGGAGTGGGACATACTCTTGAAGAAGTTGGAAGAGAATTTAACGTTACAAGAGAACGTATTCGTCAAATTGAAGCTAAGGTGTTACAAAAGTTGAAGGAACACCCTACAAGTGTTAAGATCCGCCCTAAAGTTTAATCTATTTAATAATTATATTATGGCTAAGAAAGCGACTAAAAAAAATACTACGAAAGTTCATGATGAGTTTTATACTGAAGATGGAAGTAAGGCTACTTTGCTTACAAAAGAAGGTTTTGCTGCGTTAAAAGAGGAGCTTGAGCATTTAAAGACTATAAAAAGAAGAGAAGTTGCAGCTCGAATTAAGGAAGCGATTTCTTTTGGAGATCTTTCTGAAAATTCTGAATATGAAGAGGCAAAAAATGAGCAAGCTTTTGTTGAGGGGAGAATTTTGGAGCTTGAGTCAAAAATTAAGCATGCAAAGATCATTTCTGAAAAAAACACTAGTAAATCTATACAGCTTGGAACAAATGTTCACTTGAAGAATCTTTCAAAGGCAAAGAGTGATCCTGAGGTGTATACAATAGTTGGTTCTACAGAGGCTAATCCGTTTGAAGGAAAGATTTCTAATGAATCACCTGTGGGTAGTGCTCTTTTGGATAAGAAAAAGGGTGACAAAATTAAAGTGATTGTCCCTGCAGGAAGTGTAGAGTACGAAATAATAAAGATTGTTTAAGTCGATCCTTATCTTTTACTAGTTGTGTATCTAGGCTTCTTGTTTGCTGTGGTCGGTTTCTTTTGTGCATTCTCTTTTTCAAGAGGATACTTTGTTTTGTAGATTTTTATGTACCTGTATGCAAAATATGTCATTGCTGCGAACGTAATATAAAGCCATATTCTCATAGAAAAATATGGAATGTTTTCTCTTCTTACCATCAGTAGCAATATTAGTACTATTCCAAACGTTAATAGTACTTTTGGCACTTTTCTAAATAGCCTTTTGAATGCGAAATCATGTTTTTTCTTTGATTTGTAAATGGCTGAGAATACGAAGTATCCTACTATTAGAAGAACTACAAGTACTGTTAAAGGTATGTAGTATCTCATCTCTGGTCCTGGTGCTTTTGAGAAAAAATATGCTAGTAAACTTTTGATGAATTCCATTTGTTTATTGTGTTAATCGTGTTTTCTTTATTTTTGAACTTTTATTGCGTTTATTATAGCGAAGAAAGAAAAATATACCAGTCCCTATACTAATCAGTAAAAATACTATTTGAGGGAGTCTAATTCCAAAAATTAATAGAGTGTCATCTCCTCTCAAGAATTCTTCCAAAAAGCGCATGAAAGTGTATGCAATTATTCCACCCAGTCCAATCATTCCTGTTTTTAGCTTATGAGTTTTTGTTAACAGTATTAAAGTAATTGTTATTATTGTTGAGTAAACGAATGCATAAATTTGAGTAGGGTGAATTGGTACTGTGTATTTAATTGATGGGTTTTCAAAATTTACTCCCCATGGAAGCAATGTTTCTTTTCCGTAGCTTATTCCATCAAAAAATGCTCCTATTGAAGTGATTGCAATCATGAGTATTATGGCTGGAATTAGCGCATCGAGCCATTTTAGAACGCTCTGTCCTTTTCTTTTGCATATGATATATAAAGCTAGAAGGAATGCCACGATTGCTCCCCATGAATCTAGTCCCTTATCCCATATATAGAAAATTTTTATGTTTGCATTCAGGCTTAATTCATAAAAATAGGTGTCGTAATTTTTTATTAGGGAAATAATTCTTGCTCCCAGTATTGTTAAAAGTATTAACTTAAAAGAATTGTCACTTAAAAATTGAAGTTTTAGATTATTTTTAATGCTAAGTTTTATCAATGCATATGTTCCTGCCATGATTGCGATTACAACGAAAATCCAAAAAGAATGAAGAGTAAAATATTTTGTTTGAAATATTATGGGGTGCATTGCTAGAAGTTAAGTAGTGTTATGATGCTTCCGAAGATAAATACTACTGGCAGCACTATGTCAGCTATTTTGCTGTTTTTGAAATAGTTTACTTTTATTGAGCTACTCATGTGAAATAGGAACAATATAACTAGTACGTATTTGAATAGTTGCGATTCATATATTATGAAGCCTTTTGGTATATTAACGAACCCGAAGTCTTTTGTGCTTAGGTAAAGGGAAGCAAAGTAATATGTTATGTAGAATGTTAGAAGCCATCCACTTAGTGCATTTATTTCTTTAACAAATGGAAGTATTAGCTCTTCTTTAGTTTCTATACTTTCTATACTCTCCTTTTTTTGCTTTATTCCTTTTTTTATCTCTCTAATTTTTGCTTTTGCTTTTTTTCGAGCTTCCCACACGGTTTTCAAACTATTTTTTACTTTATTCTTATATTCAGGTGTTGGTTCTTTAAAATATAGTTTTGTAAAATCCCATAGTTGTTTATCGTAAAGTCTTATTTCTTCTCTGACAACCAATATTGTTTGTGGAGTTTTAAATTTTACCTTTAGGTAATTGAGAAACTTATTTATCGTTTTCTCTGTTTTACTTTTTGTGGAGTTATTTGATGAATGAGATTTTTGCCATATTGTTATCTTTTTTAAAATATCTTCTGAAAGAGAGCTTGCTTTTGATGTTTTTTTAAGCTCACCAAGCATATTGCTAGTTTCTACCCTGAGTTCGAAACGTTCTTCTTGTAGCCCTTTTTCTTTTAGGTCTGTTTCCTGACCCCGTATGAAATTTAAAAGACTTTCTGCAGTTGCAAGGATATATTCAATATTTGTACTGTTTTTGATTCTAAGTAGTTTGTCTATTTTTTTGTTTATTTCAGCTTTCTGATCTTTTGCTATATTTTTGTCAAATTTCTGAAGTAATTCATGGACTTCAGCCAAAATTCTTTCTATTTTTACTTTTGTAAATGCTTCTTGTCTTATCTGTTCTTGAGTTTTTATCGGTCCTTCTTCTTTCTCTTGTCCTGGTTTTGTTTCTTTTACAATTTCTGTTGTTTCTTCTTTCGTTTCTTCTGTTGTTTCTTCTGTTGTTTCTTCTTTGACTTGATTTTGTAACCTTGTTGATCCTTGCTTTTTGGCTTCTGCAACTTGTTCTTCACTTGATCCCTCTTTCCATATTGCGGTTACTGTTAATTCGTATTCTTTTTTTAATCTTGTTAGTGCAGATTTTTGGTTTTCGGCAGGAATTGTTCCTGATATCAATCTTGAGTTTTTGTCTATTGCTTCAAATACAAATTTTATTCCTGTGTACGTATCTTTTGGAGCTGCTGCAGATTTCTTTACTTCTTTTAGGTCTATTATGGAAAAACCGAGATTATTTAACTCTGCTCTTGCTGTTTTTTCGTCTGGAGCTTCTACGTTACCACTGAGTTTTTTACCCTCTTTATTGGCAACTGTATATTTAAAAATCGGCATACTATCTTTTTTTAGTTGCTTCTATGAAACCTTTGAAGAGTGGATGTGGTTTGTTTGGTCTTGATTTGAATTCAGGATGAAATTGAGATCCTATCATGAAAGGATGATCTTTAATTTCAGCGATTTCTATTAAATTTTGTTTTGGATATATTCCTGAAAATATTAATCCTTCTTTTTCAAGACGGTCCTTAAATTTATTGTTTACTTCATATCTATGCCTGTGTCTTTCTTCTATTAAGTCTTTTTTATAGAGGTTGTATGTCTTTGTACCTTTTTGTAATTTGCATGGATATAATCCAAGTCTAAGTGTGCCCCCCTTATCCTTTCCTTTGTGCTGACCTTCGAGGAAATGTATAAGGTAGTTTTTTTTGTCTATTTTCTCTTCTTCATCGAATTCCTCGGAAGTTATTTTATTGTTTTTTAATGCATTTCTTGCAAATTCAATTGTCATAATTTGCATTCCCAGACAAAGTCCAAGGTAAGGAATTTCGTTTTCTCGTGCATATTTTGCGGCCATGATTTTCCCTTCTGTTCCTCTAATCCCAAATCCTCCCGGAACAACAATTCCGTCTGCCTTTTTTAGTACTTCCCATGATTTTTTATCTTTTTCTTCTAGCTTTTCTGCTGAGACCCAGCTTAGTTCCAGTTTTCGCTCTGCGTGGTAGCAAGCTATTTTTAGTGACTCTATTACACTCAAATATGCGTCGTCCAGTCCTGTATATTTTCCTACTAGCGCAATATTTGTTTTAGGTCTTTTTGCTTTAATTTTCTTTACAAGATTTTCCCATTCTTTTAGCTTTGGTTTTGTTTTTCCAAGTTGTAATTTGTCAGCTATTAGCTGAGTAATATCGTATTTCTCCAAGTTTTGTGGGACTTCATATATTGAGTTTACTGTTTGTGCTGGAATTACATATTTTTCTTCTACATCGCAGAATAAAGAGATTTTCTTTAGGTGCTCTTTTTTAATTCCTTTGTCTGCTCGTGCCAATATCATATCTGGTTGGATTCCAATAGATCGGAGTTCTCGCACAGATGCTTGAGTAGGTTTTGTTTTTAGCTCTTTTGAGGCTGCTAGGTATGGAAGTAGGGTTAAGTGTATGAAGAATGTGTTTTCTTGTCCCAGCTTGTTTCTTAGCTGTCTTATTGCTTCCAAATAGGGGAGTCCTTCTATATCTCCAACTGTTCCTCCTATTTCTACCATCATTATGTCACAGCCGCTCTTTTCTGCTGCTTTTGTGATTTTTTCTTGAATGGCGTTTGTTATATGTGGAATTATTTGAAGTGTTCTTCCCAGATAGCTTCCTTTTCTTTCTTTCTCCAATACTTCAGCATATATCATACCTGTACTTACTGAGGAAAGTTTGCTTAGGTTTGTTCCGATAAATCTTTCATAATGTCCTAAGTCGAGATCTGTTTCTCCTCCATCGTCTGTAACGAATACTTCTCCATGTTGAAATGGACTCATTGTCCCCGGATCTACATTTAAGTAGGGATCGAGTTTTTGAGTGAAAACCTTTTGTCCGGACGATTTTAACAATGCCCCAATAGATGCGATAGCAATCCCTTTTCCCAAGGAACTACATACTCCACCGGTAACAAATATATATTTACACAAAATTCCGTGATTTAAATACCTACTAAATTTAGTCTATGATAGCTGAATTTTCAATTGAAAATAAGCAATTTTACTTATTTTTACTTGCCCGTATCTTCTTAGCGTATATAGCCTATCTTTTTCTTGACCTTTTCCAGTGTCTTAGATGATGTTTCTTTGGCTTTTTTGTTTCCTTCTTCTATTACTCCGTATACAAAATCTTTTTTCTGATAGATTTCTTCATATTTCTCTCGTGCCTCTGCAAAATATTCTAAAATCTTTGTAAGTAGTGTCTTTTTTGCATCTCCATAGCCAAATCCTCCTGCCATGTATTTATTTGCTAACTCTTGAGTATCTTCTTTGCTTGCTATTAACTTGTACAATTTGAAAACATTACATGATTTTGGGTCTTTCGGATCTTCTAGCGGAATTGAATCAGTAATAATTCCCATTACTTGTTTCTTTAATTCCTTTTCCGGAGCAAAAATTTCAATAGTGTTGCCATATGATTTGCTCATTTTTTGTCCATCTGTTCCCGGAACTACAGCTACCTCTTCTTTGATATATGCCTCTGGTAGCTTAAAGGTTTCTCCGAATGTTGTGTTGAAAGTTGTAGCTATGTCTCTAGTCATCTCTATGTGTTGTTTTTGATCTTGTCCTACAGGGACTAGGTCGGGTTCGTATAAAAGAATGTCTGCTGCCTGTAGAATAGGGTAATTGAACAAGCCAACTGAGACGTCCTTATTTCCTTTCTGTTTTGCATCTTTCCATGCGTGTGCTCTTTCTAGGAATGGGATTTTTACCATGCAGTCAAGAATCCAGCATAATTCTGCATGTTCTGATAGATCTGACTGTTTGAAAAATACTGTTTTTTTAGGGTCTAACCCTAATGCAAGGTATGAAGTTGCAAGATCATAAGTTTGATCATGCATTAGTTTGGGGTCTTTTACTGTTGTCAATGCATGTAGGTCGGCTATGAATAGATAGCATTCGAAATTTTCTTGCATTTCTATATGTTGTCGCATTGCCCCTAGATAATTCCCTAGATGAGGTCTGCCGCTTGGTTGTATTCCTGAAAGTATACGTTTCATACTTAAGTTATGCTTATGGGATCTACGTCTATCTTGAAATTTGGGTCCATTATATATTCTTTTGGAAGTTTTTCTAAGAGATAATGTATTTGTTCTTCTTTTTCTGATTTTATCAGTACTATGAATCGATATTTGTTCCGTAGCCTTGTGAGATAAGCTGGGTATGAGTTTATCTCAATTTTCTCCATTCCCTCATCAGTCATTATTGCCTTTAGTTTTTTTGCGGATTGTTCAGCTCTTGCTTTGCAATTTTCCAATGAAGGATTCTCTATTAATATTTTTGCAATTTTACTGAATGGGGGATTGCGAAGTATTTTTCTTTGAGTTCTTTCGTATTTTAGGAATCCTTCGGTGTTGTGACTTTTTGTTGATACTAGGGCTATATTATCCGGGTTGTATGTTTGTATGATTACTTTTCCTTTTGACTCTCCTCTTCCGGCTCGACCTGCGACCTGTGTGAGTAATTGAAAATTCCTTTCTGTACTGCGAAAGTCAGGTATGTTTAGTCCTATGTCGGCGATAATTACACCAACTAAGTTAACCATTGGAAGATGTAATCCTTTTGCGATCATCTGTGTTCCAATGAGTATATCTGCTTCGTGATTTCTGAATGCCGTATATATTTCTTTGAAGCTGTTTTTCTTGGATGTTGTGTCCTTGTCGGCGCGGAGGACTCTTGCATTTGGGAATTCTTTCAACAGTTCTGCTTCTATTTTTTGAGTTCCTATTCCCAGGTAGCGTATGTTTATCCCTTTGCATCCCGGGCAACTGCTTGGAACTGCGGATATTTTTCCACAGTGATGGCATATTAGTTTTGGCTGTGCCATTGTTTTTGCATGGTATGTCATTGGTATTTCACAATCATCACAGTTTACGGAGATTCCGCAGTCTCTGCATACAACTGATGATGCAGCTCCTCTACGGTTTATGAACAATAGTGCTTGTTGTTTCTCTTTTAGGGTTTTTGTTATCTCTTCTCGCAGTTTGTCGCTGAAGATGGAGTAGTTTTTCTTCTTGAACTCTTCTCTGAGGTCTACAAGTGTTACTTCTGGCAATGTAGCGTTTCCGATTCGTTCTTCCAGTCTGATTATTGAGTCTTTAAACTTTTCTGAGCTCTCTATGCTTGGAGTTGCGCTTCCATATACTGCTTTTAGGGATGGATCTAGGGTCTGCATTTTTTCTATTACTCTGTGTGTGGTGTATCTTGGTGAATTGTCTTGTTTGTAGGAGAATTCGTGTTCTTCGTCGATAATTATCATTCCCAGTTCTTGAAAGGGGGAGAAGAGTGCTGATCTGGATCCTATTACCAGTTTTGCCTTGTTTTTCCATATATCCTTCCATGCTTTGTGTCTTTCTCCTAATGAAAGCTTTGAGTGAATGACTGTGACTCTGATTCCTAAGCTTTGTTCGAAGTATTCAATGATTTGTGGTGTAAGAGAGATTTCGGGAACCAAAATTAGTGTTTGCTTGTTTTTTTCAAGTTGATGCTTTGCGAGCCTTGAATATATCTCTGTTTTGCCTGACCCGGTAACTCCGTGAATCAAAAAGTTGTTCACGTTTTCTGTTGTTATTCTGTGGATTGCTTCCTTTTGTGCTGCTGTCAGCTCCTTGCTTTCTGATCTAGAAATTTGTTCAAGCTCTTTTGTACGACTTTTTACAGGATTTCCGTCTAATATCCTTTTATAGATGAAAAGTTTGAGGATTTTGAAAATTGGACAAAAATAATATTTGCTCATCCATTTAATTGTTTCTATCTGATTTTGGCTTAGAAGTGGTTTTTCGTGAATTATTTCCTTAATTGCTTGAGTTCTGAATGGTGGTTTCTTTTCATGGATATCCCAAACAATGCCTGCCTTTGGCCTGTTTCTTATTGTCACCATGGCACTCTGACCAATTTTTGTGTTCAATCTTTCTGGGATAGAATATGTAAGTGTGTCTTTCCCTTCTCCTACTTTTTGTTGGAATAGTATTTCTGCGTATTTCATGAATGAAGCATATATTGTATTTCTGCTTTGTCAAAGATTGAAAAATTTCTGCTTTTTTGCTATAATATGGGGATTAAATATGTCTTCTATGGCTGATTCAAACGAAAAACTATCTGAGAATAAAAAAACTCTTAAGCAGGAGAAGAATGATGATGTAAAGAAGATTAAGGATAAAAGTGAAAGTGAGAGAGGAAAAGTCTCTGCGGAGCTTGATGTTATGTCTGATGATAAGAAAAAGGATCTTTCTGAGAATATATCTTCTGATTTGACTAAAAGTCCTGAGCTTAAGGAAAAAAAGGAAAAGGGTCTTTTTAGTCTGAAATATTTTAACTCTGTTTTTGGGGCTTTGAAGAAAAATGCTGAAAAATTTGATCAGATTAGTGGAATGGAGGCAGAGGAAAAGGAAAAGTTTGTTTTGTCTGTGAAGAAGAAAGTTGAGGAGGTGAAATTTTTAATTGAATATATTGGTGATACTTATGGAGTTGAAATTGTTGGTGGTCATGAAATTTATAAAGAGTCTGAAGGTAGTAAGCTGGATTTGACTAAGGCCAGTAATTCATTAAAGGAGATTGAGACTAAGATGGGTAAGGTTGCTATGTATAAGGATTTAGAGGCCTTGAGAGAAAGTATTAAGCCTAAAGATTTCTTTAAGTTACCTTTGGAGGAACGATTAAGACTTATTTCAAATATTCATTCTTGGAACGAGTTGAAAGCCGATACTCTGGTTGTTTTCAACTTTGGTTCTAATGATGCCTTGTATTATCAGGTTGGACTTGGAGATGTGATGCCTCCTTCTATTCGTGAATTGACTGTTGGAAATAGGACTTATCAGAGAAGGGGAAGTCAGGGCTTCTATTCTAATGGTCGATATTTAGCGATAAGTACAGGAACTAGAGTGACAATTGGCAAAGAGGACAAAAATTATTCTCCGGATGAAGAGTTAAAAAGAAGATTTACTACTGACCATAGCAAGATTGAGGAGAAAGATATTTTGAAAACTGCGAGAGACTTTATGGTTGATCCATATTTTTTGAAGGCTGTAGTATCTGAGATAAAGGAGGATAGTGAGAATTCTATTAGTGATCCTGAGGAGTTTTTGCATATTGCAGGTCGTTATATTCAAAATGCAGAAAATAGATATGAAGCTTCTAATGGTAGTGCGATTGAAGGGGGACATTACAGTGTGGATTTTGTAAGCTATGCCTTGGATCGTTTTGCATTGTTCAATGAGTACAAGGAAATGCCTGAAAAATCTATTTTGAAGATTATAGATGAATATAATAAATTTCCCGGTGTTATTTTGAATTATAAAAAGAAAAATGGGGCGAAGAAGGCAGTGAGGTATGAAAAAAAATCTGCTCCTGCGAGAGTTAGAAAGCAGCGTGAAAAATCTAAGCCTCCAAGAAGGAGAGGAAGAGAGAAAGGGAAGGAGTTAAGACAGGATTATAGGGGTGAACTTAGATATGATGAGAATGATCTTGCTATTGGGTCTAGGGAAAGTAGAGCTAGGGTGGAGAAAAGAATTAGGGCATTTCTAAATTCGCCAACTGCGAGAAATATGTCTAGTTATAAAAGAAATTTGAATGTGAAAATTTTGAGAAAACTCTATAGCAATATGGAATCAAGACAAGGGAAAGCTTATAGTGATAGGGTTACTATTAAAAGTGCAGATGATACTAAATGGACGATACCTAATAAATGTGTGGGCCATGCTATGGCTGTATCTGCAGGGCTTCCTTTTGCTGTCTTGAGTGGAAGGCAAAAGAACAAAAGAAGGTATGCCAGTAATTATAAATGGGGGGATAAGTCGCATTATATTCGAAATTTGTCTGCTTCAAGTGAGACTGTTTTGAGAGAGAAAGTTACGCCAGGAAATGTAGATGCGCTTGTTGGAAGACATTTGGCTGTAGGTGAGGCTGCGGTTGCGGATTTTTGGGATCATGTGTTTTGGATTTATAAAGAGCCTGATGGAACGATAATGATAAATCATTCCGGTGTTGATGTACGACCTAGGAGAATTACTGTTGCTATGGGAAAAGAGGTCCCATCTGGTTACTCTCGTAAGAGTGGCTCTACCTTGTGTACAAGGGATCGTGGTTCTAAGGTGAATGAATTACCTCTAGCCTATTTCTTGTCCAAAAGACAAAATAAATATGCTCCTCCATGGAACACAATTCGTTTTGCAACCGTGTCTTCTCTTGTTACGGATAATCTAAACGATTCAAAACGTGGTGGGGACTTTAGACGTCATTTTGGAAGCGCTGTTGCTTAAGCTTTTGCATCTTTCTGTCTTGTCTAACTTCCAGCATGTAATAAAGAACAGGCATTACTACTAGTGTAAGCATTGTTGCGCAAGAAAGACCGAATACGAGTGAAAATCCAAGTCCCGCCCAAAATTCATTACTGATTGCGAGAGGTAAGATTCCTACTACTGTTGTGATAGTTGTCATTACTATCGGTTGTAGTCTTGCGTTGGCTGCTTCTGCAATAGCTTCTTTGAATTCTATGCCTTCTTTACGGTTATTGTTTATTCGATCAATCAATACTATTGCATCGTTTACCACTACTCCTGATAGCGCTACGACTCCTAAGAACGCTGGGAAGGATAGGTTTAGTCCTACTGACATAAGTCCCGGGAATACTCCTATAAGTGCGAGTGGTAACGTGAATATTACTATGAATGGTTGTTTGAAGGAATTGAACATTAGCACCAATGTGAATATTATAAGCAATATTCCTACGCTCATTGATATATATAGTTCGTTGAATGATTGTGCGATATCGTCCAGGTCACCTGCAAATTGCAATTCATACCCTTTTGGTATTTCGTAGTCTTCCAGTTTTTCTTGAATTTCTTTTGTGATTGCTACTGCGTTTCCATCTTTTGTTACATCACTTCTTACTTTCACTACTCTTTTTTGTTCTTCACGAGATATAGATGATAGGCTTTCTCCCAATTCATAGTTTCCAAGTTCTCCCAGGCTTACTGCGTATCCTTTTGGACTTTGTATTTTGAAATTTTTCAATTCATCGATTGAGACAACTGTTGTGTTGTTTTTTCCTAATAGATCGTATTTCACAATTATATCCAATTCTTCACCTCCAAGTTTTATTTCTGTGGAGTTGATTCCTTGCAATGCGTTTCTTATGGTGCCTGAAACTTGCATAGCAGATAGTCCGTGGTATGAGAGTTTATTTCTATCTAATGTAAATTTAAATTCATTTAGCCCTGGTGTGAGTGTAGTATTTATATTTGTAGTTTCCGGAATACTTTCTATTATTTCTTCAACTTTTGTAGCTATTTCTTGTAGTACATCCAATTCTTCTCCATTTATTTTTATGTTTATTGGAGCTTCTGTTGGTGGACCTTCAGTTATTTCTCTGATTGTTATTTTTGAATCAGTTATTTTCTTGAATTCTTTTCTCAATTCTTCACTTATTTCATAACTTCGTTTTTCTCTTTCTTCCGATGGAATAAGATTTACTGTTATGTTTGCAACATTCGAGCTTGTTCCACCTCCTACTTCAATAATGTCCGTATATGCTTGTGCTTGGCTTGATCCGATTATTGTAAGGAAGCTTTTAACTTCCGGAATGTTATATACTATTTCTTCAGCTTTTTCTGTGGCCTTTTCTGTTTCTTCAATAATTATTCCCTTTGGAGCTTCTATGTCTACTATAAAATATGGAACGTCGGTTTTGGGGAACATTTCTACTGCAAGTTGACCTGTTATAGGTAGGGCCATACTGGCTGCGAAAAGTACTAACGATATTAATATTGTTAGGAATCTAAAAATTCTTCTTTTTATTAATCCATGGATAAATTTATGAAACATTTTTCCAATCCATTTAAACATTGGTTCCAAAATACTTGTGTATTTTTTTGTACTCTTGGTTTTTAGAAATTTTACAGAGATTGAAGGACCAATAGTTAATGATATAAAAAGTGATCCAAACAATGCTGCTGAAATTGTGATTGGCAAAGTTTTTAGAAATTGCCCAAGCATTCCACTAACAAGTAACATTGGCACGAATGCAAATATAGTTGTTAATGTTCCTGCAATTAATGGCCATTTATATGTGTCTACAGACAACATGGCGGACTCCTTTGGTGTATATCCTTTTTTTAGGTTTTCGTGTATTCCTTCCATTATCACTATGGCTGTGTCTACCATCAGTCCGAGTGCTATCACTAATGAAAATAGTGAAAGACTGTTTATGGTACTTCCTGTTAGATCCATTATTATAAATGCAACAAGGAAGGTTAGGGGGATTGATAGCCCTGCTATTAGTCCTTCTTTTAGTCCGAGTGCAAGGAATAAAAGTAATATGATTAGTCCTGTTGTTTGTATCCCATTTTTTGTAAGGATTCCCAAATCTGTTCTTATGAAAAATGAATTATCGTTGCTTACACTAATTTCTACATCATCTGGTATAAGTTCAGAATTTTGTAATTCCTCAATTTTTTCTTTTGATGCATCTGCGATTTCTATTAAATTAGTTCCGCTTTTTTTATTTACTCTTAACGAGATAGTTCTTTTTGATTCTTGTCCGTCTATTGAAAATTTTGTAATTCGGCTTTCGTCCGGATAAAGTTCTTCTACGCTCGCTATGTCTTTTAGAAAAATAGTTGTTGGAGGGCTAGTTTGATTTATCGTTATGATTGGAATGTCTCTGATTTCACTTAAATCTTTATATAAATTATCTACACGGATTGAATAGTTAAGGTTCTCTATTTGTGTTATTCCTATTGGAAGATTGTGGTTTGAAAGTTTTATTATGCTTGAAATGTCTTGAATATTTAATCCAAAGCCTTCTACTTTCTTTTGATCCAGAGTTACTCTTATTTCTTTTTTCTGTCCTCCCACAAGATCGATAGAGGAGACTCCTGATATTTTTTCCAGTTCATCCTGGATGGTTTCTGCAATTTCAGTGAGCTCATAAAGTGGTCGATCACCGATTAATGAAAAAGTGATGATAGAAAATTCATTTGCTTCTGCCCTTACAACCATTGGTTCTGTAGCATCTTCCGGCAGTTCACTTTTTCCTTTGTCTACTGCGTCTTTTAGTTCTTGAATTGCTTGAGTTAGGTCAGTGTTAGCTTCAAATTCTATCATTATAATTGATGATCCGAACCCTGAACTTGAGCTTAAACTTTTTATATCCGAAATTGTGGCAATTTCTTTTTCTAGCGGCTCTGTTATTAATGACTCAGTGTCACTCGGGCTTGCACCAGGAAGCATTGTTGCTACTGATGCAATGGGGATGTCTATCTCAGGTTGCATTTCACGAGGCAATCCCATAACAGCTGTAAGTCCAAAGGCTATTATGGCGATAACCAATAACCAGGCTACAGGTCTTCTGTTTATGAAGAATGACCATGGGCTATTTTTTATCTTTGCTAGTTTTTCTTGATCTTTTTCTGTCATAAGAATTATTTGCTAGCAATTTTTACTTTATCTCCTTCGTCTAGAAATGTTGTAGATGCTTTTACAATAGTTTCATCGCCATCTAGTCCTGACTGAATTTTTGCGAATTCGCCCATTATATCTGCTACAGTTATTTCTTTGTGATCTATTTCGTTTTTACTTGTTATGACTCGTACGAATTTTTTTCCTTCTTTTATAAATATACTGTTTAGAGGAATGAAAATTTGTTTTCTTATCTTTGGACTGAAATTTACTCTAAGGAAATCTCCGGAAACAATTTTGCTGTTTGCTCCTGTTTCTATTTCGAGTTCTACCTTTTTTGTCATTTGATTTAGTGTCGGATTAATTGAAGTAATTAGTCCTGTGGTTGTGCCGTTGTCGTTTTCCAGCTCCACTTCGCTACCTACTGTGATCAATCTTGCTTCAGATTGGTTGATTTGAGTCTTTATCAATAGGGTATCTGTTTGAGATATTTTTATTACCGCTTGTCCCGGATTTACGAAATTCCCTTCTTTTACGAGGATTTCGGTAACTATTCCGCTAATTGGTGCTTTTACTGTGTTTATATCAGCGTTTACTCTGGCTATTTGAGCAGCCATTTCTGCTTGTAGCACCTGGTTTATTGCTCCTAGCTCTTGTTGAGTAGTCGCATTTTGAGCTGCTATCAGTTGTGTTTCAGCCGATTTTTCTTGTGTATAGGCACTTTCTATAGCAAAATCCAATTGATCAACTTGTGCGTAATAGTTTTCTTCTATTTGCCCAATGCTGTTTTCTGCTTGTTCTGCTCCAAACCTTGCATTGTCTTTGGCCATTTTTGCTCCTTCCAGCCGTGCTTCAGCTGCGATTATTGCTTCTGTAATGCCGCTGTCTTCAGCGTCTTCTAGGGCGTCTTTTGCGTCATTGTAGGCATCTCTTACATCTTCGTAATTGTCTTCGGCAGTTTCAAGTGCAAGATCTACGCTTTTTAATTGTTCTTCGAATATTCTTTTAGCGTTTATCTTTGTAGTTAGAGTATTTTGGTATACGTCTCTTGTCATTGCCAGTCCAATTTGGGCTGCATTTATTGTTGTTTCTGCTGAAATTGCAGTTAAGTTTTGTGATTGTTGAGCGATATTTAGGCTATCTAGCGCTGATTGGTACTGAATTGCATTGATTGTAGTACTCAAAGAATTCCCTAATGTGAATAGGGGAGTGTTCTCATTTACGCTATCTCCGATTTCTACCTTCATTTCAGTGATTTCACCGCTTGTTTGAGGAATTACATGCGCTGTGTTTGATGCGCTTGCTGTGCCTGTAGAGGTGAATATTATCTCTGCTTTATCCTCTCCTAGGGTGAAAGTGTCTTCCTTATCGATATTTTTCTCTATAAATCGCGCTATTTTCTCTGTTTTTACTGTTTCTATAGGTGTTTCTTCTTCTTTTGCAAAAGGATTCTCCAGTTCGCATGCAGAAAAAATGAATGTTGTAAGTACTATTAGGCTAATTGCTTTAATCTTGAACATTTTCGTTGATTTATGTGATTCGATTGATAGCGATGAATTATCGCTCAAAATGATGAATCTGTCAAGGCTAAGATGGACTCGCTCTTCCTTTTTCGTCCCGGGACGAGATCTTTGTTTATATCACCCCCTTGACAAAATCTTGAATCTGTATATAATCCACAGCTTTGGTAAACACTAATCTAAGACTTATGCCGCACAAATCAGAGAAAAATAGAGTATTGAAGAAACATGTCTTTGGTAGGGAGGATTTTGTTATAGAAAGTTATATTGTACATGGGCCGACTTCTTTGAAAGAGTATCTTAAGGTTTCAGAGGATGATTGGCAGGTGATCTTTGATTATTTGATTTTTGAAAAGGATTTATTGCAGAAATGCGTTAATTTTAGTCCGAGTTTCTTTGATGATACGTATATCAAGCATGGGATGACTCATTTGAGAGATATATTGGAGGTTACTGCTGCAAAATATGATGATTCGTGGGAGAAAATTTTTGATTTTATTGTAATTGCAAATGACAATCTGCTTTTACATGTGATTGAGCACCGTGATAGGTATGTGATTGCTATGAAGGCACGTGGTGCGGATTTTGTTAGGAAAGTTCTTGGTATCTGGAAGGGCAAATATGATGAAAATTGGGCTAAAGTTTTGGACTTTTTGCTTAATGCTGTGTGTAGTGGGTTGTTTTCAGAAAGAACCTTTGAGCATGGTCTTATTGCGTTCTCAAAGCTTATGAATGGTGTGCGTGAGCACAGGCCTGTTTTTAAGCACAAGTTCTTCTAACTGAGTTCTGGAACTACTATGAAGTAATCTTCCATTACATC